>CAINGT010000014.1 GCA_903848655.1 uncultured Sphingomonadales bacterium
CAGCGCTATGCGCTGCCACCTCCCCCAAAGGGGGAGGGGCTGGTTTGCTATCCCCCCAGCACCAGATCGGCGGCGGCGTCGATGATGGCGTCGGTGTCGAGCCGGTAGGCGTGGTACAAGTCGGGCAGATCGCCGGTCTGGCCAAAGCGGTCGGTGCCGAGCGGGCTGACGCGCATTCCCCTCACCGCACCCAGCCACGACAGCGCGCCGGGTGAACCGTCGAGCACGGTTACCAGCCCGGCACCGGCGGGCAAAGCGTTCAGCAGCGTTTGTGCATGGCAGGCGGACGCCCCTCCGGTCCAGCGCGCGGCGCGTGCTGTGGACCAGCCGCGATGAAGCAGATCGGGCGAGGTGACATTGAGCAGACCAAGGCCTGGCATATCGCCAATCAGCAGGTCCCACGCCGCCAGCGCTTCGGGCGCGACCGCGCCGCTGAACACGATGGCCGCTTCGGCATTCGGGCCGGGTGCGCGCAACCAGTACCCGCCGTTGAGCGCATCGGCGATCCACGTGTCATCCGCGCGCGCGGGTTGCGCGATGACGCGCGTCGACAGCCGCAGATAGACCGAGCTGCCATCGGCATCTTGCATATGCGCAAAGGCCCAGCGCATCATCACCGCGAGTTCATCGGCAAAGGCGGGTTCGAATGTCGTCAGGTTGGGTTGGCCCATGCCGATCAGCGGGGTGTTGATCGACTGGTGCGCGCCGCCTTCGGCAGCCAGCGTCAGCCCCGAAGGCGTGCCGACCAGCAGGAACCGCGCATCCTGATAACAGCCATAGTTCAACGCATCGAGCCCGCGCGCAATGAACGGATCATAGACCGTGCCGACCGGAAACAGCCGCGTGCCGAAATGCGGCGCGGCCAGCCCGAGCGCCGCCAGCATCAGGAAAAAGTTGTTTTCGGCAATCCCCAGTTCGATGTGCTGGCCTGCGGCGTGTTGCGCCCATTTCTGCGCCGAAGGGATCTTGGCGCTGTGGAACACGTCTGCCAGTTCCTGCCGCCGGAACAGCCCGCGCTGGTTGACAAAAGCGCCAAGATTGGTGGTCTGGGTCACATCGGGCGCGGTGGTGACGATCCGGTCGGCGAGCGGTTCGCCCGATTTGGCCAGATCGAGCAGGATCCGCCCGAACGCGGCTTGGGTGGACAGATCGTCCCCGGTGGGCGCGGGCAGCACGGCGGGCACTGGCACACGATCCCCCGCGCTTTCGCGCGACTTGCGCGCCAGTGCGGAATTGGCGACAAACGCCTTGAGCGCGGCGGCGGCATTGTCGCCCAGCCCGGCCCACGGGTCCCATTCCGCGCATTCGGCAATCCCCATGGTATCGCGCAGAGTCGCGATCTGGCCGGGGTTCATCATCCCCGAATGGTTGTCTTTGTGCCCCGCGAGCGGCAGGCCATAGCCTTTGACAGTATAAGCGATGAACAGCGTCGGCGTGTCATCCTGCGCCTGATCGAACGCTTCGATCAGCGTTTCGGTGCAATGGCCACCCAGATTGGTCATCACCGCCGCCAGGTCGTCATCCGACAGGCTGGCGAGCAGAGCTGCGACGTGCGGCTTGGCACCGATATCGCGCGTCAGCCGGTCACGCCATGCCGCGCCGCCGAGATATGTCAGCGCGGCGAATTCGGCGTTGGGGCACGTATCGATCCAGTCTTCGACCGCTTGCCCGCCGGGCCGGGCAAACAGCGCGGCTTGCAGTTTGCCATGTTTGAGCGTGATAACCCGCCAACCGCACGTTTCAAAAATATCGTCAAAGCGGCGGAACATGCGATCCGCGGTCGTGCTGTCGAGCGACTGGCGGTTGTAATCGACCACCCACCAGCAATTGCGCAAATCGTGCTTGTAACCTTCGATCAGGCATTCATAGATATTGCCTTCATCGAGTTCGGCATCGCCCATCAGCGCGATCATCCGCCCGGCATCGGCTTCGCGCACTTGGCCATGCGCGATCAGATAGTCCTGCACCAGACTGCTGAATGCGGTGATCGCCACCCCCAGCCCGACCGAGCCGGTGGAAAAATCGACCGGAATCGCGTCTTTGGTGCGGCTGGGATAGCTTTGCGCCCCGCCCAGCCCGCGAAACCGCTGCAATTGGTCAAGGCTCTGGTTGCCGAGCAGATAGTGGATCGCGTGCAGCACCGGCCCGGCGTGCGGCTTGACCGCGACTTTGTCTTGCGGGCGCAGCGCGTGAAAATAGAGCGCCGCCATGATCGCGGTCATCGACGCGCAGCTCGCCTGATGGCCGCCGACTTTCAGCCCATCACGCTTGGGGCGCAGGGCATTGGCGTTGTGGATCGTCCACGCTGACAGCCAGCGCAACCGCGCCTCGATCTGGTCGAGCGCTTGGGCAATATCGGTGCGGGCAGGCTGGGTAATCGTGGCCATGGCAAGCAAACTCCGGAGCAAGCATGACGTTTACCACCGCAGGGTGGGGCAAGTCCTTGCCAAATACGCCCTTATGCGCCATGAAAATGGCAGATTATGATTATCAAACACAGATTAGTGGTGATTCATGCCAACACTCGCGCTTGACCAGATTGACCGTGCGATTCTGACGCAGTTGCAGGGCGATGGCCGGATGGCGAACCAGCACCTGTCCGAACGGGTCGGGCTGTCGCCCAGTCCGTGCCTGCGGCGGCTGAAACTGCTGGAAAGTTCGGGGGTCATCACGCGCTATGTCGCGCTGGTCGATCCCGAAAGCGTCGGACTGGGGGTCACCGCCTTTGTGCGTGTGCGGCTCGATCGGCAGGATGACCGCCATTTGGCCGCGTTTGAAAGCGCGGTAACCGGGTTTGCCGAAGTGATGGAATGCTATCTGATGACCGGCGATGCCGATTATCAATTGCGCGTGATCGTCCGCTCGCTGACCGCGTTTGAAGAATTTCTGCGCCACAAGCTGACGCGGATCGACGGGGTCGGACAAGTCACCACCAGCTTTGCGCTGCGCCCGATTGTTTACAAGACCGCGATCCCGGTCGAGGCGGGGTGACCGGCGCGCGGACCCGGTTTTGCTTGACCGGCGGCGCGATGCGCCGGATGGTCAGGTGCGGGTATAAAGGCGAATATGGTGCAGTGCTGACCGATCCCCACCACGGCTGTAGTGCGCAAGTTCTAACCGTGGCACAGATGCGCGCTGCCGAAGCGGCGCTGATCGCAGACGGTGCATCGGTTGACAGCCTGATGCGGTT
This sequence comes from uncultured Sphingomonadales bacterium, assembly GCA_903848655.1. Taxonomy (GTDB): domain Bacteria; phylum Pseudomonadota; class Alphaproteobacteria; order Sphingomonadales; family Sphingomonadaceae; genus Novosphingobium. Next base: position 3,191 of record CAINGT010000014.1, read on the forward strand.
GGCCGGGAATAGTGCGGGCGCATGGGTGCACCGCATTGCCGCTGGCCGCACGGTGACGGTGTTGTGCGGGCCGGGCAACAATGGCGGCGATGGCTATGTGATCGCGCGCCATTTGCAGAACTTGGCTGCGCGCGATCTGGGCGGGGCGGTACATGTGATCGCGCCGCTGCCACCGGGCACTGCGGCAGCGCGCGCGGCGCGCGCCGAATTTGGCGGTATGGTGATCGACGGCATTCCGGCTGTCGTGCCCCCGGGCGCGGTGCTGGTCGATTGCCTGTTCGGCAGCGGGCTGACCCGCGCCGTTGCGCCCGATCTGGCGGGCTTGCTGGTGGCGCTGGGGCGCAGCCACGGCACCCGCATCGCCATCGATCTGCCGAGCGGCATTGCGGCTGACAGCGGCGCGGTGTTGAATGCGGATGGGCCGTGCTTTGACCTGACGCTGGCGCTGGGGGCGTGGAAGCACGCGCACTTTGCGATGCCCGCCGCCGCGCGAATGGGTGCGCTGCGGTGGGTCGATATCGGCGTTGGAGCCGTGCCCGGCGCGGCGCACGTGCTGACCGCGCCGCGTCTGCTGGCTCCGGCCGCCGATGCGCACAAATACCGGCGCGGATTGCTGGCGATTGTCGGCGGGGCGATGCCGGGCGCGGCGGTGCTGGCGGCGCTGGCGGCGCAGCACGGCGGGGCGGGCTATGTGCAACTGGTCGCGCAAGCCGATCCGGGCGTGGTTCCGCCCGATCTGGTGGTGCGGCGCGATCCGCCTTGCGCGGCTTTGGCCGATCCCCGGCTGGCGGCGGTGCTCGTCGGGCCGGGGCTGGGGCGCGACGATACGGGCCGCGACCGGCTGGCGGCGGCGCTGCATCGCGCGGTGCCGACGGTGATCGACGCCGATGCGCTGCTGTTGTTGCCGCGCGGGCAACGCGGCACACCCACGGTGCTGACCCCGCACGAGGGCGAACTGGTCGCGCTGGAACGCCTATTCGGGCTAGAACCGCTCGGGCCAAAACGCGATCGCGCCACCGCGCTGGCGCACGCGAGCGCGGCAGTCGTGGTCGCCAAAGGCCCCGATACGGTGATCGCCGCGCCCGATGGACGGGTAATGGTGGCCCCGCGCGCCTCACCCTGGCTGTCGGTGGCGGGCAGCGGCGATGTGCTGGCCGGGATTATCGCCAGCCGTCTGGCAGTAACGCGCGATGGCTGGCAGGCGGCGTGCGAGGGCGTGTGGCTGCATGGCGAGGCGGCACGGCGGGCCGGCCCCGCCTTTGCCGCCACTGACCTTGCGCTGGCAGTGCGTCTGGCGGTAAGCGCCGCGCTATGACGCAATCAGGACTGATCGTGCGGGTTGCCGCCAAAGGTGATGGTGCCACCGCCGATGGCCGACACAGGGCTTTGGCCGCGCCCGGCGATGTGATCGAGGCCGATGGCAGCCTGACGCTCGGCCCCGACCATGTCGCGCCGGTCTGCCGCCATTTTCCCGCGTGCGGTGCGTGCCAGGTGCAGCATCTGTCGGACCGGGCGCTGGCGGAATTCGTGGCCGACCGCGTGGCGGGCGCGGCGCGTGGGCAAGGAATCGATCCGGGGCCGGTCGTGCCCGCGCATGTTTCGCCCGCGTTCACCCGCCGCCGCGCCAGCCTTCATGCCCAGGCCATCGGCACCCGGGTGGTGCTGGGGTTTCGCGAAGCGGCGTCGCACCGGCTGGTCGATGTCAAGCAGTGCGCCGTGCTCGCGCCGCCGCTGTTCGCGCTGATCGCGCCGCTGCGCGCGTTGCTGGCCGCGCGCAAGGACCGCAAACTGGCGGTCGATATCGACATGACTCTGGCCGATCAGGGCGTGGCGCTGGGGCTGTCGGGGCTGACGGTCGAAGGCCTTGCGGCCACCGAAGCCATTGGCGAATTTGCCCGCGCCCATCGCCTTGCGCGGCTGACCATCGACAGCGGCTATGGCCCGGACACCGTTTGGGAACCCGAACCGGTGACGATCACGCTGGGCGCAACCCCGGTGCCGCTGCCCCCCGGCGCATTCCTTCAGGCTACTGCCGATGGCGAAGCGGCACTCGTCGATGCGGCGCGCGAATGGTTGGCGGGGGCGGCGACCGTCGCCGATCTGTTTGCCGGGCTGGGGACATTCGCGTTCGCGCTCGCCGCCGGGGGGGCCAAAGTGCTGGCGGCAGAGGCGGCGCGCGATGCCCATCTGGCGTGTCAGGCGGCGGCGCGGCAGCATGGGCGAGCGGTGCACGCGCTGCACCGCGATCTCTATCGCAACCCGTTGCAAGTCGATGAGCTTGACCGCTTTGCCGCGATCCTGCTCGATCCGCCGCGCGCCGGCGCGCGCGATCAGATTGCGCTGATCGCCGCCAGCCACGTGGCGCGGGTGGTCTATATCGCGTGCAACCCGGCAAGTTGGGCGCGCGATGCCGCCATGCTGATCGCGGGCGGTTACCGGCTGGCAGGCTTGCGCGCGGTCGGGCAGTTTCGCTGGTCCACCCATGTCGAACTCGCCAGCCTGTTTGTGCGTGATTAAGCTGTCATAGTTTGGTAAGCCCGCCGTATGTCACCCTGTGAAACATGCGTCGTGCGCAACCGGGCGATCTGCGCGGGACTGCATGATCGCGAAATCCACGCGCTCAGCATGATGGGCCGCCGTCGCTCGGTCGCGGCGGGTGAGCCGTTGATCTGGGAGGACGATGATTCGCTGCTCGTCGCCAATGTGATCGAAGGCGTGCTGAAACTGACCACATCGACCGGCGACGGCCGCGAACAGATCGTTGGCGTGGCCTATCCGTCCGATTTCATCGGCCGCCCGTTTGGCCAGACCAGCCGCGCGAGCGTGGTTGCGCTGACCGATGCGCGGGTCTGCGTGTTTGCACGCAACGATTTTGACCGCTTTGCGCGCGAACATCCTGAACTCGAACACAAATTGCTCGAACGCACACTGGCAGAGCTTGACCGCAGCCGCGCGTGGATGATGCTGTTGGGGCGCAAGACCGCGCCGGAAAAGCTGGCAACATTTTTGCTGGACATGGCCGACCGCTTTGGTGATCCGGCCTGTAGCACAGCGCTCGTCCCGGCCCGGCGCTTCACCCTGCCATTTTCGCGCCAGCAAGTCGCCGATCTGCTCGGCCTGACCATTGAAACCGTCAGTCGCCAGTTCACCCGGCTCAAAGCTGATGGCGTGATCGACCTGCCATCGCGCCGCGATGTCGAAGTGATCGACCGGTCCGCGCTTGAAGCACTGGCAGGGTAAGCGCGTGTCGCCTCGCTCTCACCAAGCCGAGAGCCCCGATCCCCAACCGCAGGGCCATGGCATATGAAGTCTTGCACAAAGATACGGAGCACACTGACCGACACTTCGGCGTGAGTTACCCTAGGTCCTCCCCCTTTGGGGGAGGTGGCAGCCCGCAGGGCTGACGGAGGGGGCGCAACTTCACGAAACCGCACGATATTTTGCGCGTCGCACCCCGCGCTACGCGCTGCCACCTCCCCCAGCGGGCTATGGGATGCGCGCATCTTTCGGCCCAGATTTTTTACAATTAAATCAGTGCCATAAGGTTGCACAATCCCTGCAGACGGAGCGGTGATGAAAGCCCCTCCCCATAGGGGAGGGGTTGGGGAGGGGGTTTTAACGCCCGAAA
>CAINGT010000015.1 GCA_903848655.1 uncultured Sphingomonadales bacterium
CCCCCCCCCCCCCCCCCCCCCCCCCCCCCCCCCCGCGACGGGAAGAATATCGTGCGGTTTCGAGAAGTTGCGCCCCCTCCGTCAGCCCTGCGGGCTGCCACCTCCCCCAAAGGGGGAGGCGCTAGATTCCATATGCGATTGCCCTGCCTGTTGGGGGAGGCACTTGTGTGCGCTGGTCCCTAGCCGATTGTGCACCCATTCGGGCACCGGATTTTTGCCCGGCGCACATTGCATCCGATATCGATACAATTTGCACCGCATTCGCGGGATTGCCGCCAGACTCACTCGATTCCCGATCTATCGCCGCGCGACAGCGTGTGCCCGGTCGGCAATCTCGGCCCCAGACTTTGCAAATGGTGCGCGATATGCCGGTCAAGACCCTCGAAATCGGACCCGATGATCACGCCTCGGTGGCTGCCGGGGACATCGAACCCGTGCGCTATCACTACGTGATCAACCCAGCGTGGTTGCCCGGCAAACTTCCGGTCGAAGCCCTGCTGATCGGCGCGCTGCTTGTTGGCGGCTACGGTGTCGCGGCATGGCGCTTGCTCGGCTAAAGCGCGCATTAGCCGCGATTGGCGGGGCCTAACCGTTCGAGCAGAATATCGCGCGCATCGTTGGCTTCGTGCACCGCCGCGTTCGAACCACCGCGATCCGGATGGACTTGCGCAATCAGTCGGCGATGCGCGCTGATGATGGCATCGCGCCCGGCATCGGCCTCCAGCCCCAGCAAGCGCCGCGCGCGTTCTGCGCGTTGGCGTGCATCGCGGGTCTGCCACAGCACCCACGGCCATTGCCCGGTCACGCCTTTGACCACCAGGCTGCCCAGCACAATCACGGCCACAAAGTTCATGGCGCGGCGGCCAGCGCAAGCGCATGGGCTGGCATCGGCAGTTTCAGCCCCGCCAACAGATTGCGCAATTCCTGCCGTGCCACCAGATGGCTGGTGCCGAGTTCGCCCAAATGGCCTTTGTCGAGCAAAGTCAGCCCGCTGGGGAACAGTTCACGATAGATCACGCGTTCGGACAAGCCGCTGGCGACGCGAAAACCGACGCGGCGCGACAGTTCGGTCAAGGCCTGATCGATGCGGCGCTGGTTGCGCGCCTCGGTAAAGCCGGTGCGGTTGCGCACCACCACCCAATCCATCTCGCGCCGGGCATCGCGCAGCGTTGCCATCGCGCGTTTCTTGCGCGCTTCCCAGATCAGTTCGGCATAAAACGACAGGCGGCGCACTTTGAACGTTTCGGCATCGACTTGCCCGATCAGATCGAAATCGACAAAGCTGTCGTTGAGCGGCGTGACCAGCGTATCGGCGCGCGTGGCGACATGGCGCGACAGCGGATCATCGCGTCCGGGGGTGTCGAACACCACGAAATCGGCCTCGGCACCCAGCGTCGCGGTGAGTGTGTCGAGCGCATCGGCGCTATCGCCATCATAGACCGCAAACGCCGCAGTGGGCAGCGCAATCGCGCGGCGACGCTGCGTTTCAGCGCGGTTTTCCAGATAGCGGTGCAGGGTGCGCTGGCGGCTGTCGAGGTCAATCGCCGCCACGCGCGCGCCCGAATAGGCCAGCGCAATCGCCACGTGCACGGCGGTGGTCGATTTGCCCGTGCCGCCTTTTTCATTGGCAAAGACAATCCGGTGTGGGCCGTTGGACACAGTCGCTTCCTTCTTGGTCCGCTGCGAAAGACCGGGCGCTTGACCCTTTGCCCGATGCGGCGATAGGCCGATCCGGCGTTGGCACCGGTAGCCCGCCCGCGCCTGATAGTGGAGAGACCTGCCCCATGCAAACCGTCTCAACCCGCGTCGCGCTGGCAAAGGCGGTGGCAGCGATCAAAAGCGGGGGAAAAACGCTCGCGCTCGTGCCGACGATGGGCGCGCTGCATCGGGGGCATCTGGCGCTGGTGGAGGCCGCGCGCGCGCGTGCCGACTGCGTCGCGGTATCGATTTTCGTCAATCCGCTGCAATTCGGTGCCAACGAGGACCTTGCGACATATCCCCGCCAGCCCGACCATGATGCCGCCATGCTGCGCGCGGCGGGGGTCGATCTGGTCTGGGCACCCACGCGCGATGCAATGCTGCCCCCCGGGTTTGCCACGACGGTCGGCGTTGCCGGGCTCGATGCCGCACTGTGCGGGCTGCACCGTCCCGGCCATTTCGACGGGGTGGCGACCATCGTGCTCAAATTGTTCAACCAAGTCAGGCCCGATGTCGCGGTGTTCGGCGAAAAGGACTGGCAGCAATTGACCATCATCCGGCGCATGGCGCGCGATCTTGATCTGGCCCAACCGTCCGCCGACGCGATCATCGCGGTTGCCACCGTGCGCGAAGCCGATGGATTGGCGCTGAGCAGCCGCAACCGCTATTTGTCCCCCGCCGACCGCACCCGCGCAGGGGCGCTCAACCGTGCGATGCGCGCCGGCGTCGCGGCGATTGTGGCGGGTGAGGCGGTTGAACCCGTGCTTGATCGCTTGCGCGCGGCGCTTTGCGATGCCGGGTTTGACCGCATCGACTATGCCGATGTGCGCACCGCCGATACGCTCGATCCGATCACTGACTGGCAGGGGCAGGCGGCGCGGCTGCTGGTGGCGGCGCATATTGGCGGTGCACGGCTGATCGACAATCTGGCAGTCGAACCGGGGTGCGCCGCGTGATCGGCGCTGCCCACCCCGTGTCTGCGGCGGCGTGATCGTGGCGCGTCTGGTGGTCAACGATCAGCCGGTCGAATTCAGGTTGAGCCCGGATGTCCCGCTGTTGTGGGCCTTGCGCGAAGCGGCCAACCTGACCGGCACCAAATATGGCTGCGGCACGGGCGAATGCGGGGCCTGCATGGTGATCGTCGATGGCCAGGCGATGCCAAGCTGCACATTGGCGCTGGGCGAGGCCGAAGGGCGCAGCGTGACCACGATCGAAGGGCTGTCGGCGATTCGCAACCACCCGGTGCAACAGGCGTTTCTGGCCGAACAGGCGTTTCAGTGCGGGTTCTGCACGCCCGGGCTGGTGATCGCCGCCACGGCGCTCCTGACCGGCAATGCCAATCCGACCGAAGCCGACATTACCGCCGCGATCACCAATATCTGCCGCTGCGGCGTCGAACCCCGGCTGGTGCGCACGATCCAGCGCGCGGGCCGCCTGATGCGTGGCGAAGATGGTGCCATGCCCGACTCCACGTCGCCGTCGCCGACCCCGCGCGTTTGACAAGCGCGCCGAACCCGCCTACTTGACCCCTCAAGCCAATGGTTCGAGCAAGGCTTTCCCATGCGCGGGGGAAAGCTACGGAAGGAACTTTTGGCGATCCATCTGACGCGGCAGGCTGCAAGCCGGTGCCACTTTGGCTGCAACGGGACGACACGTTCTGTGGCTGGCCGGGCGGGACCGAGGTTTGCGGTCTTTGAGCGGTTTGATGGCGCCACCCGCCGCGCGTGGCATCATTTCTGCCGGTTTTCCGGCCCCAAGAGCAAAAAGGCACATCCCCGCCATGGCGACCAAGGCAACTGCCGGCATCGGCTCACGCCCCGGTGTGAAAAAGCGCATCCGCAAGATTTTTGGTGACAACCACGAAGTCGTGGAAATGCCCAACCTAATCGAAGTGCAGCGCGAATCGTATGAGCAGTTCCTGCGCTCCGATCCGGCCACCGGCTATGTGTCCGGGCTGGAAAAGACGCTGCGTTCGGTGTTCCCGATTCAGGATTTTGCCGGCACCGCCAGCCTCGATATCAAGGAAAAGGACGGCTATGTGCTTGAGCCGCCCAAGTACGATGTCAACGAGTGTCGCCAGCGCGGGATTACTTATGCTGCGCCGATGAAAGTCACGCTCAAGCTGGCGACTTTCGAAGTCGATCACGACACCGAGACCAAGTCGCTGATCGATATCAAGGAACAGGATGTCTACATGGGCGACATCCCGCTCATGACCGACAACGGCACGTTCTTTATCAACGGCACCGAACGCGTTATCGTCAGCCAGATGCACCGTTCGCCCGGCGTGCTGTTCGATCATGACCGCGGCAAGACGCATTCGTCGGGCAAATATCTGTTTGCCGCGCGAGTCATTCCCTATCGCGGATCGTGGCTCGACTTCGAATTTGACGCCAAAGACATCGTCAATGTGCGGATCGACCGCAAGCGCAAGCTGCCGGTCACCAGCCTGTTGTATGCGCTGGGGCTGAACGGCGAACAGATTCTCGATCATTTCTACGACAAAGTGGTCTGGGCGCGGGCCGAAGGCGGCTGGCGCGTGCCATTCGTGCTCGACCAGTGGCGCGGGACCAAGCCGACCTTCGATATTGTCGATGCCGCTTCGGGCGAAGTGGTGTTTGCCGCAGGAACCAAGATTTCGCCGCGCGCCGCCAACAAGGCGGCCAAAGACGGGCTGGCGCAATTGCTGATCCCGACCGAAGAAATCTTTGGCCGCTATTCGGCGCTCGATCTGATCGACGAAGCAACCGGGCGCATCTGGATCGAAGCGGGCGACGAAGTCACGCCCGAAAACCTTGACGCGCTCGACCGCGCCGGGATCGACCGGCTGGACTTGCTCGATATCGATCACGTTGGCACCGGGCCGTGGATCCGCAACACGATGAAGGCCGACAAAGCCGAAGATCGTGACCATGCGCTCGCCGATATCTATCGCGTGATGCGCCCGGGCGAACCGCCGACGCGCGAAACGGCCGAAGCGCTGTTCGGCGGGCTGTTCTTCGATGGTGATCGCTATGATCTGTCAGCGGTGGGCCGGGTCAAGCTCAACATGCGGCTCGCGCTCGATTGCCCCGACACGATCACCACGCTGCGCACCGATGACATTCTCGCGGTGGTCAAGGAACTGGTCAACCTGAAGGACGGCAAAGGCGAAGTCGATGATATCGACAACCTTGGCAACCGGCGGGTACGTTCGGTCGGCGAATTGCTGGAAAACCAGTACCGCGTCGGGTTGCTGCGGATGGAGCGCGCGGTCAAGGAACGCATGAGCTCGGTCGATGTCTCGACCGTTATGCCCAACGATCTGATTAACGCCAAACCGGCGGTCGCCGCGGTGCGCGAATTCTTCGGCTCGTCGCAATTGTCGCAGTTCATGGATCAGACCAATCCCTTGTCCGAAGTCACGCACAAGCGCCGCGTCTCGGCGCTCGGGCCGGGCGGGCTGACGCGCGAACGCGCCGGGTTTGAAGTGCGCGACGTGCACCCGACGCATTATGGCCGCATCTGCCCGATTGAAACGCCCGAAGGGCCGAATATCGGCCTGATCAACTCGCTGTCGACATTCGCGCGGGTCAACAAATATGGCTTTATCGAAACGCCCTATCGCAAAGTGGTGGACGACAAAGTTACCGGCGATGTCGTCTATCTGTCGGCGATGGAAGAACAAAAGCACACTGTGGCGCAAGCTTCGGCCGCGCTGACCAGCGATGGCGCGTTCAGCGATGAACTCGTGTCGGCGCGGCAGAACGGCGAATTCGTGATGGCTCCGCGTGATACCGTCACGCTGATGGACGTCAGCCCCAAACAGCTCGTGTCGGTTGCGGCCTCGTTGATCCCGTTTCTGGAAAACGATGACGCCAACCGCGCGCTGATGGGATCGAACATGCAGCGCCAGGCGGTGCCGCTGGTCAAAGCCGATGCGCCATTTGTCGGCACCGGGATGGAAGAAACCGTCGCGCGCGATTCGGGCGCGGCGATTGGGGCGTTGCGCGGCGGGATCGTCGATCAGGTCGATGCCACGCGTATCGTTATCCGCGCGGCAGGCGATATCGAGGCCGGGCAATCGGGCGTCGATATCTATACGCTGCAAAAATTCCAGCGCTCGAACCAGAATACCTGCATCAACCAGCGCCCGCTGGTCAAAGTCGGCGATCTGGTCGAAACCGGCGATATTATCGCCGATGGCCCTTCGACTGATCTGGGCGAACTGGCGCTCGGGCGCAATGTGCTCGTCGCGTTCATGCCGTGGAACGGCTACAACTACGAAGATTCGATCCTGATCTCTGAACGCATCGTCAAAGACGACGTGTTCACCTCGATCCATATCGAAGAATTCGAAGTGATGGCGCGCGACACCAAGCTCGGGCCGGAAGACATCACGCGCGATATTCCCAATGTCGGTGAGGAAGCCTTGCGCAACCTCGACGAAGCGGGGATCGTCTATATCGGGGCCGAAGTGCACCCGGGCGATATTCTTGTCGGCAAGATCACGCCCAAGGGCGAATCGCCGATGACGCCCGAAGAAAAGCTGCTGCGCGCGATCTTTGGCGAAAAGGCGAGCGATGTGCGCGACACCTCGCTGCGGCTGCCGCCGGGGGTTTCGGGCACGATTGTCGAAGTGCGCGTGTTCAACCGCCACGGGATCGAAGTCGATGACCGGACCCGCGCGATTCAGGCCGAAGAAATCGAACGGCTGGCCAAAGACCGCGAAGACGAACGCGGCATTCTCAACCGTGCGACGTTCAACCGGCTGCGCGACATGCTGCTCGGCCAAGTTGCCGCCGCCGCGCCCAAAGGCGTGAAAAAGGGCATTGATATCGACGAACAAGTGCTTGCCGATGTCGAACGCCACGAATGGTGGAAATTCGCGGTGGCCGACGATGGCCGTCAGGCGCAGCTTGAAGCGGTCAAGGCGCAATACGACGCCACGGTCAAAGCGATTCAGGAAAAGTTCGAAGACCGCAAAGCCAAGCTCGAAGCGGGTGATGATCTCGCCCCCGGCGTGCTGAAAATGGTCAAAGTGTTCGTCGCGGTTAAGCGCAAGCTGCAACCGGGCGACAAAATGGCCGGGCGGCACGGCAACAAAGGCGTAATCAGCCGCATCCTGCCGATCGAGGACATGCCGTTCCTCGAAGACGGCACGCATGTCGATATCGTGCTCAATCCACTGGGCGTGCCCAGCCGGATGAATGTCGGGCAGATTTTTGAAACGCACTTGGGTTGGGCGGCGCGCGGGCTGGGCCAGCAGATCGGCCACGCGCTTGAAGATTGGCGCCATGCCAATCCCGACCCGGCAACGGCGGCTCCGCCGACAGCTTTGGTCGACAAGCTGAAAGACATCTATGGCGAAAAATATTACGCCGAGATCGAAGCGCGCAATGTGACCGAAATCGTCGAACTGGCGGAAAACCTCAAAGCCGGGGTGCCGATGGGCACGCCGGTGTTCGACGGCGCGCGCGAATCCGATGTGTCGGCGATGCTGGTCAAGGCCGGGCTCGATACCTCGGGGCAAGTTACGCTCTATGACGGGCGCAGCGGCGAAGCGTTTGACCGCAAAGTGACAGTGGGCATTATCTATATGCTCAAACTGCACCACCTTGTGGACGACAAGATCCACGCGCGTTCCATCGGGCCTTACAGCCTCGTGACCCAGCAACCGCTGGGCGGCAAAGCGCAGTTCGGCGGGCAGCGGTTCGGCGAAATGGAAGTGTGGGCGCTTCAGGCTTATGGTGCCGCCTATACCTTGCAGGAAATGCTCACGGTCAAATCGGACGATGTGATCGGCCGGACCAAAGTCTACGAAGCCATCGTCAAAGGCGATGACACGTTCGAGGCGGGCATTCCCGAAAGCTTTAACGTGCTGGTCAAGGAAATGCGCAGCCTGGGCCTCAATGTCGAGCTGTCACAGCTTGACGAGCCAGAGGACGACGATCTGGCCGATGCGGCGGAATAAACCCCGCCTCGGCCAGCGCCCGACCAGCACCCTGTTTTCCCTCGCCATGAGGATCAAGCCATGAACGATCTGTCCAAATTTACCAACCAGTTGGCCAAGCCCGAAGGCTTTGACCAGATCCGCATCGGCCTTGCCAGCCCCGAACGCATCCGCTCGTGGTCGTTCGGCGAAATCAAAAAGCCCGAAACGATCAACTATCGCACGTTCAAACCCGAACGCGATGGCCTGTTCTGCGCGCGCATCTTTGGCCCGGTCAAAGACTACGAATGCTTGTGCGGCAAATACAAGCGTATGAAGTACAAAGGCGTCGTGTGCGAAAAGTGCGGCGTCGAAGTGACCGTGACCAAAGTGCGCCGCGAACGCATGGGCCATATCGAACTGGCCGCGCCGGTTGCGCATATCTGGTTCCTGAAATCGCTGCCGAGCCGCATCGGCTTGCTGCTCGACATGCAGTTGAAGCAGCTTGAGCGCATTTTGTACTTTGAAAGCTATGTGGTGATCGAACCGGGCGTGACCCCGCTCGAACGCTATCAACTGCTGACCGAAGACGAATTGCTCGACGCGCAAGACGAACACGGCGAAGACGCGTTCTCCGCCGGGATCGGGGCCGAAGCGGTCAAGCAGATGCTGATCGACCTCGATCTGGTGCAGGAACGCGAAGACCTGCTGAAGGATCTGGCCGAAACCAAGTCCGAACTGAAGCCGAAGAAGATCATCAAGCGGCTGAAAGTGGTCGAATCGTTCATCGATTCGGGCAATCGTCCCGAATGGATGATCCTCGATGTCGTGCCGGTCATCCCGCCCGAATTGCGCCCGCTGGTGCCGCTCGATGGCGGGCGATTTGCCACGTCGGACCTGAACGATCTCTATCGCCGCGTCATCAACCGCAACAACCGGTTGAAGCGGCTGATCGAACTGCGCGCGCCCGATATTATCGTGCGCAATGAAAAGCGCATGTTGCAAGAAGCGGTCGATGCGCTGTTCGACAATGGCCGTCGCGGGCGGATCATTACCGGCGCGAACAAGCGCCCGCTCAAATCGCTGTCCGACATGCTCAAGGGCAAGCAGGGCCGGTTCCGCCAGAACCTGTTGGGCAAGCGCGTCGATTATTCGGGCCGTTCGGTGATCGTGACCGGGCCGGAGCTGAAACTGCACCAGTGCGGGCTGCCCAAGAAGATGGCGCTCGAACTGTTCAAGCCGTTCATCTACGCCCGGCTCGATGCCAAAGGCTTGTCGATGACGCTCAAGCAGGCGAAGAAATGGGTCGAAAAGGAACGCAAGGAAGTCTGGGACATCCTTGACGAAGTGATCCGCGAACACCCGGTGATGCTCAACCGTGCGCCGACGCTGCACCGGCTGGGGATTCAGGCGTTCGAACCCGTGCTGATCGAAGGCAAGGCGATCCAGTTGCACCCGCTGGTCTGTTCGGCGTTCAACGCCGACTTCGACGGCGACCAGATGGCGGTGCACGTACCGCTGTCGCTCGAAGCGCAGTTGGAAGCGCGGGTGCTGATGATGAGCACCAACAACATTCTGTCGCCCGCCAATGGCAAGCCGATCATTGTGCCATCGCAGGACATGGTGCTCGGGCTCTATTACTTGTCGATGGACCGCAAGGGTGAACCGGGCGAAGGCATGTTGCTGGGCGATATGGCCGAAGTGCATCAGGCGCTCAACGCCGGGGCGGTGACGCTGCACAGCAAGATCATCGCGCGCGTGCCGCAGACTGACGAAGCGGGCAAGACCTACCTCAAGCGCTATGACACCACGCCGGGCCGGATGCTGATCGGCGAATGCCTGCCCAAAAGCCACACCGTGCCGTTCGAACTGGTCAACCGGCTCCTGACCAAAAAGGAAATCGCCGATGTGATCGATCAGGTCTATCGCCACACCGGGCAGAAAGAGACCGTGCTGTTCGCCGATGCGATCATGACGCTCGGTTTCCGCAATGCGTTCAAGGCGGGGATCTCGTTCGGCAAAGATGACATGATCATCCCGCCGAGCAAGGACGCGCTGGTCGATGAAACGCGCTCGCTCGTTGCTGACTATGAACAGCAGTATCAGGACGGCCTGATTACGCAGCAGGAAAAGTACAACAAAGTCATCGACGCGTGGAGCCGCTGTGGCGACCAGGTGGCGGCGGCGATGATGGACGAATTGCGCGCCACGCCGATTGACGAACATGGGCGCGAACGTCAGGTCAATGCGATCTACATGATGAGCCATTCGGGCGCGCGCGGATCGCCGGCGCAGATGAAGCAATTGGCCGGAATGCGCGGGCTGATGGCCAAGCCTTCGGGCGAAATCATCGAAACCCCGATCATCTCGAACTTCAAGGAAGGGCTGACTGTCCTTGAATACTTCAATTCGACGCACGGCGCGCGCAAAGGCTTGGCCGATACGGCGCTCAAGACCGCCAATTCGGGCTATCTGACGCGGCGTCTGGTCGATGTGTCGCAAGACTGCGTCATCACGATGGACGATTGCGGCACCGAACGCGCGCTCGAAATGCGCGCCATCGTGCAGGGCGGTTCGACCATCGCCTCGCTCGGCGAACGCATCCTCGGGCGGACTTTGGCCGAAGACATGGTCGAAGCCAAGACCGGCGTGGTGCTGGTGGTCAAAGGCACGTTGCTCGATGAAGCCGCGATCACCCGGATCGAGGCGGCAGGCGTGCAATCGGCGCGGATCCGTTCGCCGCTGATCTGCGAATCGGCAGTGGGCGTGTGCGGCCGGTGCTATGGCCGCGATCTGGCGCGCGGGACTCCGGTCAATATTGGCGAAGCGGTCGGCGTGATCGCGGCGCAATCGATTGGCGAGCCGGGCACGCAGTTGACGATGCGCACGTTCCACATCGGTGGCGCGGCGCAAGTCAACGAAACCTCGAACCTTGAATCGCTGTGTGACGGCACGGTGACCTATCGCGATATCCCGACCATCGAAGACAGCCGGGGCCGCCGCCTGTCGCTCGCGCGCAATGGCGAAATCGCGGTCTATGACAGCGAAGGGCGCGAACGCGCGGTGCACCGCGTGCCTTATGGTACGCACCTGATCCACCCCGATGGCGCAACCATCAAGCTGGGCGAACGCTTGGCCGAATGGGACCCGTTCACCACCCCGGTGATTACCGACAAAGCGGGCGTGGTGCGCTATCAGGATCTGATCGATGGCCGCACGCTGACCGAACTGGTCGATGACGCGACAGGCATTGCCCAGCGCGTGGTGACCGAAAACCGCGCCGGGGGCCGCGCCAAGAAAGAGGATCTGCGCCCGCGTCTGACGCTGCTCGATGAAAATTCGGGCGAAGCGGCGCGCTATCTGATGGCACCGGGTACCACGCTGTCGGTCGAAGACGGGCAGATGGTCGCCGCCGGTGACGTGCTGGCCCGCGCCAGCCGTGAAGCGGCCAAGACCCGCGACATTACCGGTGGTCTGCCGCGCGTGGCCGAATTGTTCGAAGCGCGCCGCCCCAAAGACAATGCGATCATCGCCAAGATCTCGGGCCGGATCGAATTCGTGCGCGATTACAAGGCCAAGCGCAAAATCGCGATCATCCCCGAAGAGGGTGATCCGGTCGAATACCTGATCCCGAAATCGAAAGTGATCGATGTTCAGGAAGGCGACTATGTCAAAAAGGGCGATAACCTGATCTCTGGCTCGCCCGATCCGCACGACATTCTTGAAGTGATGGGGGTAGAGGCGCTGGCCGAATATCTCGTCGCCGAAATTCAGGAAGTCTATCGCTTGCAGGGCGTGAAGATCAACGACAAGCATATCGAAGTGATCGTGCGCCAGATGCTGCAAAAAGTCGAAATCACCGATGGCGGCGACACCACGCTGCTGCCGGGCGAACAGCTCGATTTTGAAGAAATGAACGAATACAACGCGAAACTCACCCCCGGCCAGCAACCGGCGGTAGGCAAGCCGGTGCTTTTGGGCATTACCAAGGCCAGCCTGCAAACGCGTTCGTTCATCTCTGCCGCATCGTTCCAGGAAACCACCCGGGTGCTGACCCAGGCGGCGGTCGAGGGCAAGCGCGACAGCCTGATCGGGTTGAAGGAAAACGTCATCGTCGGTCGCCTGATCCCCGCCGGGACCGGGGCGAGCATGAACCGCTTGCGTGTTGCCGCCACCAGCCGCGACGCCGCTTTGCGCGCCGCCACGCGCCGCTTCGAAGCGGCGCTCGTCGCCCCGCAATCGGCCGCACAGGAACACGCTGCCGAACTGCGCCAGGGTGCCGAAGCGGCAATGGGTGACGATCCGCTCGCTGCCGTTGAAGGCGCAACCCATGGTCTGGATGCCGACGCGGGTGATTACCTGATCACCGGTGACGACGCCTGATTTCACTGGTGTGATATCGCTACGCCAGATGCGATAATCTGGCGTAGCGAAAGTCTTGAGGCACGCGCCAAAACGGGGAGGCAGCACAGATGCTGGTGGTGACGACAGAAAACATTGCGGGCTATCGCGTGGTCGAAATCAAAGGCCAATGCTTTGGCGTCGTGGTGCGCAGTCGCGGGGCGGTTGGCAATCTGACAGCGGCTTTGCGATCCCTGTTCGGTGGCGAGATCAAGGAATATTCCTCGCTGCTGGAACAGGCCCGGCGTCAGGCGACGGATCGAATGGTGCAAAACGCGCATACCATGGGGGCCAATGCGGTGCTGATGATGCGCTTTGATTCGTCCGAGATTGCCCAGACGATGAGCGAAATTGTCGCTTACGGCACTGCCGCGACAATTGTCCGCGCCGACTGAGCGATGCTGCGCCGCGCGGTAATCCTCGTTGCCGCCGTTGCGCTGGTGGCAAGCCTTGTCGCCGTCTGGCTGCAAGGGCCGCGCGCCATTCCTGCCGCAGTCGTTGCGGCAATCGTGCTGATCGGTGGGTTGTTTGAAAACCACCGCTACAAGGCGGTGCTCTCGCAGCAGCCACCGCGCGGCTGGGAGGCGACCGGCGAACGGTTCATCGATCCCGAAACGGGCGAACTGGTTGACGTCTATTACAACTCCGCGACTGGCGAGCGCTGCTACATTGCGGCACGCATGCCCTTCATGCGGGGATAGCGCCGAGAGCATGATGCGAAAAACCGGTTCCCACTTTTTCGCATCACGCTCTATCGCCCGGTTCATGAGCGCCAGCGCGCGGGCATTACCGCTTGGCCGCCGTGCTTGCATGGGTGCTTGTACGGGGCTATGGTCCCGTCTGGATCGGGCTTCCGGAGATATCCGCCATGGCTTCCACCGTCCGTCGGCAGCAGCCGCCCATTACGATCCGCTCTGAACGCGCGCGTGCGCGGCTCGCGTTGCTCACGCGCGATGGTCGCAGCCAGGTCGAGGTGATCGAAGAGGCGCTTGAACGCATGCCTTTGCCGGCTGCGGCGCTCGATCTGGATGAAAAGCTTGCGCAGCTTGATGCGATCATTGCGCAGGCGCGCGGCTTGCCGCGCACGACAATGACAGAATTCGACATGCAAGACTACGATGAAGCGGGAATGCCGCGGTGATCGTCGATACCTCGGCGTTGATTGCCATTTTGTATGAAGAGCCGGGTTCGGATGCCATGCGTCGCGCGCTCCTGACCGAAGTCGCGTTTATTCCGGCACCGGTTGTGCTCGAATTCTTGCGAGTCGCCAGTTTGGAATCGCACCGGTTGGGAGATCTGGCCCGCCAACTGCTGGCCAGCTTGCAAAGTTTTGGCGCAGAAATCGTTCCGTTCGATGCGCACCATGCCTTGATTGCGCAACGCGCCAATCATGACCACGGCAAAGGCATGGGCAAAGGTGGCAAGCTCAATCTGCTCGATCTGATGGTCTATGCGGTCGCACAGCAGCGTGGTGAACCGCTGCTGTGCACCGGTAATGATTTTGCCGCGACCGACCTGGTGCTGCATAAGGCCAGCCGCGCCGGATAAACACTCTACGGCGAAAAACCGGCCACCCGGGGTCTTTCCGAACTATAGCGGAATGCGATTAGATTGAATCGCATTCCGCTATAGAGTCTTTGTTTTCGCGTGATTTATTGCGAGCCGCAGTCCACCGAAGGTAAAAAGTGGGCACCGGTTTTTCGCAAAAAATCATGCGAAAACAAAGACTCCTAGAGCATGATGCGATTCTTTCTTATCGCATCACGCTCTAGATCGAGGCACCGTGATTGCCTTCAGCGGCTGTATCCCCTGCGATACAGCCGCGCCCGATCACCCGAGGGGGCGGCGGTGTTCGCCTTTGACCCAGCGCACAGTGCCGGAACTGGCGCGCATCACCACGCTTTCGGTGGTCATCACGCCCGATTTGTGGCGCTTTACCCCGGCCAGCAGCGATCCATCGGTTACCCCGGTGGCGGCGAAGATGCAGTCACCTTTGGCCAGTTCGGTCAGATCGTATTGCTTGTTGAGGTCGGTAATGCCCCATTTGCGCGCGCGCGCGCGTTCATCGTCGTTGCGGAACACCAGTCGGCCTTTGAATTGCCCGCCGACACAGCGCAAGGCGGCAGCGGCCAGCACACCTTCGGGCGCGCCGCCTTGCCCGATATACAAATCGATACCGGTTTCTTCATTCGTTACCGCGATTACGCCTGCCACATCGCCATCGGGGATCAGTGTGATGCCGCAGCCCAGGCCGCGCAATTCGGCGATTATCGCGGTATGCCGGGCACGATCGAGCACGCAGACGGTAATATCGCCCGGTTCGACCCCTTTGGCTTTGGCCACTGCCGACACGTTCTCGGTAACTGTCCGGTCTAGATCGATGATCCCCGCCGGATAGCCGGGGCCGACTGCGATCTTGTCCATATAGACATCGGGCGCGTTCAACAGCCCGCCTTCTTCGGCCACGGCGAGCACGGCGAGCGCGTTCGGCCCGGCCTTGGCAGTGATCGTGGTGCCTTCCAAGGGGTCGAGCGCGATATCGATCTTGGGGCCTTTGCCCGGCGCAAGGCCGACTTTTTCGCCGATGAACAGCATCGGCGCTTCATCGCGTTCGCCTTCGCCGATGACCACCGTGCCATCCATATACAGCTCGTTAAGCGCGGCGCGCATCGCTTCGACGGCGGCGTGGTCGGCGGCCTTTTCATCGCCGCGCCCGATCAGCCGCGCGGCACCGATGGCGGCGGCTTCGGTTACACGCACCATTTCGAGCACGAGCACGCGATCAAGAACCTGAGAAGGGGCGGGTTGTGCAAGTGGTGCGGTCACGGTAGGTCCCTGTCAGGAAAAGCGTGGATGATTAAGCGCGGATTTCAGGCAACACACACCTGATGCGAAAGAGCGAGAGCGGTGATATCATGCCAACGCTCCAGAGCGTGATGACAAAAACCGCGAAACCCGCGGATGTCGTGACGCTCTAGACGGGAGAAGATGGACTTGTCGAGAGTGGCTTGCCTGGTTGTGATTTCGGCGCTGTTGGTGCCATGCAGCGCGTTGGCACAGTCGGAACAGTCCGCGGCGCCCTCTGTGGCGGCGTCTGCAAAGGCAGTGCTACCCCCGGATGATGACACTGCCAAGAATAAACCCAATCTGGCCGAGCGTTTGTTGACCTCTCCGCGTGAATCGCGATGTGATGACACCGGCGAAGGCGGCATTACCGTTTGCGGCAAAAAGGTTGATCCAACCCGCAATCGCCTGCCTTTGCCAGAGGGGCAGGATTCGCCGCGCGCGCTCAACGACGGGGTGCCGCGCGCGCCCGATGTTATGGGCAACCGGATCAAAGGCCACAGCATCAGCCTTGGCTGCTCTCTCAGCGCTTGCCCGCCCGCGATGATGCCCGACATTGATTTTCGTCTCATGCCCGCCGCGCCAGACGGGTCTGACGCCGATCGCATTGCCAAAGGTGAAATCCGCGCGAATTGAACCTCATCGGGCACCGCACTTGATCGGCGGACACTTGCCGTTATGGCAGCGTCCATGTCCCAAACCATGCAGATAGTCGTCAACGGGGAACCCCGTCGTGCCATGCCAGGGTCGATTGCCGATCTGGTGCGCGCGCTCAACCTTGATCCGGCCAAAGTGGCGGTAGAGCGCAATGCCACCATCGTGCCCCGCTCAACGCTTGGCCAAGTGGCGTTGGCCGATGGTGATGTGCTGGAAATCGTGCACTTTGTTGGCGGGGGCGATCACGCCGATACGTGGTCGGTGGCGGGGCGTACCTTTACGTCGCGGTTGATCGTGGGCACTGGCAAGTACAAGGATTTTGCCCAGAATGCCGCAGCGGTGGCGGCATCGGGCGCGCAGATCGTGACGGTTGCGGTGCGCCGGGTCAATGTGACGGACCCCGGCGCGCCCATGCTGACCGACTTTATCGATCCGACAAAAATCGTCTATTTGCCCAACACTGCCGGCTGCTTCACCGCCGAAGACGCAATCCGCACGCTGCGGCTGGCGCGCGAAGCGGGCGGGTGGGATCTGGTCAAACTGGAAGTGCTGGGCGAGGCGCGCACGCTTTACCCCAATATGGCCGAAACCTTGCGCGCCACCGAAGTGCTGGCCAACGAGGGCTTTTTGCCGATGGTCTATTGCACCGATGATCCGATTGCGACCAAGCAGTTGGAAAGTGCGGGCGCGGTCGCGGTTATGCCGCTGGGCGCGCCAATCGGATCGGGGCTGGGGATCCAGAACCGCGTCACAATCCGCCTGATCGTCGAAGGCGCCAGCGTGCCGGTGCTGGTTGACGCGGGCGTTGGCACTGCCAGCGATGCAGCGGTGGCGATGGAACTGGGCTGCGACGGCGTGCTGATGAACACCGCCATCGCCGAAGCCAAAGACCCGATCGGTATGGCCCGCGCCATGAAGCTGGCAGTCGCTGCGGGCCGCGAAGCCTATCTGGCGGGCCGCATGGGCACCCGCAAATATGCCGACCCGTCCAGCCCGCTGGCAGGCTTGATCTGAACGGTTGAACCGAAAACCTGCGGGCTGCACTGGCATTTGATGGCGATGCGGCTATCATTGCGGCAGGGTATAAGGATGAATGGCGTGACCAGATTTCTGCATACGATGATCCGGGTAACCGATCCGGCGGCGACGATTGCCTTTTTTGAACTGATCGGGCTGACCGAAGTGCGGCGGTTCGATAGTGCGGCGGGGCGGTTTACGCTGATCTTTCTGGCCGCGCCGGGGCAGGAAGGCGTGGCCGAAATCGAATTGACGTACAATTGGCCAAGCGACGATGGCAGCGCCGAACGCTATGGCGGCGGGCGCAATTTCGGTCATCTCGCCTATCAGGTCGATGATATCTACGCCACGTGCGCACGGCTTGCTGCTGCCGGGCATGTTATCCACCGCCCTCCGCGCGACGGGCATATGGCGTTCGTGAAATCGCCAGACGGCATTTCGGTCGAGCTGTTGCAGGACGGGCGGCTTGAACCGGCTGAACCGTGGGCCAGCATGGCCAATAGCGGCACCTGGTAACGATCCGCATGTCCCGCGGGGTTGAGCGGCGGGGCGTGCTGGCGGGGCTGGGGGCGACATTGCTTGCGGGCTGTGCGCGTGGCCGCCGCGACCCGCGCGTGGTGGTGATCGGCGCGTCGCCAACCGGGGTACCGTTCAGCTATGTCGATCCGGCCACCAACCGGCTGACCGGGGCAATGGTCGATATTGCCGCGCTGCTGGTGCAGCGCATCGGGTTGGTTGCCGATTTCCAAGTGGTGCCGTTTTCCGCACTGGTACCCTCGCTGACGACCGGGCGGATCGATCTGATCGCCGCCGCCATGCTGCAAACCCCGGCGCGCGCGCGGCTGGTCGGGTTTTCGCAACCTGTGTTCGCCTATGCCGGGGGGCTGGTGCTGCGCGCGGACAGCTCCGGGCGCCATGGCGATCTCGCCAGCTTGCAGGGCCTGCGCGTCGGCGGGCAGATCGGCACGCGCTATGTCGATCAGTTGCACGATGCCGGGGTGGCGCAAATCATCACCTATCAGGGGCTGGGCGACATGTTGCGCGATCTGGCGCATGGGCGGATCGATGCTGCTTATGGTGATGAACCGATTATGCGCCACATCTTGCGCGTCGGGCCGCGCTGGCGCTTGCGCATGGCGGCGGAATTCCGCAGTCCGGGCAAAGAATCGCTCTGCCTGATCGGGCGCAAGGGCGCGCCTGTGCTGGCCGCGCTCGATGCGGCGCTTGACGGCGGCGCGCGCGCAGGCATCATGCCGATTTTGCAGCGCTGGGGATTGCAGGAGCGGGCGTGAGCGAATTCCTGAACGATGCGGTGCAGTTCCTGCCGGTGCTGCTGGCGGGGCTGGCAGTCACGCTGCAACTGACCGCTTGCGCGCTGGCGCTAAGCCTTGCGCTCGCGCTGGTGTGGGTGGCGCTGGGGCGCGCGCGCTTTGCCCCGTGGCGCTGGATCGCGGGCACGATCATCACTGTGGTGCGCGGCATTCCAATCATCGTGCAACTGTTCTTCATCTATTTCGTGCTGCCCGACTGGGGGCTGGATTTGCCGCCGTTTGCCGCCGGGGTGGTCGGGCTGGGGCTGGCCTATTCGGTGTATCAGGCGGAAAATATCCGGGGCGGCATCGCGGCGATTGATCGCGGGCTGATCGAGGCGGGCGAGGCGCTGGGGATGGGCCGGATCGTGCTGTGGCGGCGGGTGATCCTGCCGCTCGGGCTGCGCCACGCGCTGCCCGCGATGGGCAACAGCATGGTCATGCTGCTGAAAGATTCGTCGATAGCTTCAACCATCACCATCGCCGAATTGACCCGCGCCGGGCAATTGCTGGCGATTTCGACATTCAAGAACGGTTCGGTCTATGCGCTGATCGCGCTGCTGTATCTCGCGGCCAGTCTGCCGCTCGCGGCTTTGGTGCGCGGGCTGGAACGGCGGGGTCGGATGGCATGATCGTGCTGTCCGGCGTGACCAAGCGGTTCGGCACGCGCACGGTGCTAAGCGGGGTCGATCTGACCGTTGGGCGCGGGCAAGTGCTGTGCCTGATCGGCGGGTCGGGATCGGGCAAATCGACGATCTTGCGCTGTATCAACGGGTTGGAACGCCACGATGCGGGCACGATCCATGTTGGCGATACGCTGGTAACCCCGGCCAGCCTGCCCGCGATCCGCCGCCGCGTGGCGATGGTGTTTCAGCGGTTCAATCTGTTCCCGCACCGCACCGTGCTCGAAAACGTGATCGAGGCGCCGGTGCATGTACTGGGCGAACCGCTGGCCGCAGCGCGTGCGCGGGCGATGGACTTGCTCGCGCGCGTCGATATGGCCGATCACGCGCACAGCCGCCCCGGTGCGCTGTCGGGCGGGCAGGCGCAACGCGTCGGCATCGCGCGCGCGCTTGCCTTGCGGCCCGAAGCGATCCTGTTCGACGAACCGACGTCGGCGCTCGATCCCGAACGCGTTGGCGAAGTGCTGACAGTGATGCGCGAATTGGCCGATGACGGGATGACGATGCTGATCGTGACGCACGAAATCGGCTTTGCGCGCGACGTGGCGGATCAGGTGGCGTTTGTCGACCAGGGCGTGATTCTTGAGCACGGCGCGCCGCGCGACGTGCTGACGCACCCGCGCGAGCCACGCACTGCGCGCTTTCTGGCGCGCGTGCTGCAAACGCCCTCTCCGCTTTAGGGGGTTATCGGCTGGGGGCGAGTGTGCGGCACGGCCCCAGCCCCACCCCCGACCCCTCCCCTGAAGGGGAGGGGGGAAGAAGGAATTGTAAAACAAGTGGTTTTTTGCAATGACGAAGGAATTCACAATGACCGCTACACGCTATGGTGCGGTTGCCTGGCGCGACACATGCGGCGATGACTGTGCCGCGCGACCGGCGCTGGCGGCGGACACGACGGTCGATGTTGCCATTCTCGGTGGCGGCTTTTCCGGGCTGTGGACGGCGTATTGGCTGCTGCGGGCCGATCCTGCGCTGCACGTTCTGGTGGTCGAGCGCGAATTCTGCGGGTTTGGCGCATCGGGGCGCAATGGTGGGTGGTGTTCGCCGCGCTATCCGGTGTTCGTCGATGATCTGGCGGCACGGTTCGGGGCCGATGCCGCGCGCGCCACGATCCGCGCGCAATCAGCGATGGTTGATGAAATCGGCACGATCTGCGCCGAAGAAGGCATTGACGCGCATTACACCCCCGGTGGGCTGCTGTCGGTTGCCCGCACCGAACGGCAATGGGCGGCGCTCCACGCGACATATGCCAGCTATGCCCGGCTCGGGCTTGCCGATGATACCTGTCTGATTGATGCTGATGCGGCGCGCGCGCGGATCGCGGTGCGCGGGGTGCTGGGTGGCATGGTTACTACCACCGGCGCATCGCTTCACCCGCTGCGGCTGGTGCGCGGGCTGGCGCGCGCGGTCGAAGCGCGCGGCGGCCGGATTGTTGAGGGCACCGCGGTTACCAGGGTGCGCCCGGGGCAACCCGCGCTGCTGGAAACCACCGGCGGCACGGTTACCGCGCGGCGCGCGGTGGTGCTGGCGGGAGAGGCCTATTTGTCCGCCTTGCCCGGATGGCAGCGGCAATTGCTGCCGATTTCGTCGATGATCGTTGCCACCGCGCCGCTCGATGCCGCGACTTGGGCACAGATCGGCTGGCAGGGACATGAAAGCCTGAGTTCTGGCGCTTATACCAAGGATTACCTGACCCGCACGCGCGACGGGCGCATCCTGTTCGGCAGCCGGGGCGCGCCTTATCTGCCGGGATCGCGCACGCCCGATGCGGCGCTGGCCGATCCGGCGCTGTACCAGCCGATTATCGCCGCCTTGCACGACTGGTTTCCCGTGCTGCGCGATGTCCCGGTCAGCCACGGCTGGGGTGGCTATCTCGGCGTGCCGCGCGACGGGATGCCTACCGTCCACTTCGACCGCACCAGCGGGATCGGCGGCGCATTCGGCTATACCGGGCGCGGGGTGGCCACTGCTGCGCTGGCGGGCCGCGCGCTCGCCGGGCTGATCGCCGAAGCACGCGCGTTCATTCCCGACCTGCCGATGCTGCGCGCGCCCGGTCCGCGCTGGGAAATCGAACCGCTGCGCTGGATTGGCGTGCGCTATATCCAGAACGCCTTTGCCCGCATCGATGCCGCCGATTTCCGCGACGGCAGCGTGCCGTTCGACGCTGCTTTCGCCAAAGCGCTTGCACCGATCTGATCGGGCTTAGAGCGGTATGCGATTAGATTGCATCGCATACCGCTCTAAAGTCTTTGTTTTCGCGTGATTTATTGC
>CAINGT010000016.1 GCA_903848655.1 uncultured Sphingomonadales bacterium
ACCGGTTCCCACTTTTTCGTATCACGCTCTAGAGTCACGTGCCTCTGAACGCCCTGAAGGGGAGGGGAGAATAATAGTGACCCCGCCGCAAAACCGCCCAATCCAACAAAAATTGCCATCCCGCTTGAACTGTGGGGATGGATTTGTCAGAGCGCCGGGCAGATGTCATCGCCCGTGGAAAGGTGCTTATGCAAAAACTTCATCTGGTGATGGGTGGGCGGGTCAAAGATCCGCAAGGCCTCGAATTCGTCGATCTGGCCGCGATTGATACCGTCGGCGTCTTTCCCGACTACAAATCCGCCGAAGCGGCATGGCGCGCGGCTGCCCAGCGCACTGTCGATGACGCCGAAATGCGCTATGTCATCGTGCACTTGCACCGCCTGCTCGAACCCGATCTGCCGCCCGCCTGACGCGGGCGACAGATTGGCGGGGCGGATCAGATGAATTCGATCTTTTCGACCACATAGAACCGGTCGCCCGACGGCACGGTAACTTCGATTTCGTCTTCGACTTTGCGCCCGATCAGCGCGCGACCCAGCGGCGAATTGTAACTGATGCGCCCGCGCCGCGCGTCGGCTTCGGCCAGACCGACGATTTGATAGCGCAGCGGTTTGTCCGCATCGTCGAGCAAAGTCACGGTCGCGCCAAACACGATGCGATCTCCCGACAGCGTTGTCGGGTCGATGATCTGTGCACGGCTGAGTTTGTCCTCCAGATCGCCAATGGTCGCTTCGACTTGGCCCTGGCGTTCTTTCGCCGCGTGATATTCCGCGTTTTCAGACAGATCGCCATGCGCGCGCGCCTCTTCAATGGCGTCGATGATCCTGGGGCGTTCCTCACGCAACGCTTTCAGCTCTGCTGCCAGCATTTCGTAGCCTTCTTGCAGCATGGGCAGCTTGTCGGTTGCCATTTGTCGTCCTTTATTGATTCGCCACCCAGATGCGCCTTGCATCAGGTGCCTTTATGAAATCGCCGCGCCCTGCCTGCCCCAAGCTCGGCATTGCCCCTTTGCACAGCCGGTCACGCAAGACCGGCTAACGAAGGGCTATCGATAATAGTCCTGCAACGAGCGTACTTCAAGTTCGCTGCTCCGCAGCGCTTCGATTGCCTGCGCCACGGCCAACGAGGCGGCGGCGGTGGTAAAATAGCTGACCCGGGCATTCAGCGCGGATCGGCGGATCGACTGCGAATCCTTCAGGCTTTGCCAGCCTTCGGTGGTGTTGAAGATCAGCGCGATTTTCCCGTCGATAATGCGGTCGGCGATATGCGGGCGGCCTTCGGCGACTTTGTTGACGCGTTCGACCGCAATCCCTTGGGCCGCGAGATAGCGCGCGGTGCCCCCGGTCGCGACCACATCAAACCCCAGCGCGATCAATGTTTTGATCGCCGGTACGATCACCGGCTTGTCGCTGTCTTTGACCGATACGAACAAAGTGCCGCCTTCGGGCAGGCGGGTGCCCGCGCCCAATTGCGATTTGGCAAAAGCAATCGGGAAATTGCGGTCGATGCCCATCACTTCGCCGGTCGATTTCATTTCCGGCGACAGCACCGGATCGACCCCGGCAAAACGCGCAAACGGGAACACCGCTTCCTTGACCGCCATATAACCAATATCGCGGCGGATCGGCGGCAGATCGGCCAGCTTTTCGCCCGCCATGATCCGCGCGGCATATTTGGCGATGGGTTGGCCAATCGCTTTGGCCACGAACGGCACGGTGCGGCTGGCGCGCGGATTGACTTCGATCAGATAGACGAGGCCGTCTTTCACCGCGAACTGGATATTCATCAGCCCGCACACGTTCAGCCCTTTGGCGAGCAGAACCGCCTGTCGCTCCATTCCGGCGATGATTTCGGGGGGCAGATTGTACGGCGGCAGCGTGCAGGCGCTGTCGCCCGAATGGATCCCGGCCTCTTCGATATGTTGCAACACCCCGGCGATCACCACTTGATCGCCATCGGCCAGCGCATCGACATCGCATTCGATGGCATCGCGCAAATACTGGTCGATCAAGACCGGGCTGTCGCCCGACACTTTGACCGCAGTGGCGATGTAATCGTCAAGCTGCGCCTGGCTATCGACGATTTCCATCGCCCGCCCGCCCAGCACATAGCTTGGGCGGATCAGCACCGGATAGCCGATGCGCGCCGCCACCGCGACCGCTTCATCGCGGCTGCGCGCCATGCCGTTGGCGGGCTGCAACAGGCCCAGCCGTTCGACCAGATCGGAAAAGCGTTCGCGGTCTTCGGCCAGATCGATCGAATCGGGCGATGTGCCGAGGATCGGAATGCCCGCATCTTGCAAGGCTTGCGCCAGCTTGAGCGGGGTCTGCCCGCCGAACTGCACAATCACCCCGACAAGCGTACCCTTGCTGCGTTCGACCTCAAGGATTTCGAGCACGTCTTCGGCGGTTAGCGGCTCGAAATAGAGCCGGTCCGACGTGTCATAATCGGTCGAGACAGTTTCGGGGTTGCAATTGATCATGATCGTTTCAAACCCGGCCTCATCGAGCGCGAAACAGGCGTGGCAGCAGCAATAATCGAATTCGATCCCCTGCCCGATGCGGTTCGGCCCGCCGCCCAGAATCACGATCTTGCGCGCCTCGCTTGGATCGGCCTCGCATTCGGGCGCGCCGAACAGGCCGGATTCATACGTCGAATACATATACGGCGTGATCGCTGCGAATTCGGCGGCGCAACTGTCGATACGCTTGAACACCGGGCGCACCCCCAGCCGGTGGCGCAACGCGCGCACTTCGGCTTCGCTCGTCGCCCCCGCCAGCGCCTCGACCACATCGTGCACCAGCCCGGCGCGCGCCATATTGGCATTGCCCGCCAATTGCACCGACCGCACCGCCAATTTGGCCAGCCGCTGGTCGGAAAAGCCCATCGCCTTTAACCGCCGCAACCCGGCAGCGTCGCGCGGCAGGCCATCGGCCACGATACGCGTCTCTGCGGCGATGATGTCGGCAATCTGGCGCAAGAACCATGGTTCGTAATGCGTGACGGCGTGGATATCTTCGACCGAAAAGCCTTCGCGGAAGGCTTGCCCGATCACCAGCAGCCGTTCGGGCGTGGCGCGCGATAACGCCGCGTTGATCTGGTCGCGCCCCGCGCCTGCCAGTTCGTCAACCCGGTTGAACCCGTCGAGCCCGGTTTCCAGCCCGCGCAGCGCCTTTTGCAGCGATTCCTGAAAATTGCGGCCAATCGCCATGACTTCGCCCACCGATTTCATCGCGGTGGACAGCAACGGTTCGGCCCCTTTGAACTTTTCAAAGGCAAAGCGCGGGATCTTGGTCACCACATAATCAATCGTCGGTTCAAAGCTGGCAGGCGTTGCCCCGGTGATATCGTTGGTGATTTCATCGAGCGTATAGCCGACCGCCAGCTTGGCCGCGACTTTGGCAATCGGGAACCCGGTGGCCTTTGACGCCAGCGCCGATGACCGCGACACGCGCGGGTTCATCTCGATCACGATCAGGCGGCCATCGGCGGGGTTGACCGCGAATTGCACGTTCGACCCGCCGGTTTCGACGCCGATTTCGCGCAGCACCGCCAGCGAGGCGCTGCGCATGATCTGATATTCCTTGTCCGTCAGCGTCAGCGCCGGAGCGACGGTGATCGAATCGCCGGTATGCACCCCCATCGGATCGACATTTTCAATCGAACACACGATGATGCAGTTGTCGTTGCGATCACGCACGACCTCCATCTCGTATTCTTTCCACCCGAGCAGCGATTCTTCGATCAGCACTTCGGTGGTAGGCGAGGCTTCCAGCCCGCCGCGCACGATCTGGATGAATTCATCTTTGTTATAGGCGATCCCGCCGCCGGTGCCGCCGAGCGTGAACGAGGGGCGGATGATCGAGGGCAGCCCGGTGCGTTCAAGCACCGCGAGCGCTTCATCCACAGAATGCGCCACGCCGGACCGCGCGGATTCAAGCCCGATGCGGTCCATCGCCTCGCGGAATTTCTGCCGGTCTTCGGCTTTGTCGATGGCTTCGGCATCCGCCCCGATCATCGTGACGCCGTATCTGTCCAGCGTCCCATCACGGAACAGCGCCAACGCGGTGTTGAGCGCGGTCTGCCCACCCATCGTCGGCAGCAGCGCATCGGGCCGTTCTTTGGCGATGATTTTGGCGACGATTTCGGGCGTGATCGGCTCGACATACGTCGCATCGGCCATTTCCGGATCGGTCATGATCGTGGCCGGGTTCGAATTGACCAAGACGATGCGATAGCCTTCGTCCTTCAACGCCTTGACCGCTTGCGTGCCCGAATAATCGAACTCGCAAGCCTGGCCGATGATAATCGGCCCCGCGCCGATGATCAGGATGGAGGAGATGTCAGTGCGTTTGGGCATTGTTGGCCTTGCAATCATTGATTACAGTGATGTCATTGCTGACAGGAGTCATGTGATGGGTAGCGTAACGATACGCAATCTTGCCGACGCGGTGAAACACAATGCCCGGTTGGCGGCTGCGGCGAATGGTCGTTCGCTCGAAGCCGAACTGCGCGCGCTGCTTGAGCGGACTTACGCCGAAGCGGCAGACACCCATGCTGCACGCATCCGCACGATGAGCAGCGCGGTGTTCGTCGATCACCTGATCAAAGTTGCCAACGGCGCCGGGGATGGCGTGTTTGATGATCCGGAGCGCGAGCACTTGCGGGAATTCGACCTGTGATACTCGCCGACACCAATGTGCTGAGCGAGACCAGCGCCAGCCGTGCCGACCCGCAGGTGCTGCACTGGATTGGCGAAAATCTCCCGCAGCTTTATCTGCCAACGCCGGTGCTCGCCGAATTGCGCTATGGCTGCGAAAAGCTTCCCAAATCGGCAAAACGCCGGGATCTTGAAGAATGGCTCGCGAACCTGACGATCCGGTTCGCCGACCGGATTCTTGCGTTCGATCAACCGGCAGCCGAAGCGCTCGGTGCAATGCGGGCGCGTTTGAAGGCCATCGGCAAGCATTGCCCCGCCAATGACAGCTACATTGCCGCGATGGCGCTTGCCCACACCTGTCCGGTCGCAACCCGCAACGTGTCCGACTACGAATGGACCGGGGTAGCGTTGATAAATCCGTGGGACGCTTGAATGATCGCTGACGCAGCGCCCCGACCCGCCCTGACCTCACCACACGATGGCAAGCCGAAAGCCCCCTGTCCTGAAGGAGAGGGGCTTTAACTGGGCCAAGGGTGATCGGGCGCGGCCGCATCGTTCAGCCCAACATCCCCACAAACCGCTCAAACAAATAGAAACTGTCCTGCGGCCCCGGGCTTGCTTCCGGGTGGTATTGCACGCTGAACGCGCGTTTGCCGGTGACTGCGATCCCGCAGTTCGATCCGTCGAACAGCGAGACGTGGGTTTGCACCACGCCTTCGGGCAGTGTCGCCGCATCGACGGCAAAGCCGTGGTTCATGCTGGTGATTTCGACCACGCTGTCATCGAGCCGTTTGACCGGGTGGTTCGCGCCGCGATGGCCCTGGTGCATCTTGATCGTGCGCGCACCCATGGCGAGCGCGAGCAATTGGTGGCCAAGGCAGATGCCGAACACCGGAATGTCGCGCGCGAGCAAGCCAGCGATCACCGGCACGGCATAGGCCCCGGTGGCGGCGGGATCGCCCGGACCGTTCGACAGGAACACGCCGGCGGGGTTCAGCGCCAGCAGCGTATCGAGCGTGGTTTCGGCGGGGACCACTGTCACATCGGCCCCGGCGGCGACCAGTTGGCGGAAAATCGTGTCCTTGGCGCCGTAATCAATCGCCACGACATGCGGGCGGGTGCCGGATGGCGCGAGGCGATAGCCTTCACCCAGATGCCAGATCGATCCCTGCCATGCCTCGTGCGCTTCGCGGCTGACTTTGCGCGCCAGATCCATTCCTTCGAGCCCCGGCCAGCGGCGCGCGTGATCGATCAGCGCGGGCAGGTCAAAGTGCCCGGCGGGATCGTGCGCGATTACCGCATTGGGTGCACCCAGCAGGCGGATGCGGCGCGTCAGCGCGCGGGTGTCGATCCCCGCCAGCCCGATCTTGCCCTGCACCGCCAGCCAGTGCCCGAAGGTGCCCTCGGCGCGGAAATTGGCCGGTGCCGTTACGTCTTCGCGCACGATGCAGCCGATTGCACCGGCGACGCCGTGGCTTTCCATATCTTCGCGGTTGGTGCCGACATTGCCGATATGGGGAAAGGTGAAAGTCACGATCTGCCCGGCATAGCTCGGGTCGGTCATGACTTCCTGATAGCCGGTCATCGCGGTGTTGAAGCACACTTCGCCCACCGCTTGGCCCACCGCGCCAAACCCGCGCCCCCACGCCACATGGCCATCGGCCAGCACCAAAACGCCCGTTGCGCCATCCGGCTTGGGCGCGTGCAAAAGTGCGGGGTCGGCCATCGTGTGGGGCGCTCCGTTGACACAGGGGTTCTGGCGATGTTGCTAAGGGGCGGCAGCTAGGCCTATCGCGCCGCAGCGTCAACCTAGCGGTGCACAGATTCTTGGCCTATGCTCGTTTCCCACCCGCAACCGGCCATGCTTTGATCCGCGCCGGGGTTGTTCAGGACAAGTCGATCATGATCCGCGATACGCTCAAAACCGCCCAGATTGCCGCGATGAAAACGGGTGACAAGCCGCGCCTTGCCGCGCTCCGGCTGATCCTTGCCAAAGTCAAAGACCGCGATATCGAACTGCGCACCGCCAGCAGCGTGCCCGATGATGATGCGCTCGTGGTCGATGTCCTGCAAAAGATGGTCAAGCAACGGCGCGAATCGATCACGCTCTACGAAGCGGGTGGACGGCAGGAACTGGCAGACATCGAACGCGCTGAACTCGCGGTAATCGAGGAATTCCTGCCCACCCGGCTCGCTGACGACGCGGTGCGCGTGATTATCGCCGCGATCATTGCCGAAACCGGCGCATCCGGCCCCAAAGACATGGGCAAAGTGATCGCCCCGCTCAAAGCCCGGCACGGCACCGAAATCGACATCGCCGCCGCCAGCGCGCTGGTCAAGGCGGCGCTGGCGGGCGCCTGAGCATGGCACCACGCGCGGAAACCGGTTGTTTGCACCACGCGCCGCGCCACCAGCCGTCCGCCTGCGCGCTGCCGCCATCGCGGTGGCGTGCCGGTCCGCGCGCGCGATGAGCCTGACCCCGCAATGGCTGGACGAATTGCGCACCCGCATCAGCCTGTCGGGACTGATCGGGCGCACCGTCGCGGTCCGCAAGGCGGGGCATGAATTCAAGGCGTGCTGCCCGTTTCACAACGAAAAGACCCCCAGCTTCACGATCAACGACGACAAAGGCTTTTACCACTGCTTTGGCTGTGGCGCGCATGGTGATGCGATCCGCTGGCTGACCGAACAGCAAGGCCTGCCGTTTATTGACGCGGTCAAGGAACTGGCCGCGCTGGCGGGAATGGACATGCCCGCGCCCGACCCGCGCGCCGCCCAACGCGCCGAAGCGGCGCAAAGCCTGCACGACACGATGGCCGCGGCGCAGGATTTTTTCGCGCGCAATCTGGCGGGTGATGGCGGCAGCGCGGCGCGCGCCTATCTCGCCACGCGCGGCTTTGCGCCTGCCATCGTGGCCGAATTCGGGTTTGGATATGCCCCGGATTCGCGCGGCGCGCTCAAATCGGCGCTGGCCGATCACGGCACGGCGCAGTTGATCGAGGCCGGATTGCTGATCGCGGTCGAAGATCGCGAACCCTATGACCGGTTTCGCGCGCGGCTTACCCTGCCGATCCATGACCGGCGCGGGCGGGTGATCGCGTTTGGCGGGCGCGTGCTTGCCGCTGACACCAGCGATGCACCGAAATACCTCAATTCGCCCGATACCCCGCTGTTCGACAAAGGCCGCACGCTCTACAATCTGCACCGCGCAGGGCCGGCGGCGCGCAAATCGGGGCGGCTGGTGGTGGTCGAAGGCTATATGGACGTGGTCGCGCTCGCCGCCGCCGGGTTCGCCGACGCCGTCGCGCCGCTTGGCACCGCGCTGACCGAACAGCAGCTTGAACGGTTGTGGCAGATCGTGCCCTGCCCGGTGCTGTGCTTTGATGGCGATGCCGCCGGGCAGCGCGCCGCCGCGCGCGCGATCACCCGCGCGCTGCCTTTGTTGCGCCCCGGCCACAGCCTGTCGATTGTCACGCTGCCGAGTGGGATGGACCCCGACGACGTGGTCAAGCGACAGGGCGCGGCGGCGATGGCGGTGCTGCTGGGGCAAGGCACCCCGCTGATCGAGGCGGTGTGGCAACGTGCGCACGCTGCTGCCCCGCTCGATACGCCCGAGGCGCTGGCCGGGCTGAAGGCGCGGCTGATCGCGATCACCGAGACGATCACCGACCGCGATATCCGCGCACTCTATCGCCGCGATCTGCTCGACCGCTTTGGCACCGTGGCATTTCCCGCACGCACGCCAGCGCGCGCAGCGTTTACACCCGCCGCGCGCGGCAGCCGGGCGCGCGATGGGCGCTGGATCCCGCCCGCGCCGCCGCTGTCCGCCGACAGCCTTGCGCGGATGCGCAAAGTCGGGACGGTCCTGTTGACTTTGCGACCTTTGCTGGCGGCGGTGCTGCTGGGGCTGATCGCCGCGCCCGCGCTGATCCGGCGGCATGGTGAGGCGATCATGCGGATCGGCCCATCAGACCTGACCGCAGGGGGTTTGCTCGATGCGCTGCTCGATCTGGCCGATTCGCATGACGGCGCTGACGCGCCCGCCGGGCTTGAAACCGGCGACTTCGCCACCCAATTACGGGATCAAGGGCTGACTTTGCCGACCGCTGATGATCTGAATGGCTGGCCTTATGATTTTATTGCCCGGGGAGATCCCCAGGCAATCGCCGAATCGATTGAAATTCTTGTGGAATTGCCGATGGTTGAACTGGCTTTGGCCGAAGCCAACGCGCAGACCGCAGCGGACCTGACCGAACACAGTTTTGCCGAACAGCAACGGCTGGTGCAACGAAAGCTGGCATTGCACGCGCGCTTGGGGCAGATGGGCCGTACGCGCGCTGTGTTATAATTGAACCAGCGCAGTTTTCGCGGCGCTGGCGAAGACAGTCTGACAACGACAAGTGGCGTAGCTCGAACACATGGTATCGGGGTTCAATGGCATCGAATGACAAGACCGACAGCGGCGATGCTCCGCTGATCGACCTCAACGACGCGTCGGTCAAAAAGCTGATTGCGCGCGCCAAAAGGCGCGGCGTTATCACCTATGATGAGCTGAACGAGGCTCTGCCACAAGATCAGATGTCTTCGGAACAGATCGAAGACATTATGGCGGCGATTTCGGAAATGGGCGTCAACATCGTGGAAAACGATGACAGCGCCGATGAGCCCGAAGATCGCGAAGCGGACGAGCCGGATGAGCCAGAAGCCGCGCTCGATGACCGCCCGGTCATCGAAAAACGCAAGGAAACGATCGAGCGCACCGATGACCCGGTGCGGATGTACTTGCGCGAAATGGGCGCGGTCGAACTGCTCAGCCGCGAAGGCGAAATCGCCATTGCCAAGCGGATCGAGGCCGGGCGCGACACGATGATCCTGGGCTTGTGCGAAAGCCCGATCACGTTCCACGCGATCATCCAGTGGTCCGAAGCGCTCAACGCCGGCGAAATGCAGTTGCGCGAAATTCTCGACCTCGACGCGATGCTGTCGAAAGAGCCGCAGCCCGAAAACCTGGCCGAAGGTGCTGATGAAGCGGCCGCCGAAATCACCGAAGCGACCGCCGGCCCGACGTTCAAGGAAGAAGAAGAAGTCGAGGAAGAGCCGGTCGTAGAGGACGAAGACGACGAATTGCGCGAACGCCGCACGCCCCGCGCCGAAGAGGAAGAAGAAGAGGACAACACGCTGTCGCTCGCGCAGATGGAAGCGCAGTTAAAGCCGACCGCGCTGGAAAAATTCGCCGAAATCACCGCAGCGTTCCGCGAATTTGAAAGCGTGCAGGCGCAACGGCTCGAATCGCTTGGGCTGGGCATCGGCTTTCCGGCGGAAAAAGAAGCGCGCTATCACCGCTTGCGCGAAGATCTCACCGCGCTGGTCGAATCGGTGCAGTTTCACGCCACCAAGATCGAATATCTGGTCGATAACCTCTATGCCTTCAACCGGCGGCTGACGACGCTCGGCGGGCAGATGCTGCGGCTGGCCGAACGCCACAAAGTGCCGCGCAAGGATTTCCTCGATAGCTATGTCGGGCATGAACTCGATGAAGCGTGGCTGCCGAGCGTGGCCAAACGCGACAAGAAATGGGCCGCCTTTGCCAGCATCGAAGGCGCGGGTGTCGAACGCATCCGTACCGAAATCAGCGATATTGCCGCCGCCACCGGCATGTCGCTGGGCGAATTCCGCCGCATCGTCAACATGGTGCAAAAAGGCGAGCGCGAAGCGCGCATCGCCAAAAAGGAAATGGTTGAAGCCAATCTGCGGCTCGTGATCTCGATTGCCAAAAAATACACCAACCGGGGCTTGCAGTTCCTTGACCTGATTCAGGAAGGCAATATCGGGCTGATGAAGGCGGTCGATAAGTTCGAGTATCGCCGGGGCTACAAGTTTTCGACATATGCCACGTGGTGGATCCGTCAGGCGATCACCCGCTCGATTGCCGATCAGGCGCGCACGATCCGAATTCCGGTGCACATGATCGAAACGATCAACAAACTGGTGCGCACCAGCCGCCAGTTCCTCCACGAACAAGGCCGTGAACCGACTCCCGAAGAAATGGCCGAACGGCTGTCGATGCCGCTCGAAAAAGTGCGCAAGGTGATGAAAATCGCCAAAGAGCCGATCAGCCTCGAAACCCCCATCGGCGATGAAGAAGATTCGCACCTTGGCGATTTTATCGAAGACAAGAACGCGGTGATCCCGGTCGATGCGGCGATTCAGGCCAACCTGAAAGAAACCGTAACGCGCGTGCTCGCCAGCCTAACCCCGCGCGAAGAACGTGTTTTGCGGATGCGCTTTGGCATCGGCATGAACACCGATCACACGCTGGAAGAAGTCGGCCAGCAGTTTTCGGTAACGCGCGAACGCATCCGCCAAATCGAAGCCAAAGCCTTGCGCAAGCTGAAACACCCCAGCCGCAGCCGCAAGATGCGCTCGTTTCTGGATCAGTGACCGCAAGACAAGGGGGGATGGCAATGAATTTTGCAACACTCCGCAAGCATCGGCGCAAGGTGGGCATCGCGGCTATGCTGGGCCTGTTGCTATCGGGCGGAACGGCATGGGCGAATAGGCCAACGGCGGTATTACCGCCGCCGCCACTGCTCTTAGCGCCACCCCAGCCTGAAACTCCACCGTTGCGTGACGCACCGCAGATCGACCCTGCCAACCTGACAATCGCGCGCCAGATCGCCGCGATCGCGTTGCCGCCGGAAAAAGCCGCCGCAATGTTCAGAGCGACGGCCAATGCGATGAGCGGCCCGATGCTAGCGCAATTGCGTCAGATCGGCAGCACCAGCGATCCCGGAATGGCCGCACTCGTGAACGAATTTGCGGACAAATTGCCAAGCCAAGTGGCCGACGTGATGACTGCGCATCTGCCCGATATGTCCGAGGCGATGGCGCGTGCTTACGCCCGCAAGTTCAGCCGCGACGATCTGGAGCATATCCTGGCTTTTGCGCGCACCCCCGCCGGCACAAATTATCTGAGCAAGGCGAGCCAGATCATGCAGGACCCGGATATACAGTCGTTTTTCGCCAGCATATTTCGGGCAATGCAAGCCGACCAAGACCCGCTGGTGGCGGAATTTGAACGCAAAGTTGCCGCCTATCGCGCCGCGCACCCCGCCACTGCAAGGCCGCAGGCTAAGCCGTCCGCCAAGTGATCCGGTTACAGCGAACCGAGCTTAGAAGTCTTTGTTTTCGCGTGATTTATTGCAAAAAACCGGTACCCACTTTTTCGCATCACGCTCTAGGTCGTGGTGACAATTTAACTATCGTAGCCAGATCGCAATGGCCGCGAGTTTAACAAATCCCATGAAGTTTGCGAGCAGCTTATCATATCGAGTTGCGACTCGTCTGAAGTGTTTGA
>CAINGT010000017.1 GCA_903848655.1 uncultured Sphingomonadales bacterium
CCCCCCCCCCCCCCCCCCCCCCCCCACGACGGGTGAAATATCGTGCGATTTCTAGAAGTTGCGCCCCCTCCGTCAGCCCTGCGGGCTGCCACCTCCCCCAAAGGGGGAGGAGCTAGATTCCATATGCGATTGCCCTGCCCGGCCCAGCCGCCTATTCAAGGTGCCCTGTGGGCGGCTGGGCCGGGGGAGTGGGGCGGTGGGTGGCATAAAGTCGCCGTTAGGCGACTTTCGAAACAGACCCTGATTTCGCCGCGCCTTTGAGGAACAGGCCCAGCGCGATCAGCGCGATGGTCGCCGACACCAGCATCGGCATCATCGGCAGCGCGATCCATGCGTCGGGGCCGCTGCAATGCGCCAAAGTCTGCGCATAGAGCAGCGGCCCGGCGATCTGCGCGAGTGCGCCGACCGATTGCACCGCGCCCTGCAATTCGCCCTGGCTGCGCGCATCGACCGCGCGGCTGTTGAGCGCGGCAATCGACGGCTGGACAAACCCTTGCAACGCGCCAATCGTGATCGCGAGATAGACCACCCACGTCTGGTGCGCCACGACATAGAGCACCGATGCGATCAGCGTCGCGCCCACCCCGACGATCACCGCGCGGCGTTCGCCCAAGCGCGGCAGCGCGCGGCGCAACAGCACGCCTTGCGCCAGCGCCGATGTCAGCCCGACGAGCGCCAGCGCCAGCCCGACCTGGCGGGTGGTAAAGCCATAAGCGGCAATCGCCATATAGGACCACACCGCCGGATAGACGATATGCGACAATTGCCATGTCGCCAGCGCGGCCACGAACCACAGCACGGTGCCGTTCTGCCGTCGCAGCACGCGCAGCGATGACACCGCATTGGCGGTGCGCCAGTCAAACGGGCGTCGGCGCTCGCGCGGCAGCGATTCGCGCAAGAACGCCAGCCCGAAGGCAAAATTGGCCAGTGCCAGCAGCGCTGCGACCAGAAACGGCAGACGCGGGCTGATCGAACCGAGCAGCCCGCCCAGCGCCGGGCCGATCACGAAACCGATGCCAAACGCCAGACCGACGAGGCCAAACCGCGCGGCGCGCTGATCGGGCGGGGTAATATCGGCGATATAGGCATAAGCCGCCGAAAAGCTCGCCCCTGTCACCCCCGCCAGCAGCCGCCCGACGATCAACCAGCCAAACACCGGCGCGCCCCATTGCAGCAGATAGTCCAGCCCCAGCATCAGGACCGAGGCAAGCAGCACCGGGCGCCGCCCGAACCGGTCGGACAGATTGCCGATCACCGGCGCGCACACGAACTGCATCGTGGCATAGCCTGCGCCCAGCCACCCGGCATAGCCCGCAGCCACGCTGATCGGGACATGCGCCAGATCCATAATCAGGCCCGGCAGCACCGGAATGACGATGCCGAACCCCAGCATATCGATCAGCACGATGGCAAACACGAACCCCAGCGAAGCGCGATGGTCGATGCCCGGCGCGCCGCCACTCATGGCGATCACCCTAGCGAGCCCCGTGATCGGGCGTCAGATTGGGGCAAAAACCGCTTCCCGCGATCATGCCACCAGCCGCCGCTTGTCCAGCGCGGCCTCGCATTCAGTAAGCAAATTGGCGATGATCGTCGCCACCGGCAATTCGTCGGTGACCAGCCCGACCGATTGCCCGGCCATGACCGAGCCGCGTTCGACATCGCCATCGATCACCGCGCGACGCAGCGCCCCGGCCCAGAAATGTTCGATTTCCAATTGCGCGGCGGCCATGTCGAGCTGCCCGGCGTCGATGGCTTGCGCAACCGCGATCTGCTTGGCGGTGAATTCTTCGGTGCCCTTGTTCTTCAGCGCGCGCACCGGGATCACCGGCAAGCGCGGATCGACCTGGACCGAGGCCACGGCATCGCGCGCGTTGGCGCGGAAGAACGCTTTCTTGAAATCAGGATGGGCAATCGATTCGGTGGCAGCGGCAAAGCGCGTGCCCAATTGCACCCCGGCCGCCCCCATTTCGA
The DNA here is from genome assembly GCA_903848655.1 of uncultured Sphingomonadales bacterium. Lineage (GTDB taxonomy): Bacteria > Pseudomonadota > Alphaproteobacteria > Sphingomonadales > Sphingomonadaceae > Novosphingobium. The sequence goes on from CAINGT010000017.1 coordinate 1,975, forward strand.
GATAGCTGGCCATCGCTTCGCCCCGCCCAATTCCCCCGGCCACGAACACGATGTGGTCTTGCGCCAGCGCAGGCAGGAATTCCTGCGCCAGCACTCCGGTCGATACGGGGCCGATATGCCCGCCCGCCTCGCTGCCTTCGATCACCAAGGCATCGGCCCCGCTGCGGAACAGTTTTCGGGCCAGCGCGATGGTGGGCGCAAACACCAGCACTTTGGCCCCGAACGCGCGGATCGCTTCGATACTGCCTTTGGGCGGGATGCCGCCCGCCAGCACCACGTGGCTGACGCGATGGCGCGCGGTAACCGCGATCAGATCGGTCAACATCGGGTGCATCGTAATCAGATTGACGCCGAACGGCCGGTCGGTCAGCGCGCGTGTGGCGGTGATTTCGGCATCGAGCAGCGCGGGCGTCATTGCCCCGCAGGCGATCACGCCAAATCCACCGGCATTGCTGATCGCCGAGACCAGATGGCGTTCGGAAACCCAGCTCATCGCGCCGCACAGAATCGCGAACTCGCTGCCAAGGAATTCGGCACCACGCGCCATCAGCGCCGCTGTTTTTGGATAAGCGCTCATGGTACACATCCCTTGCCCAGAACCCGCGTCCGCGAGACCGCGCTGGCCTTTACGGCGGGTCGCCGGGCTGGGCAAGGGCCAGTTCGCAGCTTGATCGAGCATATCGATTTCTATGGGCGTATTATTACATTTTGTCGATCAATAGCGGGCTGCTATCCCAAGCTATCCGATGATCCGCACAGGAGAACGCCATGAACGCCCCCAGCACTTGCCCGTTTCACGCCGGCACTAGCAAGACCGCGACCGCCAATGCGCTGTGGTGGCCGGATCGGCTTGATCTGTCGATCCTGACGCAAGGCGGCGGATCAGCCGATCCGCTGCCCGCCGGGTTCGACTATGCCGCTGCGTTTGCCGCGCTCGATCTGGCCGCGGTCAAGGCCGATGTGGTCGCGCTGATGACGCAGAGCCAGGACTGGTGGCCCGCCGATTATGGCCATTACGGCCCGCTGTTCGTGCGCATGGCGTGGCACAGCGCGGGAACCTATCGCATCCACGACGGGCGTGGCGGGGCCAGCCGGGGCAGCCAGCGGTTTGCCCCGCTCAATTCGTGGCCCGACAATGTCAATCTCGACAAGGCGCGGCTGCTGTTGTGGCCGATCAAACAGAAATATGGCCGCGCGCTCAGCTGGGCCGATCTGATGATTCTGGCGGGGACTTGCGCGCTCGAAGCCATGGGCCTGCCAACCGTCGGCTTTGGCGGCGGGCGCGAAGATATCTGGGAACCCGAGACCGATATCGACTGGGGCCCGGAAAGCGCGTGGCTGGCCGATGAACGCCACGGCGCGGACTGCGATCTTGCCGATCCATTGGGCGCGGTGCAGATGGGGCTGATCTACGTCAATCCCGAAGGGCCGGGCGGCAATGGTGATCCGCTCGCCTCTGCACGCGACATCCGCGCGACTTTCGCGCGCATGGCGATGGACGATGCCGAAACCGTCGCGCTGATCGCGGGCGGGCATACGTTTGGCAAAGCGCACGGCAATGGCGATCCCGCCTTGCTCGGCCCCGCGCCCGAGGCCGCGCCACTCGAAGCGCAAGGCCTTGGCTGGATCAGCACAAACCGCAGCGGGCGCGGCGGCGATGCGATCACCAGCGGGCTGGAAGGCGCGTGGACCACCAATCCGATAGCGTGGGACAACGGCTATTTCGACAGCCTGTTCGGCCATGAATGGGAAATGACCACCAGCCCGGCGGGCGCGCACCAGTGGCGGCCCAAACAGGGCGCGGGCGCGGGCAGCGTGCCCGATGCGCACGATCCGGCGCTGCGCCATCAGCCGATCATGTTCACCAGCGATATCGCGCTGCTGGCTGATCCCGCCTATCGCGCCATCGCGCAAGACTATCACCAGCACCCCGACAAACTGGCGCGCGCCTTTGCCGAAGCGTGGTTCAAGCTGACCCACCGCGATATGGGGCCGATCACGCGCTATGTCGGGGCCGATGTGCCCGCGCAGCCCCGGCTGTGGATGGACCCGGTGCCGGTGGTGGATCATCCGCTGATCGATGCGGATGACATCGCCGCGCTGAAGGCGCAAATCCTTGCCAGCGGGCTGTCACGCGCGCGGCTGGTGGCGACGGCGTGGGCATCGGCTTCTACCTGGCGGCAATCCGACCGGCGCGGCGGCGCGAACGGCGCGCGCATCCGGCTGGGCCCGCAAAAGGACTGGGCGGTCAACGATCCGGCAGAGCTGGCACCCGCGCTGGCCACGCTCGAAGCGATCCAGACCGCGTTCAACGCGGCGGCAACCGGGGGCAAGCGCGTGAGCCTTGCCGATCTGATCGTGCTGGGCGGCGGCGCGGCGATCGAGGCGGCGGCGCGCGACGGCGGGCACGCGGTCACCGTGCCGTTCACCCCCGGACGCAACGACGCCAGTGCGGAACAGACCGACAGCGCGTCGTTCGCCGTGCTGGAACCACGGGCCGACGGCTTTCGCAATTACCGCAGCGCAGGGTTGGCGCGGTCGGACGAAGAACTGCTGGTCGACCGCGCACAATTGCTGGGGTTGAGCGCGCCCGACATGACCGCGCTGGTCGGCGGCTTGCGCGTGCTGGGGGCGAACAGCGGCGGCAGCGCGCTGGGCGTGCTGACCACCCGCGTCGGCGTGTTGAGCGCCGATTTCTTCCGCACGCTGCTGGCGGCAAGCACCAGCGCCGTGTGGCAGGAAACCGCGCCCGGCATCTACACCGCGCACGACCGCGCCACCGGTGCCGCCTTGCATCACGCCAGCCGCGCCGACCTGATCTTTGGCGCAAACGCGCAATTGCGCGCGCTGGCCGAAGTCTATGCCAGCGCCGATGGCGAAGCGCTGTTCGTGGCGCAATTCATCAGCGCTTGGACCAAAGTGATGGAAGCTGACCGGTTCGACGTGCGGTAAGCGCAGCCCCCTGCCCCTTCAGGGCAGGGCAATCGCATATGGAAACTAGCTCCTCCCCCAAAGGGGGAGGTGGCGGCGCGAAGCGCTGACGGAGGGGGTACAACGGGCGGAATATCGTGCGATTTCGTGAAGTTGCGCCCCCTCCGTCAGCCCTGCGGGCTGCCACCTCCCCCAAAGGGGGAGGAGCTAGGGTAACGCACGCCGAACTCTCCGTCAGTGTGCTTCGTATTTTTGTGCCAGACGTCATATGCGATAGCCCTGCCCTTCAGGGGGAGGGCTTTTTGGGTTGGTCATCCCAGTGCAGAGCAAGATGTGTGAATCCCGTAGCCCCTAGTGGCTTGCGTCCTTGCAAAAGGCGGTAAAGTCTGAATCTATTCCGTCGCGAATCAGCGATGGAGGTGTTTTGTGGTTGGGCAAGTTGGCGGCGCCAAGAAATATGTTGTTCGGCAAAGCGCGGAGGAGCGGGATGCGCTTGAA
>CAINGT010000018.1 GCA_903848655.1 uncultured Sphingomonadales bacterium
CTGACGGAGGGGGCGCAACGCCTTGATATATGGTGCAAGTCTGCACGGTCGCGCCCCCTCCGTCAGCGCTATGCGCTGCCACCTCCCCCAAAAGGGGGAGGACCTATATCCCCTATGCAATAGCCCCGCATCACCCCCGCCCCTCACTTTCGCGCCGGACGCACCCCAAACCGCCCGTTCTTGCGATACGTCACCAGCCCGTGATCCAGCAGCGCATCCAGGGGACGCGGGGTTACCCCCAGATCGCGAATCCCCGGATAATCGCCCGATGCGACATTGCCCTGCCGCAGCAGCGCATATTGATCCCGGCTGATCGGCGTCAGCGGCAGCGCGGCGATGAATGCGGCAAGGCCATCGGGCAAAGGCACCAGCCACGGAGCCCGCCCGGTGGCGCGCGCGATCCGGCGGTTCAGTTCGATCACGCTCACCACTTCCGGGCCGCCCAGCTCATACGTCTTGCCCGCAAACGCCGCAGGCGCGGCCAGCACATTGGCCACCGCTTGCGCCGCATCATCAATATCGAGCGGCTGCAACCGCGCCTCGGGCGCAAACACCGGCAGCACCGGCATTGCCATCAGCCCGGCAAACAGATGGATAAACCGGTCATCCGCGCCAAACAGGATCGACGGGCGCAACACCACCGCATCGGGCCAAGCCGCCAGCACCGCCGCCTCTCCCGCCGCTTTGGTCCGCGCATAAGCCACTGGCGATCCCGCATCGGCCCCGATGGCCGATACGTGCACAAAAGTCTGCGCCCCCGCCGCGCGCGCCAGCGCGGCAATCCGCCCCGCGCCCGCACCTTGCACGGCATCGAGATCACCCGCAAACGCGCCCACCAGATTGACCACCGCATCGGCCCCCGCCAGCGCCGCCGCCACTGTTTCGGGCCGGGTCACATCCGCCGCCACCGCCTGCACTTGCCCCAGCGCCGCCAGCGGCTTGATCCGGAACGCGCGGGCGGGATGCCGACTCGCCAGCCGCAACCGCGCCCCCCGGTCAAGCAGATGCTGCGCCAGATGCACCCCAAAAAACCCGGTCCCGCCGATCACCACGATCAGCCTGCCGTCCAGATCGCGCGTTCTGCTGCTGGTCATGCCCAATCCCGCCTTTGCCCTAGGAAACCCCGGCACAAAGCCTTGGCACACCCCCGCCCCCCGGTTCAATGCCGAACCACCAAACCCGCACTTTTCCCCAAACCCATGTTGACAGCCCCCCCGCCACCGCCTATTCGCGCGGTCCTACCCGGCAAACGGCCCACCAGCCCCTTGCCCCGTGCCCAGATGGCGGAATTGGTAGACGCACCAGCTTCAGGTGCTGGCGCTCGCAAGGGCGTGGAGGTTCGAGTCCTCTTCTGGGCACCATTGTCTGCGCACAAGCACCGCGCTTTATCGCGGATTGCCTGACACAGCGTGCGAAAGTGGCCAAGCTTCGGGCGGTCCGCGCGGTGCTAATGACCGCGTCACCCCGCCATTGCACACTTTGCGCGGATATCACCGGTGACGATGGTCCCGCCGCCTTGGCCAATCGCTCCGCACACGATAAACGCTATCCGGTGCATGATCCTGCTCTCTTTTCGTCTGGTGCGCTTTTCACGCAGGATTACCTGGCTGAAGCGATCATCGCCACGCCCGACTATGGCGCGGTCGATGCGCCAGCCGTGCGCGCCCGGCTGGTGGCGATGCTCGAACGGTTTCCCCATGCCAGTCGCCCGAACGAGGCGACGACCGAAAACGACTTCGTTTGGCCCGTGCTGGCGATGCTGGGCTGGGATGATTATCTGACGCAGCAAAATCTGTCGGCAAGCGGGCGGCTGGATGTGCCCGATGGCCTGCTGTTCATCGACGCCGCCGCCAAGCGCACCGCCAACGCGCAACGCCAAGAATCGCGGCGCTATCAATTCGGGGCCGCCGTGGTCGAAAGCAAGCGCTGGGGCCGCGCGCTGGACCGCGCCATCGGCCGCAGCGGCGATGATCGCGACACGCCATCGACGCAAGTGCTGCGCTATTTGCGGCGGATCGATGATAGCACCAACGGCGCGCTGCGCTGGGGTATCCTGACCAACGGCGCGCGCTGGCGGCTCTATTTTTCCGGCGCGCGATCCACCATCGACGATTATCTGGAACTTGATTTGGCCCGCATCATGGGGCTGAGCGAGGATCTGCTCGATACGGGCATCACTGCTGCCGAACGCGATCACTGGTTGCGCGTGTTTGTCGTGATGTTTTCCCGCGCCGCCTTTGCCCGCACCACACCCGATGCGCCCAGCTTTCACGACCGCGCGCGCAGCGAAGCCGAATTCTATGAAGCGCGCGTCGCCAAAAGCCTGTCGGACCTTGTGTTTGACCGGCTTTACCCCCGGCTGGGCAAAGGTGTTGCCGGGGCCGCACCCGTCGGGACGCCGCTTGACGCCATTCGCCAGGCCACGCTGATCCTGCTCTATCGCCTGCTGTTCATCCTCTATGCCGAAGATCGCGGGCTGCTGCCGGTGCGCGATGCGCGTTATGGCGGCTATGCCATGCGCGTCGCGCGGCTGGACGTGCAACGGCGCAAGGATGCGGGCGACACGTTTTCGACCGTCGCCAAAACCATCTGGAACCGCTTTGCCGATCTGGCGGAAATGATCGACCGGGGTGATCCTTCGGTCGGCCTGCCGCCCTATAACGGCGGGCTGTTCAACGCCGAACAGACCCCGCTGCTCAAATCGATAGCGCTCGACGATGATATCATGGCCGAAGCGCTGGATATCCTGTCGTTCGAACAGCACGCCGGGCGGCGGCGCTATATCAATTATCGCGATCTGTCGGTGCAGCAGCTTGGGTCGATCTATGAACGGCTGCTGGAATTTGAACTGGCCGATGATGGCGCGGGCGGGGTCGAAATCCGCCCCAATCTGTTCGCGCGCAAAAACAGCGGCAGCTATTATACCCCCAATGATCTGGTGCTGCTGATCCTGAATGAAACGCTCGCCCCGCTGATACAGGATGCGCATGACGGGTTTGTGGCGGCGATCCGGCTGCTCAAACCTGCCGATAGCGACGATTACAAATTAACCCAATTGCAAAAGGCTGATCCCGCCAAGGCGATCACCCGGCTGCGCGTGTGCGATCCGGCGATGGGTTCGGGGCACTTTCTGGTCAATCTGGTTGACCGGCTGACCGACCATGTGCTGTCGGCGATAGGCGATGCGGCAGTGCTGGCGCGCGAACGCCTCGGCATCGACTACGAAAGCCCGGTGTCCGCAGAAGTGCGCGAGGTGCGCGGCACCATTCGCCACAATGCCGAACAACAGGGCTGGGCCATCGCCGAGGAACAGTTGGACGATCCCCAACTGGTCAAGCGCATGGTGCTGAAACGCTGCGTCTATGGCGCGGACAAAAATCCGATGGCGGTGGAACTGGCCAAAGTGGCGCTGTGGCTGCACACCTTTACCGTTGGTGCGCCGCTTAGCTTTATCGACCACCACCTTGCCTGTGGTGACAGCCTGTTTGGCCTGTGGGTACGCGATGCCATCGACAAAGCGGGGAAATCTGGCGAACTGTTGTACATTGAGGAATTGCGCGCAGCCGAACACCAGGCGCTGTTCATGAAAAGAATTGAAGCGCTGACCGATGCCGAAATATCGGAAGTGCAATCCAGCGCCGAATTGTGGGAACATGTCGAAATCCAGACCGGCCCGTTCGACAGCTTTGTCAGCTTTATCCACGCGCTCGACTGGCTGAACCTGCCGCGCGAACAACGCCCGCTGGTAACCCAATGGCTCGACGGCGGGTTTGGTGATCCGCTGCGCATCGCGCGCGGCAAAATCGCGCCCGAAGCGTGGCGCGCGAAACCGGAAGAAGCCGAAGCATTCTCCACCATCTGGCGCGCCGCGCGCGATCTGATCAAGGAAGAACGCTTTCTCAACTGGCAGATCACGTTTCCCGGTGTCTGGAAAAACTGGGCCAGCACCGTGCGCGATGGCGGGTTTGACGCGGTGGTGGGCAATCCGCCGTGGGACCGGATCAAGCTGCAACAAGTCGAATGGTTCGCCGCGCGCCGCCCCGCCATTGCCAAAGCGGCACGCGCGTCAGACCGCGCGCGGATGATCGCCGCGCTCGACAAGGCGGGCGATCCGCTGTTTGCCGATTATCGCACCGCCGATGCGCGGGCCGCCGACACGTTGCGCATCGCGCGCACATCGGGCCATTATCCGCTGCTCGGGCGCGGTGACCTGAACCTGTACAGCCTGTTTGTCGAACGCGCCCATGCGCTGGTCAAACCCACCGGCATGGTCGGGCTGTTGACCCCCAGCGGCATTGCCAGCGATCTGTCGGCAAGCGCGTTCTTTCGCCAAGTGGCAACCGGCGGGCATTTGCGCGCGCTGTATGATTTTGAGAATCGGCGCACACGCCATGGACAGGAACCATTTTTCCCTGATGTGGACAGCCGGTTCAAATTCATTGTGATGATTGCCAGCCCGCAGCGCACATTCGCCGCAGCTGACTGTGCTTTTTTTCTGCAATCTGTGGCCGAACGCGCGAACCCTGACCAATGTTTCCCGATCAGCGCCGCAGACTTTGCGCGCGTCAATCCCAACACCGGCACCGCACCAATTTTCCGCACCCGCCGCGACATGGCGCTGACGACCGCGATCTATGGCCGCTGCCCGGTGCTGGTGGACCGGTCGGGCAGTGAGCCAGTGGCAAGCTGGCCCGTGCGCTATGTCCGCATGTTTGACATGACCAACGACAGCCACTTGTTCCGCACCCGCGCCGAACTCGAAGGGCAGGATGGTGCATGGCCCATAGGCGGCAACCGCTGGCAATCACCCGCAGGGGAATGGGTGCCGCTGTACGAAGGCAAAATGGTGCAAGCCTATGATCACCGCGCCGCCAGCGTGGTGGTCAATCCTGAGAACCTTAACCGCCCGGCACAGCAGATTACTGCTACGGCTGCACAGTCTGCCGATCCCGAGTGGTTCGCCAATCCTCAATACTGGATAAAGCTTGATCGCAAAAAGTATCCCGATCTTGGCTGGTTACTGGGGTTCAAGGAGATCACTGCCTCGACCAATATGCGGACCATGATCGCCGCAATCTTTCCAGCGGTTGGCTTTGGCAACAAAGTTCCAGTTTTATTGCCCGCCGCCGGGCACTGTGATGAATGGCTGTTGGCCGCCAATTTCAACGCCATCGTGTTCGATTTCGCCACGCGTCAAAAAGTACAGGGCCAAACGCTCAATCTATTCATCGTCGAACAACTCCCGGTCATCCCCCCCGCTGCCTATTCCCGCGCGTTCGGCACCAAAACAGCGGCGGACATTGTGCGCGCGGCAGTGCTGGAATTGACTTATACCGCGCATGACATGGCCGCATTTGCGCGTGATCTGGGCCATGTCGATGCCGATGGCGCGGTCTTGCCACCGTTCGTGTGGGATGAAGACCGTCGCCTGATGCTGCGTGCAAAACTCGATGCGCTATACTTTATCCTGTATGGCGTGTTCGATCCGGCACGGGCCGATCAATCGCGCGATGATATCCGCTATATCTATTCCACATTCCCGATTGTTGAGCGCGAGGAAATCGCCCGCTGGGGCCGCCATCGCAGCCGTGATCTGGCGCTGTCATGGATCAATGCGCTGATGGCCGGGCAACCCGATGCGCCGGTCGCGGGATAGGCGCGGGGCAGCCTTGTCGGCAGAATTGTGGCACGAACTTGCCATGACGTTTTCGCAGCATCATGAATGTCATCGTCAATTTTCACGAAGCTGCTTGTTTTGCAGACTTTGATTGGGCGCTTTGACGAAGCGTTGCTGCCGCTTCGCCTTCGCGCGGCGGTTTGTTGACATCGTGGTTGCTCTGCGCTTCTGCCCGCTGCGTCAGCGCTTTGCGCTGCCACCTTCCCAAAAGCGCAGGCGCTGGTTTCCTGTTTCCTGATGCAAGGGGCTTTGCATCTGGAGCGGGCAAAGATCGCCGCTGCGGCGGTGGGTTTTGCACAACGCTGTGGCCCGGGTTTATCGATAGAGCGGACTGCGGCTCGCATCACGCTATAGAGTCTTTGTTTTCGCGTGATTTATTGCAAAAAACCGGTACCCACTTTTTTGCATCACGCTATAGAGTCTTTGTTTTCGCGTGATTTATTGC
>CAINGT010000019.1 GCA_903848655.1 uncultured Sphingomonadales bacterium
ATTCGAACCACCCAGCGGAGCGGCTTGCCGCATAGCGCAACAAAAGACTCAGAGGGTTCCGTGCGGCCGGGTCCAACTCGGGGGACTACACCAAACGCTACTTCCACACTGGAGCGGGCGAAGGGATTCGAACCACCCAGCGGAGCGGCTTGCCGCATAGCGCAACAAAAGACTCAGAGGGTTCCGTGCGGCCGGGTCCAACTCGGGGGACTACACCAAACGCTACTTCCACACTGGAGCGGGCGAAGGGATTCGAACCCTCGACCCCAACCTTGGCAAGGTTGTGCTCTACCCCTGAGCTACGCCCGCTCGTGCGTGGGGCCGGATTGACCGCAATTCCGCAGAAAGGCTGACAATCGACCGGGGAGAGGCGGGCCAATACCGGGCGGGCGGGGGGGGCGCAAGCCCCCAAATGCACTTTCTTTGCGGGCGGGGCTGCGCGGGCGGGAATGATTGGCATGATGGTGCAGAATGCTCTTGCCGAATGGCCGGGCCTTCCCACATTGGCGAGCGGCTGATTGTTTCGATCAGCAGTTGCGGAGTGCGCGCGCGTGGCAAGCCTAGGCCTGAATCTCGACGAACAAAAAGCGGTTGACCGGTTTCGCCAGGCGGTGGTCGAACCGTCGATGACCAAGCTGGTGATCCTTGATTTCTGGGCCGAATGGTGCGGGCCGTGCAAGGCGCTGACCCCGGTGCTGGAAAAAGTCGTGGCCGCTTATGCCGACAAAGGCGTGGTGCTGGCCAAAATCAATGTCGATGAAGATCAGTTCATCGCCGCGCAGTTCCAAGTGCGGTCGATCCCCACGGTCTATGCGATGTTTCGCGGGCAGCCGGTGGCAGATCTGACCCTGGCGCGCGGTGAAGCGCAATTGCGGCAAGTGATCGACCAGTTGCTGGCAAAACTGCCGGTCGAAGCGGGTGATCCCGCAGCACCCGATCTGGCCCCGCTGCTGGCGCTGGGCGAAGACGCGCTGGCGGCCGGCGATGGCGAACGCGCAGCGGCGGTGTTTGACCAGATTATCGAACTGGCGCCTGACAATGCGCCTGCCCATGCCGGGCTGATTCGCGCGTTGCTGACGCTGGGGCAGATTGAGGATGCCGCCGCGACGCTGGCCGGGCTTGATCCGGCGCTGGCGCAAGACCCGGTGTTTGGCCAAGTGCGCGCGGCGCTGGCGCTGGCCGAAGATGCGCCCGCGCCGAGCGAGCTTGACGGGCTTCGCGCTGCCGCCGCTGATCCTGACAACCATGCGGCGCAGCTCGCGTTGGCCAACGGGCTTTATGCGGCGGGTGATCGCGATGGTGCGGCGGGGGTCTTGCTGGCGATGGTGGCGCGGGATCGCACGTGGCACGAGGGCGCGGCGCGCACGCGGCTGTTGCAGATTTTTGAAGCGATCGGGCTGGAAGATGCGTGGGTGGCGGCCACTCGGCGCAAGCTGTCCACCGTGCTGTTCGGTTGATCGCGATGGGCAAGACCATCACCCCGGAACGGCTGTCAATTTTTCCGCTGGCGGGGGCCGTGCTGTTCCCCGGCCTGCAATTGCCGTTGCGCATCTTTGAACCGCGTTATCGCGCGATGGTGTCCGACGCGCTGGCGCGCGATCAGCGTATCGCGATGATCCAGCCGCAATCCCCGCACGAAGGCGCGCCGCTGTTCCGCATCGGTTGCGTGGGCAAGATTGCCGATGTCGAAGCGCTGGAAGACGGGCGCTTCAATATCGTGTTGCAAGGCATTGCCCGGTTCCGCGTGTTGCGCGAGCTGGATGTGACAACGCCGTTCCGCCAAGTCGAAGCCGAACTGATCGCCGAGCCTGAGATCGAAGCCTTGAGCGCCATCGAGCGCGCCGGGTTCGAGCGCGAGGCGCGCAACTTTGCCACCAGCCAGGGCTATGCGGTCGATTGGGAATCGGTGGGCAAGCTGGACGATGCCGCACTGATCAACGGGGTGGCGCAAATCGCGCCGTTTGACCTTGCCGCGCGGCAGGCGCTGCTCGAATCGCACACGATTGCCACGCGCTGCGAATTGCTGATTCAGTTGATGCAATTCTTTGGCCGCCGGGACCGCGATGATGGCACGGTGACGTTGCAATAGGGGCCACGCACCACCCCGCCCCCCCGGCCCAACCGCCCATTTAAGGTACCCTGTGGGCGGCCCGCGCCGTGGGTGCGGGGTGGTGGGTGGCGCTTCTGCTTCAGAGACGGAACAACGCTACGATATCGCCTAGCCGCGCCGCAACTTTGTCCAAGCGGTCTTCGGGCGTCATGCCCAGCCGCACCACCACCAGCCCGCGCGACCGCGATACCAGCACGAATTGGCCAAGGTGGCCTTCGCAGGCGACCAGATCGGCAGGGCCTTGGTCGGGAAACAGCGATGCTGCGCCGTGGGTGGCGCGGCGGTTGAGCCACAGTGTTGCGCCATATTGCGCCTCTTGCGGGTTGGGCGTGGCCATGAAATCGATCCATTGGCGCGGCACCAGTTGCACCCCGCCCGCCACGCCGCGACGGCGCAGCATTTCGCCAAACCGGCCCCAATCGCGCGCGGTGGCATGGATCATGCTGCCGCCGATCAGCGTGCCCGCCGCATCGAATTCGGGCGTGGCAGAGCGCATTCCCGCCGGATCAAACAACCGGGTGCGCAAATAGTCCAGCACCGCGCGCCGCCGGATGTCCGCCGTGCCGCCCGGTGCCAGGACCCGCGCCGCCAGATCAGCCAGAATCACGCTGGTATTGGTCGAATAGACCCATGTGCGCCCCGGATCGTGCTGCAACGGCTGCGCTTCGGCATAAGCCGCCATGTCGTCGCGCCCGTCAAGAAACAGCATCCGCACTTCGTCTGACCGATAGGGCGGGTCGCCCGCTTCGACATGGCGCAAGCCCGATCGCATTTGCAGCAGATAGCGCAATGTCACTTCGCCGCGCGGATCGCCGGGGCGTTGCCACGCCGGGATCGGCACGGGATCGTCAAGCCGCAGCCGTCCGTCGGCCACCAGCATCCCGATCATCACCCCGGTAACCGATTTGGCCATCGACCAGCCAAGAAAGCGCGTGTCCGGGCCATAACCCGGCGCATAGCGTTCGGCCACCAGCGTGCCATTGTGCCACACCAGCAAGGCGCGGGTTTCACCCGCATCGGGGGCAGTGAACAGCGCGTCGATGGTCCGCGCCAGATCGGCGCGCCGCGCCGGGGCCGGGCTGGCGATCACCGCCGCCGCCATCGCGGCCTGTTGGGCCGGGGTTGGCAATACGGGCGCGGGCGCGCGCTGACACGCGATCAGCGCTGGCACAGCGGCCATCGGAACGATACAACACAGGCGGCCGGGAATCCTCACGACCGTTTCATCACCGAGTTCGCGCCGCCGGGCAATGACAAACCGCGCCACACCCCGCCGCTTAACCCCGGCCCGCCGGTCCCGGCGCGCGTGGCTGGCGCTCGCGCTGCTGGCAGGACTTGCCGGTGCCGTGGCGTGGCTGTGGACCCCGGCGTGGAACTATGCCCGTACCGGCACCGCCTATGGTGCGCGTGTGGCGTGTGCCTGCCGCTATATCGGTGGGCGCAGCCTGACCGATTGCCACAAAGATATGGAAGGCGCGGTCGGCTGGGTCAGCCTGAGCGAAGACCCGGGCGCGCGCAGTGTGACCGCGCGTTACGGCCCGTTTGCGGCCCAGACCGCGACATTGCGGGAGGGCTGGGGCTGTCAGTTGCAGCCCTGGATCAAACCCCGCTAAACCCGCACCACCGGTTCGGTGCTATCAATCCACCCGCCGCCGATCACCCGTTCACCTGCATAGATCACCGCTGCTTGCCCCGGTGCGACGCCATATTCCGGGTTGGCAAAACGGATCGTGGTGTCTGCGCCTTGGCCGAACGGCCCTTCGAGCGTGATCGGCACCGGCTTGGCGAGCGAGCGCACTTTGGCGGTGAGCGCGGCCGCTGCGGGCAGGGGGCCGATGCAGTTGGTTTCGCTCAGCCGGGCGCTGGCCACGGCCAGCATCGCGCGCGGACCGACCAGCACGCGCCGACCGGGCGCGTCGAGCGCGATCACGTACAAGGGTTCGCTCTGCCCGCCGATATCGATCCCGCGCCGCTGGCCGACCGTGAAATGGATAATCCCGCGATGCGTCCCCAGCCGCGCCCCGCTGGCGGCGTGGATGATATCACCCGGCTCATTCCCTTCGGGGCGCAGCGCGCCGACCACGCGGGCATAGTCACCATCGGGAACAAAGCAGATATCCTGACTGTCGGGCTTGGCCGCCACGCCCAGCCCCATATCTGTCGCCATCGCGCGGACGGCACTTTTGGGCAGGCCGCCCAAGGGAAACCGCAAATAGGCCAGTTGCTCGTCAGTCGTGCCATAGAGAAAATACGATTGATCCCGCGCCGGATCGAGCGCGCGGTGCAACGCGACGCCGTCGTGCGACGCGATTCGCCGCGCATAGTGCCCGGTGGCAAGGCAATCGGCACCAAGATCGCGCGCCATGCGCAGCAGATCGGTGAATTTTGGCCCCATATTGCAGCGGATGCACGGGATCGGCGTGCGACCGGCCAGATAGTCATCGGCAAACCGGTCCACCACCGCCGCGCGGAAATCGGATTCGTGGTCGAACACATAATGCGCAAAGCCCAGCCGGTCCGCAACCGCACGCGCATCGCGGATATCATCGCCCGCGCAACAGGCCCCTTTGCGCCCGCTGGCCGCGCCATGATCGTAGAGTTGCAGCGTGATACCGATCACCTCGGCCCCGCTTTCCGCTGCGAGGCCTGCGACCACCGAACTGTCCACCCCGCCGGACATAGCAACCACGATACGGCACGCCGGTGCTGCACGCGGCAAATCGAACAGGCTGGCCGGATCAACCGACACATCAACGGAACCGGGAGCAAAAGTGGCAGGCATGGCATTGGCCATAGGCGGTTTTATCGGATCGCGCCATGGCATCGCAGGCAGACGAATGCGCTTATCAGCCCTCTCGCTCAGGGGCAGGGTTGGGAGGGGGTGTGCGACGGTTGAAAAATTACATTTTTTTCAATTACATATACCCATCCCCAGCCCCTCCGCTGAGGGGATGGGACTTCGCGCAAAACATTGGGGCGGGAACAAAATCGACGTGTTCAAAAACTTGTCTATAGAGGTATGCGATTAGCTTGAATCGCATTCCGCTCTAAAGTCTTTGTTTTCGCCTGATTTATTACAAAAAACCGGTACCCACTTTTTTGCATCACGCGCTAGTGCATGCTGCGGTCACTCTGAAACGCTTCATGCTCTGAACCTGTTAACGATACCTAATCACCGGTAAAAGCTGCTTTAACCAAGTTTTAGCCCCTTGTGGCTTATGCCCGTTTTCATGGCCATCCCCCGCGCACATCCTGCCGACTACGCTGCAAAGGCTGGGCGTCCGCTGGGCTGGGGGGAATTGTGTGCGCGGCTGGCGGTCAGTCGGATGGAGCAGCGCGATGGGCCTGACAGCACCGCCCGCCGCAACGTTCTGCCCGGGGCTGCCATGCATTTCGGCAGCTTTCACCGCAGCGCTGCGCACATGCTTGAACACATTGTCAGCGAACAAATTTTCATTAACTCAACCTCTTCAGCCAATGTCAAAGACACCGGGGCCACACCCGTCGTCAGCCGCGAAGCCGAGCCCATGACAGCGAGGCAGCGCCCAGCCGACGAGACCCGATGATGATGGAACACCAGAAGATCAAGCCAGCGCAAGTGATCGGACCGCTGGGAGAGCCGCTGACTTTGCACGGCCTGCCCCCGCCGGGAACCACCCGCTGGGTCGTGCGGCGCAAGGCCGAAGTGGTTGCGGCGGTCAACGGCGGGCTGCTGTCGATTGATGATGTGTGCAACCGCTACAACCTGACACTCGAAGAATTCGCTTCGTGGCAGCGCGCGGTTGACCGGTCGGGGATGCAAGGTTTGCGCGTGACCCGCCTGCAACACTATCGCGATTTGTACGAACGCCAGCAAAAATACTGACCGACGCGCGCCACGCGTACTCTGGTCCGGGTACCCGCGCACGAATTGCCTGCGCGGGGTTTTCGGGTCTATATATGCTGGCGTCTCGCCGTGGCCATTGTTGGCGCTGGCGGGAAACCGGTAACCGAACTATGCTCGACGTACGGCTTGCATTGACGCGCGGTGCACGGCATCGCGGTCGGCACAGGCCGGAATGGAACAATCGGGGTACGGTTCGTGGATTCGATAACGACCAGCAGCAGGGTGGGCAGCACCACGCCGGGCAGTCCCGCTATGCCAGTCGATGGTATCATCAGCGATGATTCGCTATCGTCTGGCCCATCGCTGCGGCTGTGGCTGATCGGGGCAGGGCTGCTGCTGCTGGTGCTGGCGGGCTTGTATGGCGCGAGCCGGGCGCTGTGGCACGCCGCGCCGGATGCATCGGACGCCAATGCGCAAACCGTTACCGTGATCGTGCCTGGGCAGACCACCGTGCTCGGCAGCGTGACCGGCAGCGGCGCGCTGGCGGCACGGCGCGATTTGCCGGTGGGAATCGCGGGCGAAGGCGGGCGTATCGTGCGCGTGACGGTCGATGCCGGGGACTGGGTGCGCAAGGGCCAAGTCTTGGCAGTGGTCGACCGGTCGGTGCAGGCGGAACAGATCGCGAGCCAGGTTGCTTCGGTCGATGTGCAGCAGGCCAATGCCAGGCTGGCGCAAAGCAAGCTGGATCGTTCGCTCAAACTCGTCGCCAACGGGTTTATCTCCAATGCCGATATCGAACAATTGACCGCCACGCGCGATGCCGCGCTGGCGCAAGTGCGCGTGGCGCGCGCCGCGCTGGCGCAATTGCGTGCCAGCACCGCGCGGCTCGATGTCGTGGCACCAGAGGCCGGGCTTATCCTGACGCGGCAGGTCGAACCGGGCCAGATTGTCGGCCCCGGCAGCGGGGTGCTGTTTCGCATTGCCCGCGATGGCGAACTGGAAATGCAGGCGCGGCTGTCGGAAAGCAATCTGACGCGCATGGCGGTGGGGGATACCGCCGATGTCGTGCCAGTGGGCACGACGCGGCATTTTACCGGACGCATCTGGCAATTGGCCCCGACTATCGACGCTGCGTCGCGCCAGGGGATTGCGCGCATCGCGCTGGCTTACGACCCTGCCTTGCGGCCCGGCGGGTTTGCCACCGCCACTTTGCGTTCGGGCCTGACCACTGCGCCGGTGCTGCCCGAATCCGCGATTCTGTCCGATGCCAACGGCGCATTCGTTTATGTCGTGGGCAACGCCAATGTGGTCGAACGCCGCGCCGTGGCGACCGGCGATGTCACCCCAGCGGGGATCGCGGTGCTCAAAGGCCTGTCCGGGCGCGAGCGGGTGGTGCTGCGGGCGGGCGGGTTTCTTAACCCCGGTGACAAGATCCGCCCGGTGTTTGATGCCGATACCGCGCGG
Organism: uncultured Sphingomonadales bacterium; assembly: GCA_903848655.1. GTDB lineage: Bacteria > Pseudomonadota > Alphaproteobacteria > Sphingomonadales > Sphingomonadaceae > Novosphingobium. The sequence goes on from CAINGT010000019.1 coordinate 7,401, forward strand.
CCCGCACCCGGTCGGGCGGCGCAGTAACCGGTCGCGAAGCAGGACAGGCCAATGAATTTCCGCAACTTGTCGGCTTGGTCGATCCGCAACCCGGTGGTGCCGATTGTCCTGTTCGTGGCGCTGACCATCGTCGGGGTGTTTTCCTTCGCGACGATGAAAGTGCAGAACACGCCGGATATCGAATTTCCGCTGGTGATCGTGTCGATTACCCAGCCGGGCGCGGCACCGACCGAAATCGAAAACCAGATCACGCAGAAAGTCGAATCGAGCGTCCGTTCGATTGCCGGGGTCGATACGATCACGTCGAACACCGAAGAAGGCCAGGCCACCACCCAGGTCCAGTTCAAGATCGGGCAGGATATCAACGCCGCGGTCAACGAAGTGAAAAACGCGGTTGACCGGGTGCGCGGCGATTTGCCCGAAGGCATTTTGGAACCGCAAGTGTTCAAGGCGGAAACATCGTCGCAGCCAATAGCCTATTTCGCGGTGTCGGCCGATGACATGACGATTGAACAACTGTCGTGGTACATTGACGATACGGTGGCCAAGCGGCTGCTGGCGATCCCCGGCATGGCCGAAGTCAAACGCTCGGGCGGGGTGGACCGCGAAATCACCGTCACGCTCGATCCCGCGCGGATGATGGCGCAAGGCGTGACAGCGGTGCAGATCAACAATGCGCTGCGCCAGGTCAACCTCAATGCCGCAGGCGGCAAAGCCGAAATCGCCGGTTCGCGCCAGGCCGTGCGCGTATTGGGCAATTCGCGCAGCGCGTTCGATCTGTCGCAGATCGAAGTCGGGCTGTCCGCCGGGCATACTGTGCGGCTGGCCGATGTCGCCGATGTGCGCGACGGGTATAGCGAAGTCACCTCGATTGCCAAATTCCGGGGCAAACCGGTGGTGACATTCAGCATCGCGCGCGCGCGCGGCGAATCCGATGTGTCGGTGTTCGATGCCACTGTCGCCGAATTGAAGGCGCTGCAAACCGAACAAGGCAACCGCATCCGCTTTACCAACTTGTTCGATTCGGTGGTCTATACCCGCGATCAGTATCACGCCTCGATGGCGGCGATGGTCGAAGGTGCGCTGCTGGCAGTGGTGGTGGTGTTCCTGTTCTTGCGCGACTGGCGCTCGACCATCGTTTCGGCGATTGCCATTCCGCTGTCGTCGATCCCGACCTTCTGGGTGATGACGCTGATGGGCTTTACGCTCAACACGATGTCATTGCTTGCGCTCGGGCTGGTGGCGGGGGTGCTGGTCGATGATGCGATTGTCGAAATCGAAAACATCGTTCGCCATATCCACATGGGAAAGTCCCCGTTTCAGGCGGCCATCGATGCGGCGGACGAGATCGGGCTGGCGGTGGTGGCCACCACGCTGTCGATTGTCGCGGTGTTCCTGCCAGTGGCGATGATGCCGGGGGTGTCGGGGCAGTTCTTCAAGAATTTTGGCATGACCGTGGTGATCGCGGTGCTGTTTTCGCTGCTGGTGGCGCGGATGATAACGCCGATGGTGGCGGCTTATTTCATGACGCCGCAGGGCAACCGCAGCCATGGCGGCGAAGCGTGGATCGACCGATACATGGCGGTGTTGCGCTGGTCGCTCGATACCAGCAAGGCAGAGGCGCGGCGTGCGGGTCTGGTGCCCCGGCGCAGCGCCTGGTGGTATCCGCTGGTGCCCGGCGTGATCGTGCTGGCCGCGTTGGCCGCGTTCGGCGCGGCGTTTGCGGCCATCTATCAGGCGTTGTCGCTAATCACGCTGCCCGCGGTGGTGCCGCCGTTGGCCGCGCTTGGCGGGGGGGCGCTGGCAGGCGCGCTGGCGGTACTGATCGGCAGTGCATTGGCGGTCTTGGTCGGCGGGCCGCTGGCGGCGTGGTTGCGCTGGATCGGGCTGCGCATCCGCGCGCGGCTGGTCGATCACCGGCTGTGGATGATGGGCGTCGGGCTGGGCGCGCTGGTGCTGACTTTCGTGCTGATGGCTTCGCTGCCCGTGCAGTTCTTTCCTAATACCGATCTCAATGAAAGCGAGATCGACGTGCAGATGGTGCCGGGCACAACGATTGCGCAGACGATGGCCAAAGCCGATCAGGTGCTCGCGCTGATCGAGCGCGAACAGGAAGTGGCTGACGCGCTGGTCAACATCCACGAAGGCAAAGCCGAACTCTATATCCAGTTGCGGCACGACCGTCGCCGCAGTTCGGTGCAGTTCGAGCGCGACATGACCCCGCACTTGCAGAAAATTTCCGATGCCCGCGTCAGCTTTGCCAATCAGAACGTTGCCGGGCCCGACAGTGGATCGGGGCGCGCGATCAGCGTGATGCTGGCGGGATCGGACGCGGCGTTGCTCCAGCGCACCGCACAGACGCTGGTTACGCAGATGAGCGCGCTCAAGCAAGTGGTCGGCCCGCGCATCAGCGCCGATTTGCGCCGCCCGGAAATCGTCATCACCCCACATTTCGATCTCGCCGCCTCGCTCGGCGTGACCACGCAGGCGCTCAGCCAGGTGGTGCGCATCGCTACGCAAGGTGAAATCAACCAGAACAGCGCCAAGTTTTCGCTGTCCGACCGCCAAGTGCCGATCCGGGTCAGACTTCCGGTCGAATCGCGGCGCGATCTGACCACGCTCGAAAACTTGCCGGTGCCGACCGTGACCGGAGAAACCGTGCCGCTATCACGCGTGGCGACAATTACTTTCGGATCAGGCCCGACTTCGATCCAACGGTATAACCAAAGCCGCCGCGTGTTCATTGGTGCTGACCTGCCGCCCGGCGGACAAAAAGGCAGCGCGATGGATGCCGTTACGCGGCTGCCGATCATGCAGCGTCTGCCCGATGGCGTGTCGAACAAGGCCGCCGGGGAAGATCGCTTTCAGCAGGAATTGATCAGCAGCTTTGGTGCTGCGCTCGGTGCCGGGGTGCTGCTGGTGTTTTCGGTGCTGGTGCTGCTCTATCACCGGTTCATATCGCCGCTGGTCAATATGGGATCGCTGTTTCTGGCCCCACTCGGCGGGCTGTTGCTGCTGCTGGTAACCGGCGGGGCGATTTCGCTGCCGGTGTTCATCGGCATGTTGATGCTGTTCGGCATTGTCGCCAAGAATTCGATCCTGCTGATCGACTTTGCGCTCGAAGAAATGGCGGCGGGCCGCTCCAAACATCAGGCCATCGTCGAAGCCGGGCACAAACGCGCGCAGCCGATCGTGATGACGACGGTGGCGATGGTGGCGGGAATGATACCGACCGCGCTTGCGTTGGGCGGTGACGGCGGGTGGCGCGCGCCAATGGGGATCGTGGTGATCGGCGGGCTGACACTATCGACGCTGCTGACGCTGCTGATCGTGCCCGCCGGGTTCAGCCTGGCCGACGGGTTGGAAAAGCGCATGGGGCCATGGTTGTCGCGGCGGCTGCTCTCGCGCGAATCTGGTGCGGGGACAGCGCCGCCCGCGCTTCATCCGGCGGAGTGATCGCGCCCGATCCCGGTCGCCGGATGCGGCTGGTCGCGGGCGCATTGCTGGTGGTGATGGCGGGGCTGTTTATCGGCGCGCGGCATATGGCGCAGCGGCATCCAGCGTGGGGCTATGTCGCCGCCTTTGCCGAAGCGGCGATGGTGGGCGGGCTGGCCGACTGGTTTGCGGTCACCGCGCTGTTCCGCCGTCCGTGGGGCCTGCCAATCCCGCACACCGCGATCATCCCGGTCAACAAAGACCGCATTGCTGACAGCCTGGCCGCCTTTCTGCGCGCCAATTTCCTGACCCCGCAAGTCGTGGCGCGGCGGCTGGCGCGGCTCGATACGGCGGGCCTGGTGGCAGGCTATCTTGCCAACCCGGCGCGTGGGCGCGGGCGCATCGAAGACAGTCTGACCAGCCTGATTGCCGATATTCTGGCCACGCTCGATCCCGACCGGCTGGGCGGACCGGCCAAAGCGCTGCTGCACCGCCAGATCGAGCGTGTCGATCTGGCCCCGCTGCTTGGCCAGATGCTCGCAGCGATAATCGCCGATGCGCGGCACCGGCCGGTGATCGACAGCCTGCTGCGCCGCGCCGGGCTGCTGCTCGAAGCGAACGAGCCGGCCTTGCGCGGCATGATCCGGGATCGCGCGAGCGCGCTGCTGCGCTGGACCCGGCTCGATGACCGGCTGGCCAATGCCTTGCTCGATGCGCTTTACGCGCTCTTGGCTGACACATTGGTCGATCCCGCGCATCCTTTGCGGCTGAAAATCGACACGATGCTGGCCGCGCTGGCGCATGATCTGGTGCATGATCCGGCGCTGGGCGCGCGCGTGGCGCAAATCAAGGCCGAAGCGCTGGCCAACCCGGCATTTGCCCGCTGGCTTGACGGTATGTGGGAACGCAGCCGTAGCGGGCTGATCGACTGGCTGCGCGCGCCCGGGGCGGCGCCCGATACCGGGCTTGGCGGGTTGGGGCAGGCGCTCGGCGAAAATCCGCGACTGCGCGCGATGGTTAACCGCTTTGCCCGGCGCAGCCTTGCCGGGCTGGCCAGCCGCCATGGCGATCAGATCGTGCAAGCCGTGTCTGAAACCGTGCGGCGCTGGGATGCGCGCACCGTGACCCGCCGGATTGAAAGCGCGGTCGGGCGCGATCTGCAATTCATCCGCATCAATGGCACGCTCGTCGGCGGGCTGGTGGGATTGGGCCTGCATGGCCTCGAACGGCTGATCTGACCGAATAAGACAGCGCCTGTAGCGCAACTGTCGCGGCATTGTCATCCCCCCTGCCTATCCGCCGGGCGTGCCGCAGCAGACGGCCCCGTTTCAGCTTTGCAGGGAGCAATCCATGAATCATCCGCACCGGCTTTGTGCCACATTGTCGCTCGCAGCGCTGGTCGCAAGTTTGGCCACCGCCACCGTTCATGCCGCCGAAGCGCCCGCCCCGGCTGCCGACAGCGCCGAAACAATTGTCGTTACCGCCAAGCAGACTCGCTCTGCCACCGCCATCACCGGTGCCGAAATTCAGAAAATCCTGCCCGGCGCTTCGCCGCTCAAGGCCATCGAAACATTGCCCGGCGTTCTCTACATCACCGCCGATCCGTGGGGCAACAACGAGCAAAACGCGCAGATTTTCATCCACGGCTTCAACTATCAGCAATTGGGCTATACGCTCGATGGCGTGCCGCTGGGCGATCAGAACTACGGCAATTACAACGGCCTGTCGCCGCAGCGCGCGGTGATTTCCGAATTCGTCAGCCGCGCGGTGGTTTCGACCGGCGCGGGCGATTTGGGCACGGCATCGACCAGCAACCTTGGCGGGGCAATCGAAACGTTTACCGCCGATCCGAAGGCGAGCCTTGGGGTAGATCTGGCGCAGACGCTGGGCAGCTATGGCACATCGCGCAGCTATGCACGGATCGACAGCGGCGCATTCGGTGCAGACAAGTCGAACCGCGCCGCGGTCGCAGTGCTGCGTCAGCGCGCACGTGCGTGGGATTTCAACGGCATTCAGGGCGGCTGGCAGGTCAACGCCAAATTCGTCCACGATGACAGCCATGGCAAGCTGACCAGCTATTTCGCCTATTCGCAAAAGACCGAACCGAACGAAGATGCCACCAGCTACCGCATCCCCGCCACCACCACGGCGCAAGCCTATACGCCCTATACCCGGCCCTATTTCTATCCCGATTACAACGGCTATCGCAGCTATCTCGATGCCTTTGGCAACAGCCCGGCGGCGCAAGGCGGCAATTACAACAACTATTTTTCCGATGCGCAGCGCACCGACTATCTCGGCTATATCAAATACGAAGCGCACCTGACGGACAAGCTGAACTGGTCCAATCAGGGCTATTTTCACCACAACGATGGCGTCGGCGTAGTTGCCGGGCCGCTTGGCCAGTCGATCACCGTGGTGCAGGCCTATCTCGACCCCAATTATGACCCCAACAATGCCAAGACCAAGTTTTCGGGCAATGGCAATGGCGTGGGCAATGCCACACTCGGCGCGCAACTCGTGGCCGCGACGGGTGGATCGGGGCAAGTGATCCGCACCACCGAATACCGCATCGACCGCGAAGGTCTGCTGTCCACGCTGCGGCTGGACCTTGGCGCGCACCAGATCGAATTTGGCGGCTGGTTCGAACACAACAGCGCCACGCAATACCGCCGCTGGTATGGTGCCGATGCGACCAATGTCAGCAGCTTTAGCCCGTACATCCGCCCGTCAAAGCCACTGTTTACGCAGTATCAGGGCGAAGCGCGGGTCGAAGAGCTGCAACTGCATGTGCAGGACACGTGGCGCGCGACCGACCGCCTGCTGGTCGAAGCCGGGTTCAAGACAAGTGCGCAATGGGCCAACGGCTATTTCCCGGTACAGCCCAAGCTGGGGTCGCTGTCGGGTTTGACCGGAACTTTGCCGCAAGGGCGCATCAACACGCAGCGCTGGTTCCTGCCCGCGTTCGGCGCGAAATACGATCTTACCGGGCACGAGCAGCTTTATGTCAACGTGCAGAAGAACTTGCGCCAGTATATGACCTATCTCGGCGGCGCTTCGACCTCGCCGTGGTTCACCGGCAGCCAGGCGGCGTTCGATACGTTCGCCAGCCAGGGCAAGCCCGAAGAAAGCTGGACCTATGAAGCGGGGCTGCGCACCCGTCGCAGCTTTATCGAGGCGCAAGTCAACTATTACCATGTCGTGTTCACCAACCGGCAATTGGGGATCAACACCAACCCCGGCGGGATCGCGGGTGGCGGCATTACCGGCGGCACCGCGCTGCTGACCAATGTCGGCGGCGTTCATACCGATGGGGTCGATGCGGCGGTAACGCTGCACTTCGGGTCGCACGTTTCGCTCTATAACGCGCTGTCGTACAACCGTTCGACCTATCAGAGCGATTACACGTCAACCGCCAGCGGGATCGGCGCAGCCACCGGCACGTGCAGCGGTGCGGCGGTGGTCACTGCTGGCGTGGTGCCGACGTGCGGCAAAGTCATCCCCGGCACACCGCAATGGATGAACAAGACCGTCGCCAGCGTCAAATTCGGAGCGGTCGAATTGCAGGCGACGGGCGACTATATCGGCAGCCGCTTTGCGACTTATACCAACGACACCGGGGTGCCATCGACGTTCCAGATGTCGGCCCACGCCACAGTACATCTGCCCGCCGCCGCGCTCCATGTCGCCAAAGCCGATCTGAGCCTGAATGTCACCAACCTGACCGATGAAACCGGCCCTTCGACCCTGTCGGTCGGCTCTGTCGCCAACAGCTACTCGGTCTATCCGATCGCCCCGCGCCAGTGGTTCGTAACACTCGGCCTCGGCTTCTAGAGCGTGATGCGAAAAAGTGGGAACCGGTTTTTACCTTCGGTGGCCTGCGGCTCGCAATAAATCACGCGAAAACAACGACTCTATAGCGGAATGCGATTCAATCTAATCGCAATCCGCTATAATCGCGCGCTTCGCCCGACCATAACCACGATGCGGCAAGGGCCGGAAGGGGTATTACCTTTCCGGCCCTTGTTCGTGCAAGCCAGAGTGCGGCATCACTTCTCGCGCGCCACATCGGCTTCGAGCAGCATCCTGACATAGCGCGTGTAGGGCAGGCCGTGGCTGCTGGCTTTGGCCTTGAGCGCGGCCAGCAACGCGGCGGGCAGACGCATATTGAGCGCTGCCGATTTCGGCTCAATTTCAAAACGCATCGGTTTAAAGCCGGACAAGTCATAAAGCGTCAGGTCGGCCGAAGCGACGAACGCTTCTGCCGCATCATCGCTTGGCAACGATGGCATGGGTGCGCCGTTGGCGGTCATAATGGTCGATCTCCTTTTGGTGCATGGTGCGGGCGCAATAGCCTGAGTTGATCCGACGAAATCGCATCTGGCTCAAGGATTATCCACGCACCACAGCAAACGGGCCGGAAAGGCTTCCCTTTCCGGCCCGCTGCTTTTTGCTGTTCGGCAAAGGACACCGCGTATCCCTCCCCCTGCAAGCGGGAGGGATACGTGTTGCGGTGCTTAGAAGTCCATGCCGCCCATGCCGCCCATGCCGCCGCCGGGCATTGCCGGGGCCGACTTGTCTTCGGGCTTTTCGACGATGGCTGCTTCGGTGGTGATCAGCAGGCCGGCGACCGAGGCCGCATCCTGCAAGGCCACGCGCACGACTTTGGTCGGGTCGATCACGCCAGCGGCTTTGAGGTTTTCATAGACATCGGTCGATGCGTTGAAGCCAAAGCTTTCATCCGCCTGATCGAGCAGCTTGCCCGCCACGACCGCGCCGTCAAAGCCCGCGTTTTCGGCAATCTGCTTCAACGGGGTGCTGATCGCGCGGCGCACGATGTCGATGCCGCGTGTCTGCGCTTCGTTGACGCCTGCCAGCCCTTCGAGCGCGCGGGTGGCATAGAGCAGCGCGGTACCGCCACCGGGGACGATGCCTTCTTCGACCGCCGCGCGGGTGGCGTGGAGCGCATCATCGACGCGATCCTTGCGCTCTTTCACTTCGACTTCCGAAGCGCCGCCGACTTTGATCACCGCAACGCCGCCAGCCAGCTTGGCCAGACGTTCTTGCAGCTTTTCACGGTCGTAATCGCTGGTGGTGACTTCGACTTGCGCCTTGATCTGATCGACGCGCGCCTTGATGTCTTCGGCCGAACCGGCGCCATCGACGATGGTGGTGTTGTCTTTGTCGATGGTGACTTTCTTGGCTTGGCCCAGCATCGTCAGCGTAACGGTTTCGAGCTTGATGCCAAGGTCTTCGGAGATGAGTTCACCCGCGGTCAGCGTGGCGATATCGCCGAGGATTGCCTTGCGCCGGTCACCAAACCCGGGGGCTTTGACCGCCGCGATCTTCAACCCGCCGCGCAGCTTGTTGACCACCAGCGTGGCCAGCGCTTCGCCTTCGATATCTTCGGCGATGATCAGCAGCGGACGGCCCGACTGTACCACGGCTTCGAGGATCGGCAGCAGCGCTTGCAGGCTCGACAGCTTCTTTTCGTGGATCAGGATATAAGGATTTTCCAGCTCCACGGTCATCTTTTCGGCGTTGGTGATGAAGTAGGGCGACAGATAGCCGCGATCAAACTGCATCCCTTCGACGACATCGAGTTCGAATTCGAGACCTTTGGCTTCTTCGACCGTGATCACGCCTTCTTTGCCGACGCGTTCCATCGCTTCGGCGATTTTCTGCCCGACTTCGACATCGCCGTTGGCCGAAATCACGCCGACTTGGCTGATTTCCGACGAACCGCTGACCGGGGTCGAACGCGCCTTGAGGCTTTCGACGACTTTGATCACCGCCAGATCGATGCCGCGCTTCAGGTCCATCGGGTTGATCCCGGCGGCAACCGAGCGCAGCCCTTCGCGCACGATGGCTTGCGCCAGCACGGTGGCGGTGGTGGTGCCGTCACCGGCTTTGTCGTTGGCCTTTGACGCCACTTCGCGCAGCAGTTGCGCGCCAAGGTTTTCGAACTTGTCCTTCAGTTCGATTTCCTTGGCAACCGTCACCCCGTCTTTGGTGATGCGCGGTGCGCCAAAGCTTTTGTCGATCACGACATTGCGACCTTTGGGGCCGAGCGTGACTTTTACCGCATCGGCAAGAATGTCGACACCCTTCAGAATGCGTTCGCGCGCGTCGCGCGAAAAGCGGACTTCCTTGGCAGCCATTGCTTTATTCCTTTGAAATCTGGGATGTGATGAAACGGATCTCAGCCAACCACGCCAAGAATGTCCGATTCCTTCATGATCAGCAGGTCTTCACCGGCGACTTTGACTTCGGTGCCCGACCATTTGCCGAACAGCACGCGGTCACCGACTTTCACGTCGAGTGGGGTGATCGTGCCGTTTTCGGCGCGTGCGCCCGAACCAATGGCAACCACTTCGCCTTCGGCCGGCTTTTCCTTGGCGCTGTCGGGGATGATGATGCCGCCGACGGTTTTTTCTTCGGCTTCGACACGGCGCACCAGCACGCGGTCGTGCAGCGGACGGAATGTCATGGGGTCTGTACCTCTTCCAGTTCATCGATTGGCCGCACAGGGCCGGATCGGTGTTGCGAAATGTTCTGGCACTCGCAGAGCGAGAGTGCCAGCAGCGCGGATATGGGTAGACCGCCGATGACCGTCAAGAGGGGGTGGGCACAGATTTGTCGTATGCCAGCAGGCCCAGCGCCGCGCGCCGATGCCAGCGCCAGATCAGCATCGCCGCAACTGCCGCGAGCCCGGCCAGCAGCCCGAGCCAAACCCCGACCCCAGCGAGCGGGGTGTGCAGCCCCAGCCAGACCGCCGTGCCGAACCCGGCTAGCCAATAGCCGACAATCGCGATGGCCATCGGCACGCGCGTATCCTGCAACCCGCGCAACAGCCCCGCGCCGACGGTCTGCGCGCCATCGAACAGCTGAAACGCGGCGGCCACCGCCATATAGCGCACCGTCAGCGCGACCAGCCCGGCATTGGCCGGCAAATCGGGATCGAGATAGAGCCGCAAGATCGTGCGCGGCGCAAACAGCAGCAGCGCTGCCGCCAGCGCCATGAACCCGACCCCGGTAACAAATGCGACCCGGCCTGCGAGCGCAATCCCATGGCGATCCTGCGCGCCATAAGCGCGGCCAACGCGGATGGTTGCGGCTTGGGCAATCCCGAACGGCACCTGAAACGTGATCGCGGCAAATTGTAGCGCCAATGTATGCGCCGCCAGCGGCAAAGCCCCGATCCGCCCCATCAGCAGCGCCGCCGCGTTGAACAGCCCCGCTTCGGCAAGGATCGTTGCCATGATCGGCAGGCCGATGCGCAGCACATCGCGCAGCCGCGCCGCATCCCCCTGCCACCAGCGCCCGAACAGGCGGTAGCGCCGCAATCGCCGGTCAGACCGGATCACCAGCGCATAGACCAGCAGCGTAACCGTGCTGGTCAACACACTGGCCAATGCCGATCCGTTCAGGCCCAGCGCGGGCATCCCGGCATGGCCAAACACCAGCACCCAATTGCCCAAGCCATTGAGCAGCACCGCCAGCGCGGTAACCGCCGTGCCCACGCCGGGCCGCCCGAGCGTGGCGAGCGTGCCGCGCAACAATGCCCCCAGCACCGCCGGGATCGCCGCCCACATCAGCACGTGCATAAACGGCACGGATTGCGCGATAACCGCCGGATCCTGCCCGGTCGCGGTCAGAATCGGGCCGAGCGCGGTGCAAATGCCCATTGCCAGCACCGCCGCGCCGATACCCGCCCAGCCCGCCATGCGCACCGAACGCCGCACTTCGCGCACGGCGTGCCGCCGCCGCCCGAGTTCAGCCGCGATCAGCGGCGATGCCGCACCGACCAGCCCGGTCAGGCTCCAGATCAGCAGCCCGAACAGCGATACGGCGAGCGACGATGCCGCCAGCGCGCCCGGCCCCAGCCGCGCAACGAAGACGACATCGAGCGCGAACACCGCCATTTGCAACACATTCGCCGCGACAATCGGCCCCGCTAGGCCGATGGTGGCGCGCCATTCGGCGATCAGGGTGCGGGGCGGCGGTTCGAACATGGCCGAGGTCGCATAGGCGCGCCAGCGCGAACAAGAAAGCTGCAAAACCCGGCGATGCCCCCGCGACAAGTGGTACCAACCGGCCTATATCGGGTTCAGAACCCTGCGCGAAGCAACGCCGGGATCATGATGGAGAGGATCAGAGCATGAATGTGATGGCAGCCCCCACAGCCGACAACCGCGTATCCCCGTTTGCCAAACGCTATGACAATTTTATCGGCGGGCGCTGGGTGGCACCGGTCAATGGCCGCTATTTCGACAATGTCTCGCCGATCAACGGCAAAGTCGTGTGTGAAATCGCGCGGTCCGATGCTGCCGATATCGAACTCGCGCTCGATGCTGCGCACGCCGCGCGAGTCGCGTGGGGGGCGACGTCTGCCGCCGAACGGGCGCTGGTGCTGACGCGCATTGCCGATCGGATGGAAGAAAATCTGCACGCGCTGGCCACTGCCGAAACGTGGGACAATGGCAAGCCGATCCGCGAAACGCTCGCTGCCGACATGCCGCTCGCCATCGACCATTTCCGCTATTTTGCGGGCTGTATCCGTGCGCAGGAAGGATCGTTGTCGCAGATCGATGCCGATACCGTCGGCTATCACTTTCACGAACCGCTCGGCGTGGTCGGGCAGATCATCCCGTGGAATTTTCCGATTCTGATGGCGGTGTGGAAACTGGCCCCCGCGCTTGCCGCCGGCAATTGCGTGGTGCTCAAACCCGCCGAACAGACCCCGGCCTCGATCATGGTGCTGATCGACCTGATCGCCGATTTGCTGCCGCCGGGCGTGCTCAATATCGTCAACGGCTATGGGCTCGAAGCGGGCAAGCCGCTGGCCTCGTCCAAACGTATCGCCAAGATCGCGTTTACCGGCGAAACGTCGACCGGGCGGCTGATCATGCAATATGCCAGCGAAAACCTGATCCCGGTCACGCTCGAACTCGGCGGCAAAAGCCCCAACATCTTCTTCGCCGATGTCGCCGCGCACGATGACGACTTTTTCGACAAAGCCATCGAAGGCTTTGTCATGTTCGCGCTCAACCAGGGTGAAGTGTGCACTTGCCCCAGCCGCGCGCTGATCCAGGAATCGATCTATGACCGGTTCATGGAGCGCGCGATCAAGCGCGTCGAAGCCATCGTGCAAGGCGATCCGCTCGATATCAACACGATGATCGGTGCGCAGGCGAGCGCCGAACAGCAGGACAAGATCTTGCGCTATTTGCAGATCGGGCGCGATGAAGGGGCCTCCGTCCTCACCGGCGGCGGCGTGGCGCAACTGGGCGGCGATCTGGCGGGGGGCTTTTACATCCAGCCAACGGTGTTCAAAGGCCACAACAAGATGCGCATCTTTCAGGAGGAAATCTTTGGCCCGGTGGTGTCCACCACCACGTTCCGCGATGCCGAAGACGCGCTGCAAATCGCCAATGACAGCGCTTATGGGCTGGGGGCCGGGGTGTGGAGCCGCGATGCCAACACCTGTTACCGGTTTGGCCGCGCGATCGAGGCCGGGCGGGTGTGGACCAATTGCTATCACGCCTATCCCGCTCATGCCGCATTTGGCGGGTACAAACAGTCGGGCATCGGGCGTGAAACGCACAAGATGATGCTCGATCACTATCAGCAGACCAAGAACATGCTGGTCAGCTATAGCCCCAAGAAGCTCGGCTTCTTTTGATGGCGGCTCAGGCGGGTGCCACGCACGGTGGTGCCCGCCATGACCGTGCGTGAGAAGTGGTTTCGAAAGTCGCCTAAAGGCAACTTTGTGCCACCCACCGCCCCGCACCCCCGGCCCAGCCGCCCATTCAAGGTACCCTGTGGGTGGCTGGGCCGG
>CAINGT010000020.1 GCA_903848655.1 uncultured Sphingomonadales bacterium
CGGCTTCAACAGTTCCCACTGTTCGTCGCTCAATTCGTCTACCGCACGATCCATGACCGATCTCCAAAAATCAGTCTTGAATCACATATCTACCGCATAGGGAATCCCTCGAGGATTAAATTGTCACCACGCTCTAGAGCGTGATGCGAAAAAGTGGGAACCGGTTTTTCGCAATAAATCACGTGAAAACAAAGACTCCATATCGGAATGCGATTCAATCTCCTCGCATTCCGCTCTAGCGCGCGGTCAGACGCTGCTGCAGCACGCACTGCGCGTGCGGTTTGTGCAAACGTTTGCCAATCATTTCAGTTCACGAATGGGCATTCCTGTCAGTCGGGTGCCCCGCAAATTTGATTTGACTCAAATTTGCGGGAGGCTAAATGAACGTTCACATGGTGACGTGAGAACGTTAAACCGAGGGGAGGGGATTGTTTATGATGGACCGTATCAATCGGCGCGCGCTGCATATTGCTGGAGTATCGGTTTTGGCGATTGCGCTGGGCGCATCGCAGGCACAGGCGCAACAGGCCGCTGCACCAACCACTGGCGGGGCAACCGCATCCGAAGCGCCCGCCGTCGGGGGTGAAATTGTCGTTAGCGGCATTCGCGCCAGCCTTCGCAATTCTATGAATCTGAAGCGCACCACGCTGGGCGTGCTCGATGCGATTTCGGCCGAAGATATCGGCAAGTTTCCTGATACGAACCTTGCCGAATCGCTGCAGCGCATCACCGGCGTGTCGATTGATCGCAACAGTGGGGAAGGTTCGACCGTCACCGTTCGCGGCTTTGGTCCGGATTTCAACCTGGTGCTGCTCAACGGTCGGCGGATGCCGACGTCCACATTGGGTGATGGTGCTAGTGCGCCTGCTTCGCGCAGTTTTGATTTCGGCAACCTTGCTTCAGAAGCAGTGTCTGGGGTTGAGGTCTACAAGTCGGGCCGCGCCTCGCTGTCAACCGGTGGGATCGGCTCGGTCATCAATATTCGCACCGCGCGTCCGCTGGATCGTCCTGGGTTCCACGGCAGCATCGGCACCAAGGGGGTCTATGATACCTCACGCTTCGAAGGCAAATCGGCAACGCCCGAAGTTTCAGGCATCATCAGCGACACGTTTGCTGACAAGCGTATCGGTATACTGCTCAGCGGTTCGTATCAGGACCGCAAGGGCAGCCAAGCCGGGTTCAGCGCAGGCTGGCGCGAAGGCTATACCGGCGCTGAAAACAACTGGGGCTCGCTTGCTCCGCTGGGCACAGCAGGTGCGGCCAACATCACCAACCGGCCTGGCCCGACCGACGTCTATCAGGTAACGCAGAACGCCGGATATGATTTCACGACGTTCGAGCGCAAGCGATACAACGGTCAGGCGGTGTTGCAGTTCAAGCCCACAGATACGCTGGTTGCAACCGTCGATTACACGTTTTCGCAAAATACGGTTGAAGCCCGTACCAACAGCATCGGCGTGTGGTTCAACCATGGCGATACCAGCAGCAGTTGGACCAATGGCCCCGCCGCAGGACCGAATTTCTATACCGAACGCTTTGATGCGGCTGCGGCCAAAGACTTGGCGATTACCGGCGCGGTCGCGGCAAACCGTACGATCAACCGTTCGCTGGGCGGTAACCTGAAGTGGGACGGGCCGGGCAACAAGTTGCACCTTGAACTTGATGCGCACCATTCGACCGCAGAAAGCAAGCCGACTTCGCCTTATGGCAGCAACATCGCAGTCGGCAGCGCGATCTATGGCGTGACGTCGCAAACGGTCGATTACACGCACGCCATGCCCGTTATTTCGGTGACGATGGCTCCCGGTGCGGGCATCGCAGCGGCCAACATCCGCCCGTCGGGCAATGCCTTTCGCAATGCCTATTTCCGCGACGAGATCACTGAGATCGCGTTCAAGGGCAACTATGATTTTGATGCGTCGTTCATCAAAAGCTTGGATTTTGGTGTTACCCACACTGAAAACAAAGTCCGGTCCGCATTTGGCGTGATCCAGAACGACAGCTGGGGTGGTACCCTGTCCGCCGCCAACACGCCCGACAGCCTTTACACGATTACTAACCTCCCGCACGATCTACGCGGGATGGTCGGCTCGAATGATGCCGGGATCATCCAGAACTACTTCAAGATCGATACAACTGGATTGGTCTCGCTGCTTGATAGCAAACTCGGCATTTGCAGCACTGCAACCGCGACTGGCACGTGCTTGGCAGCGTTCTCGACGGACCGGTCAATTCGCGAAAGGACTTGGGCACCCTATATCCAGTCTTTGCACACTTTCGATCTTGGCGATAACCCGACGCATCTGCGGCTCGGCCTGCGTTATGAAACGACCAAGGTCAATTCGACGGCGCAAGTTCCGATTCCGCAGCGCACGATCTGGTCAGGCGGCAACGAGACGTCGATTGATTACGGCACTCCACAAGTCGTGTCGTCTGCGTCACTGTCTGGTCAATACCATAACTGGTTGCCCGCAGCCGATTTCGATATGGCGCCAATCAAAAATGTGAAGTTCCGTGCTTCGTACAGCCAGACTATTACCCGGCCTGACTATACCAGTATGCAGGGCGGCACATCGCTGGCATCACCTATCCGCATCGGCGGTAGCACCGCTTCAAGCGGCAATCCGAACTTGTTGCCGTACAAGTCGGTAAACATCGATCTTTCGTCTGAATGGTATTATGCGCCGACCAGCTACATTTCGGTGGGCTATTTCCACAAAGTCGTCAAAAACTTCATTGCCCAGACCCAGTTGAACCAGACCGAGTTCGGGCTGACCAATGCGGCTGCGGGCGCCCATGCATCCGAAGCGCGCACGGCGCTTGGTACGAATGCCACTGCACAGCAACTGATGGATTATATCGCGCAAAGGTATCCTTCGACAGCCATCAAGGACAGCACCGGTGTAGTTACCGGCATCATCGGGCAGGCTTCTGACCCGTTGGTAAACTTTGTTACGACGCTGCCGACGAATTCCGCCCAGCAGGATACGATCCACGGTTGGGAATTTGCGATCCAGCACAACTTCTGGCAAACTGGATTTGGCGCGATTGTGAACTATACTGTGGTCAAGAGTGACCACAACTACGATAATACGCTGAATCACACGATTACGCAGTTTGCCGTGCCCGGCGCCAGCAACAGCGCGAACGCGGTGCTGTATTATGACAAGCACGGGCTGCAAGCTCGTGTGGCTTATAACTGGCGCGCCGAGTTCCTCGCCGGTTATGGGGTTGATCCCTACTACATCAATTCATACGGCCAGTATGATGTCAGTGCGAGCTACGAAATCCACAAGGGTTTCACGGTGTTTGCCGAAGGGATCAACATCACCAATGCGGATCGCCGTGGCCACATGCGCAACAGCCAGATCGTAACCTTCTCGCAGCCCGGATATGCGCGCTGGGCAGCAGGGGCGCGGTTCACCTTTTGATGTCTTCGAATCCCTTGAAGGCTGCCTGATCGAAAGCCGCATTGCCCTGCAGTGCGGCTTTCGTTTTTTTGAGCCTGTTGCTTGTTCCGTCTGATAGGACGGACGTATGGTATTTTCGGCATGAAAACATCTGTCCAACGCATTGTCATTGTTGGTGGTGGCACGGCAGGCTGGCTGTCGGCTTGCGGGCTGGCCGCCAAGTTGCCCGGGCTGGCGATTACGCTGGTCGAAGCGCCGAACATTCCGACCATCGGCGTGGGCGAGGGCACGTGGCCGACGATGCGCGAATCGCTGGCCACGATCGGCATTGCCGAATCCGAATTCCTGCGCGAATGCGATGCCGCATTCAAACAAGGGTCGCGGTTTGATGGCTGGACTGACGGGGCAGTCGATGACAGCTATCTGCATCCCTTTACCGCGCCCTTGCCCGGCGACATGCGCGACATGCTGGCCGCGTGGCAGGCGGGCGATCAGTCCACGCCATTTTCGGCGGCGATGACACCGCAGCACGCGGTCTGTGCGCACAATCTTGCGCCACGTCAGCGCACAATGCCCGATTATGCCGGAGCGCTGAATTACGGCTATCACCTCGATGCGGGCAAGTTCGCCGCGTTGCTCGCGCGTCACGCCACGGGCCGGTTGGGGGTGACGCGGATTGCCGCCGAAGTAACCGGGGTCAAGGTCGACCACGATGGTGATATTGCCGCGCTCCACTTGCGCGATCATCCGACGCTGGCAGGCGATCTGTTCATCGACTGTTCCGGTCAGGCCGCGCTGCTGATCGGCGGCTCATGCGGTGCCGGGTGGATCGACCGGTCTGACATATCGTTCAATGACCGCGCGCTGGCGGTGCAAGTGCCGGTGGCACCCGGCAGCCCGGTCGCCTCGCAAACCATCGGCACTGCGCATGAGGCGGGATGGCTGTGGGACATCGGCCTGCCAACCCGGCGTGGCATCGGCTGTGTCTACAGCTCGCGATTCCTGTCGAATGACCGCGCCGCGCAAATTTTGGCCGACTATGTCGCGGCGAAAGTTCCCGGTACTGATCCGGCGCTGCTCCGCCCGCGCCAATTGACTTTTGCCACTGGCCATCGTGATCGCTTCTGGGTGGGAAATTGCCTTGCCGTCGGGCTGTCGGCGGGTTTTATCGAGCCGCTTGAGGCATCGGCGATTGTCTTGATCGAATTGTCGATCAAGACTTTGACCGAAAATTTTCCGCGCAGCCGTGCGGCGATGACGATCCATGCCGCGCGCTTTAACGCGCTGTTCCGCTATCGCTGGGACAACATCGTTGAATTTTTGAAACTGCACTATGTGTTGAGCCGTCGCGAAGAACCCTATTGGCAGGCGCAGCGCTCGCCCGCGACGATCCCGGATCGTTTGGCCGAAAATCTTGCGCTGTGGCGCGATCAGCCGCCTTCGGCGTGGGATTTCCCGCGCGTGGATGAAATGTTTCCTGCCGCCAGCCAGCAATTCGTGCTTTATGGCATGGGTTTTCCGCTCCCTGTGGGTGGGCCGCCGCCCACCGCCACCGCCATTGCCCGGGTGCGTGACGTGGCGGGAAAGGCCCGCGCGCTTGCTGCCGCCTTGCCCGCCAATCGTGATTACTTTGCCGCCATGGCCGCACAGCGGTCCGCACAAAAGGACCATGCCGTACCATGAGCCAGCACGAAATTCTCAACCCCGCCGATCACGGCACGCTGCGGGTCCGCACCGAGGCCAGCGCTGCTTTGGGTGACAATGTGATGGCCTGCCTGACCGTGCCGGCCGAATTCCGCGCGGTGCAGGCGCATTACCCCATCGTGTTTCGCCGCGATGGCGAAACCGGCAAGCTGGCGGCGCTGGCGTTGTTCGGGTTTGATAGTGGAGAGAACCTGTTTCTGGCGGGCGATAGCTGGGATGCGCTGTACAAGCCCTTGGCGTTGGCGGTGCAGCCGTTTCTGATCGGTCGCCCCGCCAACGATGACGACGTGCCACAAGTCCACGTCGATAGGGGCCATGCGCGCATTTCGACCAGCGGCGAAGGCGTGCGGGTGTTCGATGACAGCGGCCAACCGACGCCCTATCTGGAAGCCATTGCCAGCAAACTGGGTGACCTCGACTTTGCTTGGCGCGCGAGCGATGGGTTTTTTGCCACGCTGGAACGCTATGATCTGATCGAGCCGTTTTCGCTCGACGTGACGCTCGACAATGGTTCGCAACAGTCGCTCGTCGGCTTTCAGACGATCAACGAAGATCGGCTGGCCGCGCTCGATGGCGCTGCCTTGCAGTCGTTGCAGGCGCAAGGGCATTTGACCGCGATCTTTATGGTGCTGGCCTCGCTCTCGCAATTTGCCGCGCTGGTGGCGCGCATGAATGCGCGTATGGCCGGTGGCTAACGCTTTTGACGCCTTGGCACCGGTAATCGAGCGCGCAGCGGCGGATGCTGCGGCGCTCGATAGCCTGTTGCAGGGCGCGCGCGAACCGTTTGTGATCCGCGGGTTGGTAGCGGATTGGCCGCTGGTGCAGGCGGGCAGGCGCTCGGCCCGCGACGTCCGCGCCTATCTGGTTGAACGTGCCAAACCCGGACCGTTCGCGGTGTCGATTGGATCGCCTGAACATGGCGGGCGGATGTTCTACGACAACGCGATGGGCATGAATTTCAGCATGGCGCGCGGCGCGCTGGCGGATATCTTTGCCGGGATCGATGCCAACGAAGATCGCGCCGACCCGCCGACGATCTATCTCGGCTCCATCGACGTGCCTTCGCACTTTGACCGCGTGCACGAAGACAACCGTATCGATCTGAGTGCGCGCACGCCATTGGTCAGCTTGTGGATCGGCACGCGCACGCGGATTGCCGCGCACAACGATTTTCCCGACAATCTGGCCTGTTGCGTGGCCGGGCGACGCCGCTTTACGCTGTTTCCGCCCGATCAGTTCGCCAATCTCTATCTTGGCCCGATTGACAATACGCCCGCGGGTCGCGCGGTCAGCATGGTTGATTTTCAGGCACCCGATTTTGACCTGCATCCCGGTTTTGCGAAAGCGCTGGAATTTGGCCAGGTGGCAGAGCTTGAACCGGGCGATGCGCTGTTCATCCCGTCGATGTGGTGGCACCATGTCGAGGGCTTGGCCCCGTTCAACATCCTGCTCAACTATTGGTGGCGCGATACGCCGCGCTATCTCGGTCAGCCGCAAGATGCGCTCAACCACGCGATCTTATCAATCCGCGATTTGCCCGATCACGACAAGGCCATCTGGCGCGATTTGTTTGACCATTATGTTTTCGCCAACGGGCCGCACGTGACCGATCACTTGCCGCCGGGGGGGCGCGGCGTGCTCGATCCGCTCGACGCCGAAGCCGCCGGGCGGTTGCGATCCTTTCTGCTCAGGACACTCAGCCGATGATGAATGACTATGTTAAGCGCCGCATCGTGATCGCCGGCGGCGGCACTGCGGGCTGGATGGCGGCCGCCGCGCTGGCGCGAACGATGGGCAGCGCGATCGATCTGACGCTGATCGAATCCGACTCTATCGGTACTATCGGCGTTGGCGAAAGCACCATCCCGCCGATGGCGACCTTTAACCGCCTGCTCGGCATTGGCGAGGCCGAATTCATGCGGGCAACGCAGGCAACGTTCAAGCTGGGCATTCAGTTCGAAAACTGGAAAGTTCAGGGCGAAAACTACTTCCATTCGTTTGGCATTACCGGGCGCGATCACTGGACAGCGGGGTTTCAGCATTTCTGGATGCACGGCCAGACCAAAGGTCATGCCGAAAGCTATGATGACTATTGCCTTGAACTGAAGGCCGCCGCCGAGGGCAAATTTGCGCATTTGCCCGACAACCGGATGAATTATGCCTATCAGCTTGATTCGAGCCGGTACGCGGTTTTTTTGCGCAAGCTGGCCGAGGCCGATGGCGCGCGCCGGATCGAAGGAAAAATCGCCGAAGTCCGGCTTGACGGAAATAGCGGCCAGATCGCGGCGCTGGTGCTGGATGGCGGGCAGTGTGTCGAAGGTGATCTGTTAATCGACTGCACCGGCTTTCGCGCGCTGCTGATCGAAGGCGCGCTCCATTCGGGGTATGATGACTGGTCGCATCACTTGCCATGCGATTCGGCGATTGCGGTGCAGACCGAAAGCGTTCGCCCGCCCGTGCCCTATACCCGCGCGATTGCGCACGATGCGGGCTGGCAATGGCGGATACCGTTGCAGCACCGGCAGGGTAACGGAATCGTCTATTGCAGCCGGTTGCTTGATCGCGATGCCGCGCTCGACCGGTTGTTTGCCACGGTCGAAGGCCAGCGCCTGACCGAACCGAACGTGATCCGCTTTACCACCGGCGCGCGGCGCAAGCAGTGGCACCGCAACTGCATTGCCATCGGCTTGTCCGGCGGATTCATGGAGCCGCTTGAATCGACCAGCATTCATCTTATTCAACGCGCGGTCTTGCGCCTGATCCGCATGTTGCCAATGGGCGAAATCAGCGCGCGCGACATAGCGGAATTCAACGACCAGCAGATGGCCGACATGGTCCAGATCCGCGATTTCCTGATCCTGCATTACAAAGCCACCGAGCGGCGTGACAGCCCGTTCTGGCGGCATTGCGCCGATATGGATATTCCCGACAGCCTGACTCAGAAAATCGAACTGTTTCGCGAAACCGGTCGGGTGTTTCGCAAAAACGAGGAACTGTTTGCCGAAAATAGCTGGGTGCAGGTGATGATGGGGCAGGGGATCATGCCGCGCGCCTATCACCCCGTGGCAACCCGGCTGTCCGATGGCGAGCTCGACCAGCTGCTCAAAGGTCTGCGCGACAGCGTGGCCCAGACTGTCGCCAGCCTGCCCGCGCACAGCGCCTATGTTGCCCAATATTGTGGCCAGCCCCGCGCTGAAGCTGCGTGATGGTGCGAAGCTGGGTTGGTTTGGCCGGATTGGCGTTAGTCCCGGCGGCTCAAGCGGCCGACGCGCCTGCCGCCAAAAGTTCGGGATGGCAGCTTGTCTGGGCCGATGAGTTCGACGGGGATCGCATCGATGGCGGCAAATGGGGGCTGGCGAATGACTGCTGGGGTGGCGGTAATGATGAGCGCCAATGTTATACCCCGCGAATGCAGAACGCATCGGTCCACGATGGTCACCTGGTCATCACTGCGCGGCCCGAACCGTGGTCAGGGCCGGCCTATCCGCCAGACTTGCGCACCGGTCAAAACGCCGCAGCGCTTGCCACCAAGCCGTTTACATCGGCACGGCTGACGACGGCGGGCCACGCGGCATTCCGCTATGGCAAAATCGAAGTACGCGCCCGGCTGCCGCAAGGGCAGGGCACCTGGCCTGCGATCTGGATGCTGCCGGAACAGCGGCACTATGGCGCGTGGGCCGCTTCGGGTGAAATCGACATCATGGAAGCGGTCAATCTGGGCGAGCCATGTTCCGCACAAGGCCAGACATGCGGTGCGGACGGGCGCGAAAACGGCATCCTTGGCACCATCCATTTCGGCGGGTTGCCACCGGCCAACCGCTATATCGGCGAATCGGTGCAGATGCCCGCCCCGCGCGACGGGTTCCACACGTATTCCGTAACATGGATGCCGCAGGGCATCCGCTGGGCAATCGATGGTGTGGCTTACGAAACGCGGGTGCCGCATGAATGGCATACCAGCGCGACCAGCAGGTCGGGCGCGCCATTTGACCGTCCCTTCCACATCATTCTCAATCTTGCAATCGGCGGCCACTTGCCCGAAGGGCGCAACAGCGGCGGCGTTGATCCCGGAATCGGGATCACGACCATGGAAGTCGATTGGGTGCACGTTTCGCAATGTGCACCGGATCCTGCCGCTCCGGCATTGTGCGGTGTGGGAATGTAAAGTCGGATGGTGCAGCGCAAGCAGGCAGTGACGATCAAGCACGTGGCCAAGGACGCCGGCGTTTCGCTCCAGACCGTCAGCCGGGTCATGAACAATGTGCCCAATGTCAGCCCTGAAATGAAGCAACGTGTCCAGGCGTCGATCGACCGTCTTGGCTATGTCCCCTCGATCGCGGCACAACGGATGGGGGGATCACGATCCTATCTGATCCTTGCGATCAATGACCGCGAACGCACGATTGCGGACTGGCAGTTGCGCAAAGGCACAGACTGGGTCGATCAGATGTTGCTGGGCGGCATGACCAAGTGCGCCGAGTACGGCTATCGCCTGTTGATCGAACTGGTTGACACCCATAATGACCATGTCGAGCGCGAATTGGGAATGGCGTTGACCGCGCTGCAGCCCGACGGTGTGATTATCACGCCGCCCCATTCGGACAATCCGCAGATCCTTGCGCTGGTGCAGGCGCACGGCATCCCGTTTGCGCGCATCGGATCGACCGGTGAGGATGGGCTGGGCGGCATCGCGCTTACCATGGATGATGAAGGTTCGGCGCGGCTCGCCGTGCGCCACCTGGCCGAACTCGGTCATCGCCATATCGGCTTTATCGCCGGGCCGGCAGACTATCATCTTAGCGGCTGGCGCGTGGACGGATGGCGTACTGAAATGCTGCAGGCCGGGCTGTCGCCGGATGCCAGCTTGCTGTCCACGGGGGATTTTACCTATGAAGGCGGTTCGAAAGCGGCGCGCACGTTGCTGGAATGCACCCCGCGTCCGACCGCGATAATCGCCAGCAACGACCAGATGGCATTGGCCACACTTGAACTGGCGCTTGAACTGGGACTGGATGTTCCCGGCGATTTGAGTCTCGTGTGTTTCGACAACACCCCGATGGTGCGCTTTACCAGGCCACCATTCACGGCGATTGACCAGCCCGTTGCCGAAACTGCGGCGCGCGCGGTTGAATTGCTGATCGCCGAAAAGGGCGGTGATGCCATCGGGGTTTTGCCCGTTGTCGTTTCGGGCAGCCTGGTCGTGCGCGGCTCCACTGCCGCGCCCGGCTTGTAATTGCCATTGCCCCATGTAATCTAGCCATGATAACGTTCACAAGCTGGCAACTCCAGCCCGTGAACCACGACCACTATAAGCAGAACTTCGGGGTAGAATGATGGCGGCAATGGCGGGTTGGCGGGCAGCAGCAGGTGCCCTGTTGGTGGGTGGCGGTTTTGTGGCGATAACGGCCCATGCCGCAGGCGCAGACGCGGCCCCCGCGCCGGTTGCAACGCAGGGCGGTGCGGACGCAATTGCCCATCCGGAACGGTGGCCAGCGGCGCATAGCCCCTCCACGCTGACCGACGCGCCGACCGAAGGGCGGATCACCGCCATGCTGGCGCGCATGACTCTTGAGCAAAAAGTCGGCCAGGTCATTCAGGCGGATATCAGCGCAATCAGCCCCGACGATCTGGCGCATTATCCGCTTGGGTCGATCCTTGCCGGTGGCAACAGCGGTCCTTATGGCGATGAACGGGCCGATGCCGCCAAATGGGACCGGATGGTCACATCATATCACGAGGCATCGCGCAAAAGCGGTGCTGGAATTCCCGTCCTGTTCGGCATCGATGCGGTGCACGGCCATTCAAACTTGCCCGGCGCAACCATTTTTCCGCACAATATTGGTCTGGGTGCGGCGCATGATCCCGATCTTGTCCGCCGGATCGGCGCGGCCACGGCGGCCGAAATTGCCGGCAGCGGGATCGATTGGACATTTGCGCCAACGCTGGCCGTACCGCAGGATCTGCGCTGGGGCCGAAGCTATGAAGGCTATGCCGCCGATCCCCGGTTGGTATCCGCCTATGCCGGTGCCATGGTGCAGGGGCTGCAGGGCAATCTGGCTGCCGGGTCCCCGGTCGGTTCGACACACGTGGCGGCAACGGCGAAACATTATCTGGCCGATGGCGGCACTGCGGGCGGCAAAGATCAGGGCGACGCGCAGATTTCCGAAGCCGTGCTGATCGACCGCCATGCCCAGGGTTATCCTGCCGCCATCGATGCGGGCGCGCTGACCGTGATGGCCAGCTTTTCAAGCTGGAACGGCACCAAGAATCACGGCAATCGCTCATTGCTGACCGATGTGCTGAAAGGTCGGATGGGCTTTACCGGGCTGGTGGTCGGTGACTGGAACGGGCATGGCCAGATCGCGGGCTGCACGGTTACCGATTGTCCGGCGGCCATCAATGCCGGGCTTGATCTCTATATGGCGCCCGACAGTTGGAAAGGTCTGTTTGTCAATACCTTGCGCGAAGTGCGCGATGGCACCATCCCGATGTCGCGGCTTGATGATGCAGCGCGGCGGATTTTGCGGGTCAAAGCCAAGCTCGGCTTGCTGGGGCCAAGCCCGGTGCTGCGGCGCGATCACGACGCAGTCGGTGCGCCAGACCATCTTGCGCTTGCACGCGAAGCAGTGGCCAAATCGCTGGTACTGCTCAAGAACCAGAATGGCGCATTGCCCATTCGTCCTGGTGCGCATGTGCTAATCACCGGGCCTGGTGCCGATGACATGGCCATGCAGGCGGGAGGATGGACGATCACGTGGCAAGGCACTGATACCACTGCCGCCGATTTTCCCAAGGGACAGACGATTGGCCGCGCGCTTGCCGCAGCGGTTAATGCGGCTGGCGGCACAGCCACCGTTGATCCATCGGCAAGCAATTTCTCGGCACGTCCGGATGTGGTGATCGTGGTCTATGGCGAGCGACCTTATGCCGAATTTCAGGGCGATGTGGCGGACCTGGGCTATCGCCCCGGCGGTGCAGAGCGCGCGCAGTTGCGCGCATGGCGGGAAACTGGTGCGAAAATCGTCTCGCTGTTCCTGTCCGGCCGTCCGCTTTTTACCGGGCAGGAAATAAACGCATCGGACGCGTTCGTCGCCGCATGGCTGCCCGGAACCCAGGCCGATGGCATTGCCGATGTGCTGGTGGCGGGCAAAGGCGGCACATCACCGCGCGATTTCACCGGAACTTTGCCTTTCGCGTGGCCGGCGGACGCGCGGTCGCCGATTGTCACGCCGCTGTTTCCTGCGGGCTATGGCCTGACTTATGCTAACCCCGCCACGTCGTTTGCGCCGGTTAACGAAGATCCCCACGTAGCGATGACGATTGCCAATGACAATCTGTGGGTGCGCGCGGGCAAAGTGCTGGAACCTTGGCGGCTTGGCACGACCGCCGGGATAACTGTAACGGCCGCTGATCTGACCGCGCAGGAAGATGCCCGTCGCATGACGTGGAGTGCCGCCGGAACGGTGCAAATCGACGGGCCGTCGGTCAATCTGACCCGGCAGCTTGATGAAAGCTTTGTGATCCGGCTCGATTGGCAAGTCAACGCAGCCGGACAAGGCGCGGTACGCTATGGATTTGCTGGCGTTTCGCTCGACATCACCGCGCTGGTCAAGGCCGCACCAAAGGACACGGTTTCGGCGTTGAAAATTCCTTTGCGCTGCTTTGCCAATGGCGGAGCCAAATTCGATGCCGTAACCCAGCCGCTGCAAATCGGCGCGGGTCCGGGCTTCATTGCCACTTTGCGCAGCGCGTCGATCGAAGGAACCGGGGACACCCTGTCCTGTCCCCCGCCTGTCCAGATTGAGGCTATGAAATAGAGCGTGATGCAAAAAAGTGGGAACCGGTTTTTTGCAATAAATCACGCGAAAACAAAGACGCTAGGTCGTGGTGACAATTTAACGTCGAGGGGATTCCTTACGGGATAGATTTGTGATTCAAGGCTGATTTTTGGAGATCGGTCATGGATCATGTGGTTGACGAACTGAGCGACGAGCAGTGGGAACTGCTGAAGCCATTGGTTCCTGGTGGAGGCAAGGGCAAGCGTGGTCCGCGTTCGAATAACCGGC
>CAINGT010000021.1 GCA_903848655.1 uncultured Sphingomonadales bacterium
GGAATGCGATGAGATTGAATCGCATTCCGCTCTAGAGTCTTTGTTTTCGCGTGATGTATTGCGAGCCGCAGTCCACCGAAGGTAAAAACCGGTTCCCACTTTTTCGCATCACGCTCTAATCGGCAAAAATGGCACAGGACAACACCCATGAATGAACCGCAACACTCTGGTTCTGGCCCCGCCATCCGGTCCCGGCAGGGTTCGCGCCGCCGGGGCTTTGGTGTGCCGGATCGGATCAGCCTGATGGCGGTGCTGCTGGTGGCGGCGGCGATGCTGCTGGGTGGCGGCGGGTCGAGCAATCCCCGGATGGAAACGGTGTTGCAGGTAACGGTTGCCGCGCTGGTGCTGGCTGGGTTGGCGATGGCGCACTCCGGGCTGCGCCGGGCACCGCACACCGTCTGGATGACGGCGGCGCCGCTCGTGCTGTTGACACTCGCGCAGCTTGTGCCGCTGCCCCCGGCGGTGTGGCGCGCGCTGCCGGGGCGCGTGGCAGAGCGCGCGGCGCTTGATCTGGTGGGCGCGGGTGCCGACTGGATGCCGCTGTCGATGGCTCCGGCGGCAACTTTTGCCGCGCTGCTGGCGATTATCGCCGCTGTTGCGATCATGCTGGCGGTTGCGCGGCTGGATGTTCGCGGACGGATGGCGGTGGCGGTGGCGATTGCGGTGATGGCGTCGGCTTCGATCCTGCTGGGCGCGCTGCAACTGGCGCGGGTCGGGGGTGGGACCTGGGCCTTGTATCAGGATGTTTCGGCAGGCTGGCTGATCGGGTTTCAAGCCAACCGCAATGCCCAGGCCGATGTGTTGCAGATCGGGATGCTGGCGGTGGCGCTGATCGGCATGGTGCGGTTCAAAGGTCGGGTGGCCGGTCGGGCGCATCTGCTGCTGATTGCGGCGTGGCTGGCGGTGCTGGTTATCGGCGTGGTGCTGACCGGATCGCGCGCGGGGATCGCGCTGCTGCCGGTTACCGCCGGGTTTGCCGTGGCGATCATCTGGCCCCGGCTGAACCGCAAGATTGCCGGGCTGCGCCTGTGGGTCGCCGGATCGGCGCTGACATTTGCCAGTGCTATCTATGGCCTGACTCGGATTGGCGTGGTGCAAAACGTGATCGGCCGGTTTGGCAGCGATGATGAAGGGCGATGGGATTTCTGGATCGATGCCGTCTATGCGTTGGACAAAGTCTGGCCTTGGGGATCGGGCATCGGCACATTTGCTTATGCCTTCATCGCTGCCGAACGGCTGGAGATGGTGCACGACCGGTTCCCCCGACGGGCGCACAACGATTGGCTGGAATGGACGGTTGAAGCGGGATTGACCGGATGGATCGCGCTGGCGCTGATGCTGTTGGCGCTGGTGTGGTCGATCCGGCTGGCATGGCGGCAATGGGGCGCAGCGAACCCGCCGGACCTGGTTCAGCGTGGCCAGATTCTGTTCGGCATCGGCGTGCTGGTGATCGAAAGCCTGCACGCGCTGGTCGATTACCCCACCCGCGCAATGAGCCTGGCCGCTTTGATCGCGGTTGCCGCCGCATTTGTTGCGCCGGTTGCGCTGCACGTGCGTGATTCCGCGGCTTCGCGCTGAAGCGCTGGCAACCGCCCTTGCGGAGTGCGGCGGCAGGACATATACGCCGCACCGCAACAGATTGGTCCGAAACGGTGGATATCCACTCCGTTTTGGCAAGGAGCAGCCGCCCACGTGAAGCAATCCGCGATTTTCTTGGCTGCCACCGGCGCGCTGGCGTTATCGGGATGCGGATATGCCAATTATCGGCACTTGCCGACCGGCGCGGCGGCCTATCAGACCATCCCGGTCGAGGCGCGGGCCGCTGACCTCAAAGCGTTTCTGATCGCGCCGGGCGACGAATTGACGCTCACCGTGGTGGGTGAGCCCGACCTGACGCTGGAAAAAGTGGTGGTAGACAACGCCGGAACGATTCAGGCCCCGCTGGCTGGCGAGGTCGCCGTGGCGGGGCATACTCCGGGCGAGGCGACCGAGATCATCCGGCAATTGCTTGGCACCAAAGGTTTGCGCGATCCGCAAGTCGCGCTGAACATCGCCTCGCCAGTGTCGCGCACGATTTCGATCGAAGGCCAGGTGACCAAGGCCGGGGTCTATCCGATCACCCCCGATACCACGCTGCTGTCGGCGATCGCGCTGGCGCAAAGCCCTTCGCGCATCGCGAAGCTGGACCAGATCGTGGTGCTGCGGGTGCGCGGCGGGCAACATCTGGCGGCGCGGTTCAATCTGGAACGCATTCGCGCCGGGCTGGACCCTGACCCGCAGATCCTGCCCGGAGACAGCATCGTTATCGGGTTCTCGCAGCTCAAATCGATCTATCGCGATGCGCTGCAGGCCTCGAACCTGCTGTACAACGTGTTCAACAAATTCTGAACCACGGGGTGACTTTTGCCTGATCGCGCGCCCGCCCCCTCCAAGACGATTGCGCACGACCGCGCGCCGGCCGCGGCACCGTCGGCTCATTATGGGTATGGTGAAAGTCTGGCGTTTGATCAGGCCGAACCGGGCTTTGACTTGCGCGCGCTGGCGCTGATTTTGCGAGCGAATGCGGTGGTGATCGTGATCCTGTTTGCGCTGGCGCTGGCAGCGGCGCTGGTGGTCACGATGTTGATGACACCGCGCTATACCGCGATCACCACGGTCGAGATCAACAATCAGACCGCGCAAGTGCTGGGCAAGGCCGCCGATGCCGACACCAGCGAAGCCCAGATGTCTACCGCGCAGGAAACCGAACGCTTTCTGGAAACGCAACTGGAAATCATCAACAGCCGCGCGATGGCGCAGCGCGTGGCGCAACGGCTGGCACTGGTGGGCAACCCGGCATTCTACAAGGCGATGGGGCGGCGGATGCCCGGCAACAACCCCAGCCGCCGGGTGCTGGAAGAAGACGCGGTCAAAGCGTTGCTCAAGGCCGAGGCCGGTACCCTGCCGCACAACACCCGCCTCGCGTCGATCGCGTTCACCGCGCCCGACAGCTATTTTGCCGCAAAAGTCGCCAATATCTGGGCCGCCGAATATATTCAGGCAAACCTTCAGCGGCGCTATGACAGTTCCGATTATGCGCGCGAATTTATTCAGGGCCAATTGACTGATGCCAAGGCCAAGCTGGAAAAGTCCGAACGTGATTTGAACGCTTATGCGCGCGCCGCCGGGCTAATCAAGACGCGTGATGCCAACCCCACGGCGGGCGGTGGGTCAGCCGATGGCACGGTGGCCAATTCGGTCACCGGGGCCAGCCTGCTGCAATTGAACGCCGCCGCCAATCAGGCCGAACAGACGCGCATCGCCGCGCAGCAGCGCTGGCAGGCGCTCAACAGCGGCGATCTGTTCAATTCGCCCGAAGTTCTGGCCAACCCCGCCATCGCGCAATTGCTGGCCGAACGCGCGCGCAACGAAGCCGAACTGCAACGCGAACGCAGCCGCCACACCGATGCCTATCCAACGGTGATCCAGTTGCAGGCGCAAGTCGACACGATCAACCATCAATTGAGCGCGGTCGCACGCAATGTCCGTGCCGCAGTCAAACAGCAATATGACGCGGCCACGCGCAGCGCCGAAGAGCTCAAAGCGCAAGTCCAGGGGTTGAAAGGCCAGTCGCTGGCCGAACAGGACCGCGCGGTGCAGTACAACCTGCTGGCGCGCGATGCCGATACCAACCGGTCGCTGTATGAAAGCCTGCTGCAACGGTACAAGGAATTGACCGCCGCCGCCGGGATCAGCGCGAGCAATATCGCGATTATCGACAACGCTGAAAATCCAATCGAGCCCAGTTCTCCGGTGTTGCTTATCAACTTGGGCGTCGGGCTGCTGGCGGGGTTTGCGCTGTCGGTGCTGGTCGTCACGATCCGCCATCAGTTGGACGATGCGGTGCGCATCCCCGAAGATATCGAGGCCAAGCTGCAAATCCCGCTGCTTGGCGTGATCCCGCGCACCGGCGATGATCTGCCCAGTGTGGCGCTTGATGATCCCAAGTCGATGCTGAGCGAGGCCTATAACTCGTTGCGCAGTTCGCTGCTGTTTTCGACCGCCAGCGGTCTGCCCAAAACGCTGCTGGTTACCAGTTCGCAGGCGGCAGAGGGCAAATCGACCACCAGCCTCGCGATTGCGCGCGGGGTTGCCAAGCTGGGGCGCAAAGTGCTGCTGATCGATGTCGATATGCGCCGCCCGGCGGTTCACGCGACGATGGGTTTTGACAACAAGCAAGGCCTGTCGTCGGTCCTGACCGGGCAGCGGCCATTTGCTGCGGTGATCCATGCCACGCCCCATGCCAATCTGTCGGTGATGACATCGGGGCCGATTCCGCCCAGCCCGACCGATCTGCTGAGCTCGGTGTCGATGACCCAATTGCTGAAAGAGCTGGGTCAGGCCTATGACGTGGTCATTCTTGACAGCCCGCCGGTGCTGGGGCTGGCCGACGCGCCAGTGCTGGCATCGCTGGTCGAAGGGGTGCTGCTGGTGGTGCAGGCGGACCGCAGCCGCCGCGGATCGCTCAAATCATCGTTGCGCCGCCTGCAGGACAATCACGCCAATATTCTGGGCGGCACGCTGACGATGTTCGATCCCAAAAAGGTCAGCAGCCGCTATTCGGAATATTATGGCTATTCCTACTACTCCCATTACTACACCGAAGCCACGGATCAGGCATGACCGCGCGCGCCGCGTCCGGGTTCTGGCGGATCACCGGCGCGCTGGCCTGCATCGGCTATGCAGGGATGGCGCTGCTGTTCGGGCTTGACCGCGAAGGCACGGGCGACCAGCGGCTGCTGGGCTGGGCTTATGCCACGGGCAGCGGGTTTGCCGCCACCAGCGCTGCGGTTACCCGTGGCGATGCCGGTGCCGCACTGGCTCAGGCGCGGGCGCTGGTAAGGCAAGACCCCGCCAATCCGCGCGCGATCGGCCTGTTTGGCGTAACGCTGCTGTTGGCGCAGCAGGCCGATGCCGCGCGCGATGCCTTTGCGCTTGGCGCGCGGCTCGGTTGGCGCGATGCGGCAACGCAGCGCTATGAATTTGTGCAAGCGCTGCAGGCGGGCGATGCCGCGCGCGCGGCGCGCCACCTTGATGCGCTGTTGCGTCAGACGCCCGATCTGGCGGATCGCGACTCGCTGCTCGCGGCAATCCTGGCTTATGAGCAAGGGCGCGCGGCGGTTGCCACACAGTTGCAGGGCGATCCCGGCTGGGCGCAGGGTTTCGTCAGTCATGTCGGTGCGCTTGACAGCGATGATCTGGCGGCGCGCGCCGATGTCGTGCAGCGCACCGGGACGGGGCATTGGGCTTGCACCGATGCTGCTCCGCTGATCGACGGCTTGCTGGGGCGTGGCGCAGGTGCTGACGCCAACGCCGTCCATCGCACGGTCTGCCCGGGGGATGGCGGCATGATCCATGATGGTGATTTCAACCGCCTCGCCGCTGGCGGCGGCGCATCCGCGCTCGACTGGAACCTGATCAGCCGGGGGGATCTGGTATCGTCGGTCAATCCCGTTAGCGCCAACCGCCATGTCCTGACGCTGGCGCTGGCATCACCATCGACGGTCATGGCCTTGTCACAGGTGACGACTGCCGGCCCCGGCACGTACCGCATAAGCTGGCGTATGCCCGATACCTCGGCGCACGATGCCGCCGCGCTGCTGGTGTCGTTTGACTGTGCCAACGATCTGGGCCAGGCAATAGCGGGTTCTACGATGCAGCTGCACGGGGCAGCCTATGGCGCGCAGTTCGTGGTGGGCAGCACGTGCATGGCCCCGGTCTTGCGCTTTTGGCTGATGCCCAATCACCCGGTCAATCTGGCTGATGTGCGGATTGACCCGGTCAGCGGAGGATGAGCCGTGCGTAAAGTGCTGGTGACAGGATCGGCCGGGTTCATCGGGTATCATCTGTGCCGCCAGCTGCTTGATGAAGGCTTTGCAGTGACCGGCTATGACGCGATCACCGATTACTACGATGTCAATCTTAAGCGCCGCCGCCACGCGATGCTGCTGCAATCACCACGTTTTGCCGCAACCGAAGCGCGACTCGAAGATCACGCCACGCTATCCGCGCTGTTTGCCGACGTGCGGCCCGATATCGTGGTTCACCTCGCCGCGCAGGCGGGCGTGCGCTATAGCCTCGAAAATCCGCGTTCTTATCTTGAAAGTAACCTGATCGGCACGTTCAACGTGATCGAATGTGCGCGCGAATTTGCTGTCGGCCATACGCTGATGGCTTCTACCTCGTCAGTCTATGGGGCCAACACCGCACTGCCTTATGCCGAAGCACAGCGCACCGATCATCCGCTGACATTCTATGCCGCTACCAAAAAAGCCAATGAGGTGATGGCGCACAGCTATGCCCATCTTTGGGATTTGCCGATCACGATGTTCCGGTTCTTTACGGTCTATGGCCCGTGGGGGCGGCCAGACATGGCGCTGTTCAAATTCGTCAAGGGCATTCTCGAAGGCACACCGATCGATGTCTATAATCATGGCGAGATGTATCGCGATTTTACGTTTGTCACCGATCTGGTTCGCGCGATCCGGCTGTTGATCGATGCCGTGCCCTATCGCGCGCCCGATCCCGCGCTGATCCCGGCGTGGGACACGCTTAGCCCGGTAGCGCCGTTTCGCGTGGTCAATATCGGCAATTCGACCAGCGTGCGGCTGACCGATTTCATCGCCGCAATCGAAGACGAATGCGCCCGCAAGGCGGTGCGCAATCTGGTGGCGATGCAACCGGGCGATGTGCCCGCAACATGGGCCGATGCCACGCTGCTGAGCGAACTGACCGGCTATGCCCCCGCCACCGATGTGCGCGACGGGATCGCGCAATTCGTGCGCTGGTACCGCGATTATTTTGCGGTGTGATCGCCCGATGCGCGGCTCGCAACACATCACGCGAAAACAAAGACTCTATAGCGGAATGCGATTCAATCTATTCGCATCACTCTGTGAGCGCATCATGCTCAAGCAATAGCCAAGGCCATTTTTCCCGCTGATTCACATGCAAGGCGCTACAGGGCTGTTGATCGCCGTAGCCATTCCATACGGCCCTCGGCAACAAGCTGTTTCATTATTCGCTGGAATTCCTACCACGTGGATGTGTAGTAACAAGCACTCCATTGTGGATATTTCCAATCATTCACTGGATGTCCGTTCCGGTCTACCCTTGGAGGGGTCAACCATCCATCACGGGCATAGATAGATTCTCCACGCTTCATGTTTTAATTGAATATAAATTCTTTTTGATGAAATGATAGCTATGATCGAACAGAATGATCCAAATTTGCTACCGCCCAGTAATAATCTTCAGCGTCTACTGGGTTTTTTAGATCAAGATCCGGAAAATTTGTACTTGCTGAGTGACGCTGCGGTAGCTGCGGTAGATGCACGTGATCCGAAGTTAGCCTTGTATTTGCTCGATAAATACGTCAAGCTGAGTACACAAACACCGGCAATGCGCAATTTGCGCGGACTGGCATTGCTGCAACTCGCCGAGCATCATTTGGCTGCCGAGGTGTTTGGCGACCTGCTGAACGATGGATATGCCGATGTGCACGTGCGCTTCAATCTTGCTTGGACGCGAGCAGTGCTTGGCGATCATCGCGGTGCGCTTGAGCTGCTGGATGACGCAACTATTGCTTCAAGCCTTCGCGGGCCTTCGCTAAAAATTCAGATGCTGCACCATTTGGGTCTGTTGCAAGATGCTTTGGTGGTTGGTCAGGGGCTCGTCGAGGCCTATCCAGACAATCAGGCGTTGGCGGGAAGCCTATCGACCGTCGCGATGGATGCAAACGAGATTGCGTTGGCGGCGCACTATGCGAACCTTGGCGGCGACAGCGAAGATGCGTTGGCGACGCGCGGCATGTTGAGTCTGAATGACTTTGATGCGGAAACGGCGCTGGGGCTATTTAGCAAAGCGCTGGCACTGGACCCTGATCAGCCGAGGGCCTGGGTCGGGCAGGGATTGGGGCTTTTGGTTCAGGGTGATGTTGTGTCTGCGGCACCGTGCCTCGTGAAAGGCGCTGAACTGTTTGGGCGGCACCTCGGGTCATGGATCGCTGCTGGCTGGGCTCATGCCATGGCCAAAGACCCACAAGCTGCGCGGACCTGCTTTGAACGCGCGCTGGCCATCGACGACAATTTTGGTGAGGCCCACGGCGGCCTTGCCGTTATTGACATCATCGACGGGCGATTCGATAGCGCCAAGCGCCGAGCGTCGATCGCTTTGCGCCTCGACAAACACTGCCTTTCCGGTGCCTTGGCCAAAAGCCTGATTGCCGAGCATGACAAAAATCCTGCGCTGGCTCAAAAAATTCGTGACCGCGCACTGACCACCGCCATCGGTCCACGTGGCGAAACGCTGGCGCAAGCGATCATGAAATTGGGCATGACATTCCGCTCGCGCTGAACCGTGAAGGGACTAGAGCGGAATGCGATCAGATTGAATCGCATTCTGCTCTAGAGTCTTTGTTTTCGCGTGATTTATTGCGAGCCGCAGGCCACCGAAGGTAAAAACCGGTTCCCACTTTTTCGCATCACGCTCTAGGTCGTGGTGACAATTTAACTATCTTAGCCAAATCGCGATGGATGCGAGTTTGACGAACCCCATGAAGTTTGCGAGCAGCTTGTCGTATCGGGTTGCGACGCGCCTGAAGTGCTTGAGCTTGTTGAAGAACCTTTCGACGGCGTTGCGCTCTTTGTAGAGCGCATAGTCGCAATCGATGGGAATTTTCCGGTGCTTGCGGGGCGGTATCACGGGTTCGCCGCCCTGGTCTTTGATCTTCTGACGCAGCGGATCAGAATCGTATCCTTTGTCGCCAAGCACGCTGTCGGCCTTCAACCCTTCGATCAATTCCTCGGCTCTGGCTGCGTCATTTTGCTGGCCCGGCCCGGCAATGAGACGCACCGGAAGCCCCAAAGCATCTGTTCCAGCATGAATTTTTGTGCTCAGCCCTCCCCGAGACCGGCCCAGACCCTGGGCATCCGCTCCCCCTTTTTTTTGGCTGCACCTGCCGCATGCTGATGCGCACGAATGACGGTCGAATCTATCATCAACCATTCCATGTCCGCCTCGCTCGCCAGCAACTCGAACATCCGGTCAAGCACCCCCATCTCGATCCAGCGATAATACCGACGCTTCACCGTCTGGTAGTTGCCGAACCGTTCAGGCAAATCACGCCAACGCGCCCCAGATCGCGTCATCCACAACAACCCATTGAGAAAACGCCGGTTATTCGAACGCGGACCACGCTTGCCCTTGCCTCCACCAGGAACCAATGGCTTCAGCAGTTCCCACTGCTCGTCGCTCAGTTCGTCAACCAAATGATCCATGACCGATCTCCAAAAATCAGTCTTGAATCACAAATCTATCCC
>CAINGT010000022.1 GCA_903848655.1 uncultured Sphingomonadales bacterium
CAGCGCTACGCGCTGCCACCTCCCCCAAAGGGGGAGGAACGAGTTTTCATATGCAATAGCCCTGCCCTTTGGGGGAGGAGCTTGGAAGGGGGCGTGTTCTCGACCGGTTGTGTGGCGTTACCTTTGCCGTGCCAGCAGCAGCGGCGGGCCGCGCCAGGCGGTGGTGTCGGGGGTGTCATCGACGGTGTAGAGCTGGCGGCGGCGGTTGAGGAACAGCGCCTCCATTTCGCTGCGTGTGAACGGGCGCGACCCGAGCCGACCGAATACCGCGATTTGGCCGCCGGTTTCATCGACCGCGCGATCCCGGTCGAGCCCTTTGGATAGCGCAGTGGCGGGGCTGGGGGTTTTGGCCCAGGCGATCAATTCGGGTTTGGGCGCGGGGGAAAAGCCGTAGAAATTGGGTTGGCTGGCAGGCGAAGTCAGTTGCAGCACTTTCAGCCCATTGCGCCCATCGGCGACATAAGCAAACAGTGAGGCATTGGTTGAGGCGACGATCACATCTTGCGCATCGTTCAACTGCCCGTCGAGCGTGACGCGCTGATAAATCATCGGGGCGAGCGGGCGGCGCAGATCGACGATCACCAGCCCGTCGCGCCCGGCGGCGACATAAGCATATGTGCGCGCAAGATAGACCCGCCGCGCATCGGGTAACGTTACCGTGCCCGCCGCTTGCGCCACCGGATTGCGCAAATCGGTGATATCGAAAAGTTTCAGCCCGTCGCGGTCGGTCACCCACAAATACCGGAACTGCACCGCGCTGGCGCGTGCATCGGGCAGCGCGCGGACGGCGGTCAGGCGCGGGTGCAACGGATCGGCCAGATCGACCACCACCAGCCCGGCATCGGCCGTGATATAGGCAACCTCGCCCGCCAGCGTGATATGGCGCGCGCCTTTGAGCACATTGTCGGGGTTCCACGTCACCGCGCGGGTCAGGTGGTTGTTGCGGAATTCGCCATCGGCCAGCGTATCGACTTTGGTCAGGATCAGGCCTTCGACGCTGTCGGTAATCGCGGCATAGGAATAGATCGGCAGGAACGCCTGTTCCTGGTTGATCTGGCGCATCACCGGGGTGTTGCGCGTGGGCGCAATCGGCTGGTTGGTCGGCAGCGCGACGCACGTGGCATTGCGGCTGGCGATATGCGCGTTCTGCCCCAGCTTGGAAAACGGCGCGGAAACAAAGCTTTCCGAAAAGCCTTTGTCGCCGATGGCGGCGACATCATACGTACGGAACCCGCCGCTGCCTTGCGCAACATAGAGATATTCGCCGCGCAATTGCAGACAGCCGACGCGGTCGGGGGTCGCGTGCGTGGCATTGCGGAAGGCTTCGACCGGGTTGGTTTCGCCCGATCCGCGTTTGTCGAAGGTGCTGCCGCGAATCCAGTTTTTCAGCTCGCGGTGGTTGGTTTCGACATGCTGGCGGTAGAAATCGGGATAGGCATATTTGTGCAAGTACGATCCGATCACCGCTTGCGGCTCGTTCCATTCGGTCACGCGCACTGCCGCAATCCCGCGCTCCAGCCCGGTCCACGCATTGAGCCCGACGAAATTGACATAATTGGTGCCGAGCAGCAGCGTCTGCGCAAGAATGGCGTTGTTGTCACCGGTGCGGCTGACATGGCAATCGCTGCACGTTTTGGTTTCCTGCGTGCGCACAGTATGCGGAAAATGCGGCGCGAACGCCTGACTGGAAAAGCCGATCGATGAAACCGGCGGTTGCTGGGTATAGATACGTTCGCGGTTGATATTGGTCGATGACAGGATCAGCGCGGAAGAGGATCGCACCGGAGCGACTTCGGCCCCTTTGGTGGTCATGTGCTTGCCAAGCTGGAACATGTCATCGCGCGCGACTTGCGGGTTGTACGTGGCGAAATTGCGAGTCTCTTCGCCCTCGTAATGGTGGCTCGATGTTTTCCAGTTGGCCTCGATCGGCAGATGGCATCCGCCGCAACTCGTCGTCCACGACAGATGGCACGAAAAACACGCGATCTTGTCATCGCCATGCGCGCGGTCTGCCGCCGCGATGGCCGGGCCGAAGGCAAACGTGCCGTCATCGGCCCCCGATTTGCTCATCAATTTGGCGCGCGCCGATTTGAGGTTGAAATTGGGTGAGGCGGGATCGACGCTGTCGCGCGTCAGATGGACGCGCCATTCCAGCTTGGGATCGAGCAGCGAGCGCTGGATCAGTGTTCGCCGCCCGTGTTCGTCGGTCTGCCATTCAAACCGGGGGCGGCCATCGGGATTGCGCAGCAGCGCCAGATCATTGCCTTTGGGCGGGGCGGCAGGGCCAGAGGTGCGCAAAGTGGGATAGGCATCGGCGGTGCCGTGGCAATCCTTGCAGCCGATTTCGACTGCATTGGCGACTTCGCCATAGATCAGCCCGTTGCCGTGGCTGTCCTGGGCAAAGTGGCAATCGGCGCATTGCAGCCCTTTTTCGGCGTGAATGTCCATCAGGTGAACCGCCTTGCCGCCATTGGTGCCGACGGGCGCGAACTTTCCGACCCCGGCCTTGCGCCATTTTTCCGGATCGTCGGGCGCGACCTGATGCGCGGTATCGCTGCCCCATGTCGCCATATTGCCTGCGGCATCGAGCAAGTTGCCCGCGCGATCCCGCTTGAACACCCCGCGAAAATTCCAACCATGGCCATGATAATCGGCGAACTGGGTGTCTTTGGCCTGGGCATTGAGGTCAAAGACATTGCGCAAAAAGTCAAGATCGGCCCACGATCCGCGCGGGGCCGCGCCTTCGGGATTGCGCTCGTTCACGGCGCGGACTTGCGCGGCGGTGGGATAGACTTGGTGTTTCGGCCACATCAGCGGGGCATCGGCCTCGTAATCCCACATCGTATTGCCGTAATAGCTGTTCACGAACACATTGGGCTGATGCATGTGACAATTCATGCACTGCGCCGAAGGGATCGCGCGGCTGAACACGTGTTGCAGCGGGTGGCCGCTTTCGCGCACCATCGGCCCGGCGGGGGTGTGGAGCACATCGGCCTCATGCGCCTGGCCGGGCCGCGCCGCCACCAGCTTGCCCGCAATCGTCGGGTCGGCTGTCACGCTTTGCCCGTCGCGGCCAAATTGCGCATAGATCAGGCTGTGCGTCGGTTCGCGGTCGTTGGCATAGACCACGTGGCAGCCCGAACAGCCCGATGACCGGTAATCGCCCGGTTGATCGTTGGTGCCCATGAACCACATCAGCGGATCATTGAGCCGGGTCTTGTGGATATTGAGCACCGGGATTGCCACGCGCAAACCGGTGCCGGGGCCGCGGTTCGATTGCTTGAGATCGGGCTTGCCCGGTTCTTCCAGCCGGTCAATGCTGCCGCTGGGATTGGGCAGGCCGATTTCGGCAAACCCGGTGCCGATGGTACGCCCGCCGCGTTCGAACACGCGAAAGATATCACCCGGCGGGATCACTTGCCAGCGCGGCAGCGGATAGAGCGCGGCGAGCGCCCCGCGTGCGGTCTGCGCCGGAGTCAGCGTGCCCGGCGGGCTGCCGGGCGACACCACTTTGGCCGGTTCGCCGGTGCGCGTGTACGCCTCGCCAAAAATATAGCTTTTGAACGGCACGATGCCGTTGTTGTACCCCGCGCCGCCCCACAGCATCGCGCCGGTTGCCATCAGCGAGCGTTCGCCCGCTTCGACCGTGGCGAGATGGCAGGCCCCGCACGCCTCGCGCGCCACGCGGTAATCGCCGGGATTGACGAAGCGCACGAATTCGGGTGCTTCGCGGTTGAGCAGCGTATAGCTGCCCGCCGGATTGGCCGATGACGGCCAGTGCCACGCTTGCGGATAGCGCGGCAGCACATGCGCACGCGCCATCGCCGCCAGATTGGCGGGGGCCTGATAGCCGAGCGCGGCCTGCCCGCGCACCGTTGCATCGCCGCCGTGGCAATCGGTGCAGCCCAGCCGCACGGCGGTCGAGGTGTGCATCGATGCGGCGTCGGACTTGGTATGGCAACTGAGGCAACCTGCCGATTTGGCCGCCGCCTGATCTTCGCTCTGCGTCTGCGGCGCGGGCGGGGCGGGGGTATAGTGCCGCGCCACCGGGGCTTCGCCTTCGGCGGCGCGTCCCGGCCCGGCCTGCCAGCCCGACACCAGCAGCAGCGCAAACACGAGGGCGATCAAGGGGCGCAAGGGTCGCATCATCAATAGCTCAAGATCACATTGCCAAGCACGGAAAAATAGACGCTGTCGCGGTTGCTGGTGCCGAACAAGTCGGTCATTCCCGCACCCGGGGCTAGGATCGCGCCCGACAGCCGCAGCACGACATTCTGAGTCGCGCGTGGCCGCCATGTCGCGGCGCTCGACAGGTCCCAGCCGATGGCATTGCGGATATGGCCCTGCTGGCGCAGCACTTCGAGCGGGGCGGTGCGCGCAAACCACAGATGATTGGCATTGGCCACCAGCCGCAGCGTCGGCGTCAGATCGAAATCGGCACCCAGCCCCGCCAAGACCGTACCGGGATTGACGAAATTGGCCTGGCCAAGGTCTTTCGAGGTGCGCAGATCGTTGAGTATCCCGTTACGCTGGTTGAGAAACACGCCGCGCCCGCCACCGATGAACGGGATTCCCTGCCTGATCCAGTAGCTGGTATCAGCCCCGGCAAACA
Organism: uncultured Sphingomonadales bacterium; assembly: GCA_903848655.1. Taxonomy (GTDB): domain Bacteria; phylum Pseudomonadota; class Alphaproteobacteria; order Sphingomonadales; family Sphingomonadaceae; genus Novosphingobium. Next base: position 4,613 of record CAINGT010000022.1, read on the forward strand.
CCGGATTTTCATAGATCGCATCGAACCCGGTTTCGACCGCGCTGCCCGGGCTGCCATCGCCGCTGGCATAGAGCCCCGACGCGCGAAACCGCATCCAGTCGCGGTCATAGCTCGCTTCGGCGGCGGCAAACCCGGCGCTGATCCGCGCGCGTTGCCCGGAGTAGCTGTTGTTGCGGTCCGATCCGAACAGATAATAGGCCGATGCGGTCAGATTGACCCGCCCGATATGGCCATCGGCATTGTACCCCAGATAGAACGCATCGTAATCGCGCCCACGCAAATTGCCGATCAGCGCCGGGCGGACCGGAAAGCCGTTCGAATCATAGGTGATATCATGGCTTTCACGGTTGCGGTTCCACGCGAAAGTGATCTGGCTGGTCAGTGCCGGGATCAGGAAATCCTGCCGGTAGAGATTGGCGATGAACACCATGTCCTTGCGCGGGGCTTGTGCGACATCGTTCAGCCCGCTGTTGGTATTCTTGGCCAGCCGCCAGAACAGCGCGAGATTGTATTGCACCCGGTTGTCATCGCGGTTGCCGAACAGGCGCAGCCCCAATTGCTGATCGTTGAACAGAAATCCGCGAAAATCGGCCTGGAACGGCTGCACCCCGACGCGACCTGCGTCAAAGTCATAGCGGTCCGACACATTGCGCAAGTGATAGTCGATAAAGGCTTCCTGCACCGCGAAAAAACCATCGGTGCGGTGGCGCGCGCGGGCGGGATCGACATTGAGGATCTGGCGTTCGGACACTGTGACGGTGTTGAGATTGACCCCCAGCGTGAGATGGTATTCGATTTCGGGCGGCTTGAACGCGGTACTGCCTTTGGTCAGCGATGCGCCGAACAGGAAAGTCTGGCCGAAAATCAGGCTGCGATCCCCGCCGAACGCGCTGGTACGGCCCGGACCCTGATCGGCAAGGCCCGATGTCGGCAGCGGCAGGCTGCGCGGCTCGATCAGCGTGTCGGATATCGCGCTGGCAGTGATGAACCAGTCATCATCGTGGATCGGCAACCACGGCACTTTGGCCCGATCAATCGGGCGGTCCCCTTTGAGCGGGTTCTGGTGATAGGGATCGGCGCGCGAATGGCATACTTCGCGCATCGCGCCAAACACCGCAAAAATCGCCTGATCGCCGCCGCGGGCTGGGCATAACCCGGTCATGATCCGCCAGCGGTCGGGCAGCGGGATCTGATCGGTGGGGAATGCTTGCGGCGGCGGCGCGCGCACCGCGCCGGGGTTGTCTTGCGTAACCGCCAGCGGCAAAGGCGGGTTGTATCCGGGCCGCGCGCGACCGGGCAGTACGCCAGTATCGACCGCAGCGGCATCGCTTTCGGGCGGCGGTTCAGCCGCCACCAAAGCCGCCGCCAGCACGATCAGCGCGCCGAACGCCACTATAAGCCCTGACACGGGGTCTGATCATTCGACCCCACGAATGGTGCTGGCGGACAATTGACATAAGCCGGATTGGCCGACGTGCCATTGGGCACATGCACGGTAATCTGGTCGGCACGGATCGCCGCCGGGGCTTGGCCCAGCGTTCCGCTCGCCGCGCGCGCCAGCCCGAGGAACGCGATCATGTCGTCCTGCGACGTGCCGTCGCCCGATACCCCCAGCGCACCGACCAGCACCCCACCGCGATAGACCGGGACCGATCCGGGAAAGATCTGGATGCCGTTTTGCAGCCGGTTTTGCCCCGTGGCGACATCGGGCGTGGTGGTGCAGCGCTGCGGCGTGTCGGCGGCGGCTTGCCCGGTCACAAACGCGAGATGTTGCGCCAGATTGCCGACGATCAGCGCTGATTGCAGCCCGGTGGAAAACGGGTTGAATTGCGCCGCCTTGACCGACAGCGGTCCGGCGGGATTGCCCGGTGTGCCATCGGGAAAATTGGGCCGCGCCAGATTGCCCACCGCGCGCGCGGAAAAGGCATAAGCACCGGTCAGCGCCGCCGGATCACCCAGAAACGCGCGCAATGCGGCGACATAGCCCGCCACGCGCGGCGCGGGGTTGCCCGTCAATTGCGCGGCAGCGGCGCTGTTGGAAAAGAATGCGGCGGTACGCGCCTTTTGCAGCGCCACGTCGATTCCGAACACCGGCGCATCGGGCGCGCGCACCAGCCCGAGCACGGTGCCGCGCGTATCGACGAGCGCAATCGACACTTGCGCCAGACTGTTGAGCGGGTTGCGGATCTGCGCGCGCGCCGCGCTCATCACCGCATAAGCCTGCCCCAGAATCGCGGCGGATTCGGTGGCGGTCAAAGGACTGGCAATATCGCCGCCATCGCTGCCGCCGCGCACCGGATAGCGCGCATGACCTGCCCCATCGGTCAGGATGAACGCACCGCTACTGGCGAATTCGCTGCTGGTGGCGGCGCGAATGCCCGAACTTTCGCTGCCATAGGCGGTCCCGGCGATGATCGCGCCCGCGCTATAGCCGGTCAGCGGTTCGAGCGCACCTGCGCCCGATTGCGCCGCCCACGTGCTGGCGGTGACCGCCGCCACGTCGCTGGTGGAAACATCGCTGTAGATCAGCAGCGTGCCCGCGACCGAAATCGTGCTGGCAGTGATCGCGGCAGGCGCATCATAGCCTTCGGTTCCGGCCAGCGCGATACGTTCATCGGTAATCAGATTGGTGGCGAGCACATTGGCGTCAAAGCTGTAAAGCCCATCGGCCTCGACCCCCACGCCGCCGACGACGACGCCGTTCTTGTAGAGCGGAAACCCGCCCGGATCAGCCGACAGCCCCAAAGGCGACCGCTTTGGCCCGATCAGCGCGCCCGCGCCGCTGGTACCGAAACGCTGGGCAAGGTCCGAACAGGGCAATTGGCTGAATTGCACCCCGAACAGCGGCCCACTGCCCAGCCCGACCGTGCCCGGGTGTTGCGGGAATTGCGCCTGCACGATGGCACTGGCGGTGCGGGTGGAAAAGGCATTGCCGCTGCTCGACAAATAAGCCCCGGTGATCGCTTTGGCCACGGCAGCGGCTTCGGCGGGCACATTCAGCCCTTGCGCATCAAGGTTCTGCCCGTCGGGCGCATCGGTCAGATGCGCGGTGGCGGGCGCGCCGGTCATGCGGAACAGCGCGAGCACATTGCCAACGCGATCAACCACCGAAATCACCGCCGGTTGGCCATCGGCTTTGGCCTGGGCAATGGCTTGCGCCAGCACTTGCTGGACATCGGCGGTGGTCAGCGCGGCGCTGGCGGGCGGGGTATAGGCGCTGGTGGTCGGGGTGGTGGCAGGCGTGCTGCTTACTGCCGAGCCGCTGTCACCCCCGCCGCATGATGCGAGCAGCAGCGCCAGCCCCGCGATCAACGCGCGGCGCATCAGCGCAGCACCGCAATCGCGCGCGTGGCATCGCCCAGCGCGGCGCGGAATTGCGCCGGATCATACGTATTGGGCGCTTTGACCGCCGCATAAGCGCGCGCCAGATTGGCGCGAATCCCCGCTGCCGCGCCGACGGTAATGCGCCCATCGGCCACCAGCGCGCCCAGCAGCGTATCAATCGCCATGACCGCCTGCACCGATCCGGCATAGTCGGTAAAGCGCGGCGTGGTGGTCTTGTCGGCAATCGCGGCGACGAGCGCAAAAGCCGTATCACGCTGTGCCGGGGCAGCGTCGAATGCGGTAATCAGCCGCTCTGCCGCTGCCGCCAGCCGCGCTGCCGCCGCATCCTGCCCGCGACCCGCGCTGACCGCGCCATGAAACGCGCGCGCCGCCGTATCGAACCCGCCGCCTGCCGCAGGCGCGATCACCCGCGCGGCGGCGGACAGCAGGATCATGTTTTCATCGTTGTAGGGCGGGGTGCCCAGCGTGATCGGCCGTGCCGGATTGGTCTCCAACGGCTTGAACCGCGCGGGATCATCGTCGATCTGGCGGTGGCACGAATGACAGTCGAAAAATGTGAACTGGGGAAAGCCGCCCTGAGTGCGCAACCCGGCTTGCGCATAGAGGCTGGCCGAGCGGCGCACCGCTTGCGCTTGCCCGACCGCCCACAGCCGCAGATGATCGCTGCGCCGCTTGCGCGCGGCATAGTCGGCATCTTCGTTCCAGTGGGTTTGCAGCGCCGAAAACAGATCGAGTTCGAACACCAGCCGGGGATGGCCCGCCGCCATCATCGCATGGGTAACAAAATGGCCGGGCCGCGCCGCGCCGCCGTGACAATCGAGGCACACCCCGGCGCGCACCGCCGGGCGGTCGAGCGCGATCAGCCCCTGCGCGATGTTGTCGGCATGGGTGCCGCGCACCGCATAATGGCTGGCGATCCACCCGCTGCTCGCGCCGTGGCACGATTCGCAACCGACCCCGTCGGACAGGACAAAGCGCGGGCCGCGCTGCGCGGGCGGGGCATTGGTGGCGTGGCAGCCGAGGCAGGCCGCAGCCGATGTCGCCGGCCCCAGCCCGAGCGCGGCGGCGATCCGCGCGCCGCGCGGGCTGGCGAGCGCGGCATAAGCGCGCGAATGCGCGCCCGCCGGGCTCGCCGGGTCTTGCCAATGCGCCAGTTCATCCTGCCGCACCACCGCGCCATTGCCTTGCGCGCGGCCATGGCAGGTCGATCCGGCGCACGTCGCCACCCCGCCAAAGACCGGGGCCGGGCCGGGCGCGGCCATGACCACGCCGCTCAGCACGGTGGTCAGCGCGCCGGTTATCAGCGCCATCAGGGCCAAGATCCGCGCCATGCCCGCCTTTACCCCTCGCGCTCGATGCCCAAACCCTTGCCCATGAGTGCAAGGCCGGCCCGGAAAAATCAATCCGTTGCGCAGCCTTTGGACGCAGTTCTTTTTACCCCAGTGCCGTGCTGACCAAAACGCGCGTATCGGCGATGGCGGCGATCCGGCGCTGCCCGCCGCTGCGATCAAGCTGCACCACCAGATCGATCACGCTGGCGGCATAAGCCAGCGTTTCGCGCCGCGACAGGCCCAGCCCCGCCTGCATCACCATCAGGCCGATTTGTTCGAGCGCGCCCAGCGGCGAATTGGCGTGGACAGTGGAAAACGATCCGGGATGCCCGGTGTTGATCGCGCGCAAAAAGCTGACCGCTTCGCGCCCGCGCAATTCGCCCACGACGATGCGATCTGGCCGCAGCCGCAGCGCCGCCTGCACCAGATCATCGGTGGTTACACGCGCTTCGCCCTGATCGCCTTTGACCGCGATCAGCCCGACTCCATTGCCGGGATAGCCGCCGCAATCGGGCAAAGTCAGTTCGGGGGTGTCTTCGACGAGCACGATCCGTTCGGTTTCGGGAATTTCGCGCAGCATGGCGTTCAAGAACGTGGTCTTGCCGGTGGAGGTACCGCCCGAAATCAGGATCGTGCGCCGCGCGGCAATCGCCGCGCGCAAGGCCGCGATGGGCGCTGCCATCGGATCGGGCAGCGCGGGGGCAGGCGGCGCGGTGAGCGGCCCGTGGTCATAGGCATCGAGCGTCAGATCGAGCAAGCGTTGCCGCCGGATCGCCATCGCCCAGTGCGCGCGCGTGGCGGGCGGGCCGCAGAACTGGATGCGCGCGCCGCCGGGCACCAGCGTGGCGGGCAAAGTCGCGGCGATCAGCGGATTTTCGCGGTTGATCGCCTGATGCGTCACCCGCGCGACTTGTTCGGCCAGCCGCGCCATGGTCGCATCGGTAATCTGCGGATCGGCAAACCGCCGCATTGTGGGCCAGTCGGCATCTTCGATCCAGATTTCGCCGGGGCGGTTGACCAGAATTTCGGTCACACCCGGCCGTTCGAGCCAAGGGCGGAACGGCGCGAGATAGGCATCGAGATAGACGCTGCCGCCAAGCGCGGGAAAGGGCGCAGGATCGGCCATTGTCAAGGCGTGCCGGTCTGCCCGAAATCGAGATCGCGCGCGGTGAACACGCGGATCGGCTCGCCCGGACGAATCCGCACGGTCGGCCCGATCTGCGCGCTTTGGCCAATCGCGGCGGCGGCGGCGGATTGCCCGGCCCCGCCGATTACCACGCTGGTGTTGCTGTTGCCGAGCGAACCCAGCCCGCCCATCACCGTCAGCAGCATCGCCGATCCGAACCGGTCGAAGAAATGCGTATCGACTTTGCCCGCCAGCCCCGACCCGCCGGCGAAATCGGTGCCCGGTGATCCCAGCGCGACCGCCACGCCATCGGGGCGGATCAGCCGGGTCCAGATGACATAGACGCGGCGTTGCCCGGCCTGAAGCCCGCTCTTGTATTGGCCGACCAGCCGCGAACTGCGCGGGATCAGCACGCGGTTGCCATCGAACGCGCGCACATCAGCCGAAACGATGGCGCGGGTATAGCCCGGCACATCGCTGTCGATGGCGGTTTCCAGCACCGCCGGGATCAGAGTGCCTTGCGCCACGGTATGGTGCGGATCGAATGTCAGCGCCGCGCTCGCCCCGGCGCTGCCGGTCGCGCCCAACCGCGCGGCAAAGTCATCGCCGCCAGGTGCCGGAGCGGCGGCCTTCGCCGCTGCCGCATCGGCGGGCGCAGCGGCGATTTCGGCGATGGGCGGCGCGCTGAACACCACGGCGGCGCTCGCCAGCGGGTTGCCGGTGGTATTGGCGGGCACGGGTACCCGCCCGGTGTCGAGCGCAGGCGCGGGGATCGGCACCGGGTTGCTGATCGGGGTAATCGCGGCGGGCGGGATGACCGGCGGCGCGGGCTGTGGCGGCGTGATCGGCGCGGCCGTGCTGGCAACCGGCGTGGGCGCACGTTCGGGGCGTGCACGGCTCATCGACCAGAACGTGCCCAGCCCCAGCACGCCGATCAGCGCCACCCCGCCCAGCAGCGCGAGCGCATCGCCGCGCCGGTTGTGTTGCCCAACCACGGGCAGCACATGACGCAGCGCCAGATCGTGATCGGGATCGGGCGGCGCATCGGCAGCGCGCAGCGGTGCGCGCGGGGGCGCGCGAAGCGGGGATCGGGTCATTGCGGTCTGGCCTGTGGTGCGGGCGTACGCGGCGGGTGTTCGATAGTGGCGACTTGCTTGCCGATGCGCAGCACGATGGTCGCCGGAGTGCCGTCGATCACGATCATATCGTCCTGCACCGAAAAGTTGATCGGTCCTTCCAGCCCATGCGGATCGCGCGCCAGAATCGCGGGCAGCGCCGCGCCTTTGGGCCACGTAATATAGGTCGCCTGCCCATCACCATAAACTTTCGCCGGGGCAAGGTCAGGCGCGCCGCGAATGGTATAGCCGAAATCGAGCGCCGCCGGATCGACCGGCGCGCGTACCGCACCGCGCGCGAGTGCGGCTTCTTCGGCGGTCAGCGCCGGGGCGGGGCCATTGGGCGCGGGTTTGCGCGCCACTTCGGGATAGACCAGCCGCAAGCCATAGACCACGCGCCCGCCCGGCGCGGCGACGAGGTCGAAGAAATAGGTATGGCGGTCGGTCACCACGGTCAGATTGGTGCGCGCGCGGATCGCCAGCGGTTTCAGGAACAGCATGTCGGCGCGGCGGTTGGGGGTGACTTGCCAGGCATTGGCATCGCCGATGGCGACATTTTCGATATGTTCGTCCGCGCCGAACAGGATCGTCGATTCGACTCCGGCACGCCCGTCGAGCCGCAGCACGACATTCTCGCGCCACGCCAGCGTCACCAAGCGCGGATCGTGCAGCGCCACGGGGGGTGGCGCGAGCGTTTGGGCCAAAGCCAGCAGCAGGTGCGCAATCATTTCAGGATCTGCCGTGCGCTGGCGGGGCGAAACCGGCTGCCGACCCCGGCGGCGCGGCGCGGCCCTGCGGGCGAACTGCCCGGCGGGGCATAGACATCAAGATTGCTGGCCGAACGGGTAATCATGGTGGTGGCGCTCGTGCTGCGGAAGGTCTGGCCCGGCGCGGCCCTGGCCTCGATCAGGCGGTTCGGCCCGCGCTGCGCGGTGGACGCAGCGCCAGCGATCACCATCGTGCGATGATCGTCGCGCGGCCCGCCCGGCATCGCCGCTACCCCGGCGCTGGCCCATGGTCGCCACCCCGCGACCAGCCCGGCAGCAGCGCGCAAAGCCATCACCATCAGGCCCGCATGGATCGTGGCGATCAGGAAAAATTCGGTTGCGGCGCCGGCATCGATGCCCTCTTGGGACAGCAGCCGCACCACCGTTGGCACCGCCAGTTCGAGCGAAAACGCCCCGCCCAGCACCACCACCATCGGCGCAAAGGCGGCGAGCAACAGCGTGCGGCACCAGCCCGCAAACAGCCCGCGCGTTGCCGCAAACAGCGCCATGACCACGAACAGCGGCCCCACCAGCAACAGCACCGCCAGCGCGATCCGCGCCGTTACCAAGACCCCGACCGTACTCAGCATCAACACCAGCGCCCCCGCCATCGCCACGCTGGCGGGCGAAAATCCCGCCGTCTGCGATGCGTTGACGCGCAAGGGGCGCGCGACGGCGGCAGTCGGCGTGGAGGCTTGCGACGCTGCCAGCGCGGCGGCTTCGGCCTGGCGTTCGGCCAGCGTGGCATCGGCCTGCCGCGTGGCATCGCCGACGGCGGCAAATACCGTGTCGATCCGCGCGGCAAATTGCGCAGTGGCCGATCCGCGCGTGCCAAGAATTGCGCCCGCCACGCTATCGGGCGCGCGCGTGGTTACGGCGTAGACCAGCGGGCCATAGGCCGCCCACGTCGTCGCGAATGCCAGCACCAGCCCCAGCGCCAGCATCCGCCCCGACAGCCCGCCCAGCCCCAAGCGCGCGCGCCCGGTCATCAGCGCCAAGCCATAGCCCGCAACATAGATCGTCAGCGCGGCGGTCAGCGCCGGGGCGAGCGCACCTTGCGGGCCGAGCAAATGGCCGAATGATCCCGCGCTGGCGCTGGCGGTCATGCAATCGACCGCGCGCAGCGTCGGGGCGACGCCGCTGCCTGCTTGTGCGATCAGGCTGGCGCAATCGCTCATTGCGCGGCCTGCGCACACGCGTCCGCCGTGCCGGGCCAGACGCTTCCGGTTAGCGCGGGGTACCACGCTGCTGGATCATCGCCGAGATCGGCGCGCAGCTGATCGAGCCGCCGCACCGTGGTTTCGCGCCCCGACAAAACGGTGATGATATCATCCATCCCGCCCAGATCGAGCCGCACGACATGCGACCGTTCGCCCTGCCGCAGCAGAAAACAGCGCCCCGCCGGGGGCAGCGCGCGGATAATGTCCAATTCGTGCAGCGACAGGCCAAACCCGCCGCAATAGTCTTCGGCGCGGGCGCGGGCATTGGGGGTGAACATCATCGTCGCGGTCTGTTCGACGAGCGCTGCGGCAATCGAACTGTCGAGCGCATCGCGCGCCGATTGCGTGGCAAACCCGACCAGCGCATTGCGTTTGCGCAGCGTTTTCAGCCAGTCGCGGATGCGCGTGGCAAATACCGGATCATCGAGCGCTTTCCACCCTTCATCGATCAGGATCAGCGTTGGCGATCCGTCCAGCCGCTGTTCGATGCGGTGGAACAGATACATCATCGCAGCCGTGCGCAAACGCGGCGCATCGAGCAGCGCGGTCATGTCGAAGCCGAGTATCCGCTGATCGAGATCGAGCCGGTCATGCGGATTGTCGAACAGCCAGCCATCCGGCCCGCCTGCGCACCACGGATCGAGCCGACTGGCCAGATCGCCCGGCACCGGGCGGCGGCTGCCCGCGAGCAATTCGCGAAAATGCGTCAGGCGGCGCAAGCGCGGCTCGTGCGCGAAGGCGGCATCGACCGCGCCCGCGATGATCGCCGCTTCATCCGGCCCGCGCGCTGCCAGCAGCACCCCCAGCCAGTCGCGCAAGAACGCGCGCGTGCCCGCGCTGTCGGGCAGCGCCAGCGGGTTGAACCCGGTGGCCGCGCCCGGCACGATCCGTTCATAGCGCCCGCCAATCGCGCGGATAAACACTTCGCCGCCGCGATCTTTGTCAAACAGGATCGTGCGCGGGGCAAAGCGTTGCGCTTGCGCTGTCAGAAAGTTCAGCACCACGGTCTTGCCGCTGCCCGATGGACCGATCAGCGTGAAATTGCCCAGATCACCCTGATGCAGGCTGAAAAAGAACGGGGTGGCGGCGGTGGTCGCCAGCACGGTAACCGCATCGCCCCAGTGATGGCCTTGCGCGCTGCCCATCGCCGGGCCGTGGCACGCGGCGAAACAGGCGAGATTGGCGCTGGAGATCAGCGCGCGGCGCACGATATAGCTTTCGTTGCCGGGAAACTGGCCCCAGAACCCCGGTTCCAGATTGACATCTTCGCGCACCGGGATCGCCCCGGCATCGGCGAGCGCGCCTGCCACCATCGTGACCCTGGCGTCGAGCGCGGACAGGCTGTCGCCGCGCACCAGCACCGAGAGATGATGATCGCCATAGGCCGCCGCGCCCATCCCCAGCGCGTCGCGCGCGGCCAGCAGATCGGCGCGTTCGGCCAGCGCGTCTTCATCGGCGGCGCGCAAGCGGCGCAGCGCCAGATCGATGCGTTCGCGCGTAATCTGGCGGTCGGTCGGCGCCCAGGTTTCGGTCAGCACGAATTCGGCATCGACCGCCAGCAGCGGATCGAGCAAGCCCGGCGATGTGGCTTCGGGATAGTCTTTCAGGCTGACCAGCGCGGCAAAGTCGATGCCGTGTGGCCCGCGCCGTTCGACGGCATCAAGCCCGAAGCTGGTGCGCACGCTCGCGAGCATCTGTCCGACATCCGCGCCTTCGGGCGGGCGACGCACCGGGCGCATGTCGCCATTGTAAAGGCAGGCCAGCACTTCGAGCACTTCGTTGCAGCGCCCGCCCGCTCCGGCATAATCGCCCAGAATGCGCGCGCCCGCCGGGGCCAGCGCTGCCGCCAGCCCGGTGGCGGCGGCCAAGAGCGCGCGCACTTCGCCCGGATCGATCCCCGCGTCAGCCGGGCGCAAGCGGCGGCGCGCGGCTTCGATCCAGCCGGTCTTGCCGCGTGGCGGGCGGCGCAGCAGCGTGATGAACTGGTCGTTGACATAGAGCGCGCCCGTGCCAACGCGATCATGCCAGCGCGCGTCGATATGCGCGGACATCGCATCGTCGAACGATCCGGCGCGATCAAGCGCCACGCGCCGCCGGATAATATGGTGGCCCAGCGCGTAACGCGCGTCGATCCCCGCGCGCAACCACACATCGCGCTGTGCGGCATGGGCGTTGATTTCATCGGCTTGCGCGGTTTCGGCGGGCCAGCCCGGCACGTGCAGCGCCACCAGCAGCGATCCGTCGCGCAAAGCCAGCACATGGCTGCTGATCAGCGCGGCATAAGGCAGCCGGTCCCCCGCGCGCGCTTCACGCTGCCGCCAGCGCGCAAACAGGCCGTCACGGGGCATAAGAATTGCACCCCCACACCCGCCAGTTGCGCACACGCGGGCACCGGCGCACCCGCATCAGCCACAGATCGAACACGCGCGGTTCGCGCAGTGCCGCCAGATAGCCCGCGCCATGCACCACCAGCGCCACCCCGAGCGCAAGGAACGTGCGCGTCATCAGAAACACTTCGGTGGTGATCATCAGGTTGATAATAAAAAAGCTGTAGGTCACCCCCGCAAACATCTGCGGCCGCGTCAGCGGCTTGCACAAGCGTGGGCGGACCAGTTCCACCGGCTAACCTGCCGCCTGCCGGATGCCCGCGACGATTGCGCTCGCGCCGAACAGGATAAAGCAGCCCAGGATCACTGAAACGCCAAACCGCCAATTGAGCCGCCCGGTCAGCATCATCAGCCCGACCGCCGCCACCGCCATGACCGCCACCGCCGTGGCGACATTGCCCAGCAAGGTGCCCTGCAACCACAGTAGCGCCGCCAGAATCGGTCCTGACCCTTGCGGATCGGCCGCCGCTTGCGCCAGCGCGCGCGCCGGGAACAGCGCCAGTGCGGCAAGTGCGCCAAAGGCGGGATATCGGCGATGCATCGCATTCATCTCCTGTCGGTGGCTTGCGCGGCCAGCCGCGCCAGAATCGCCGCAACATAGCCGCGCGTTTCGGCGATATGCGGCACCCCGCCCGCGCGCGCAACCCGGCCCGGGCCGGCGTTGTACGCGGCGAGCGCCTGATCGAGATTGCCGCCAAACCGGTCGAGCAACTGGCGAAAATAGCGCACCCCGGCTTCGACATTGGCGGCGGGATCATCGGCATCGACGCCCAACGCGCGCGCGGTTTGCGGCATCAATTGCGCCAGCCCGCGCGCGCCTTTGGGCGAAACGGCATCGGTGCGCCAGCGGCTTTCCTGCCAGATCAGCGCCTCGATCACCGCCGGGGACAAGTCATAGCGTTGCGCGAGCGCGGCAATCGTGCCGCGCCATGCCGCCGGGGCAGGTATCACGCGCCGGGGCGCGGCGGGCGAGGCCGGGCCACCGGTCACCCAGCGCGCCTGTCCATTGGCGATGACCATGACATCGGCATGGGCGACGCCAACCGGCGTCAACGCAATCGCCAGACCGAGCCACCAACCCGGTCGCCCCGCTGACGCTTTGCTGCGATTGCCTGTTTTCCCGCGCATGGCTGCTGCATGGCACATTTCTGCGGTCGCTGTGCACCGCAAAATTTGCGCGCAGGACAGTTTTTTCTGTCTGTTCGCTGGTCAGGGTGATCGGTAAGGAGCCGTTGCGGTCGCCGCGATGGTCCCGGCGCGCAGCAAGGATCCAGCCATGTCTTATGTCATCCGGGACACCTTGCGCGTGGCGGCTGAGCTTGCCGCATTCATCGATACCCACGTTCTGCCGGGCACGGGGCTGGAGGCTGCGGCGTTTTGGCAGGGCGCAGCGGCGATCTTTGCGCGGTTTGCCCCGCGCAACCGCGACCTGCTGGCGACGCGCGCGGTGCTGCAACAGCGCATCGACCACTGGCACGAAACGCGCGCCGGACAGCGCTTTGACCCGCAGGCCTATCGCGCGTTTTTGACCGAAATCGGCTATCTGGTGCCCGAACCGGCCCCGTTTGTAGTCAATCCGCGCCACGTCGATGCAGAACTGGCGACCACGGCTGGTCCGCAACTGGTGGTGCCGGTGCTCAATGCGCGGTTTCTGCTCAATGCCGCCAATGCCCGCTGGGGCAGCCTTTATGACGCGTTATACGGCACCGATGCGCTGCCCGGCGCGGCACTGGGCAGCGCTTATGACCCGCAGCGCGGCGCGCGCGTGATCGCGTGGGCCAAGGCGTTGCTCGATTCGGCGGTGCCGCTGGCCAGCGGGACGTGGGGCGAATGGACCGGTGGCGACCCGGTGCTCGCCGATCCCGCGCAATGGCTGGGCCGCGCGGGCGACAATCTGGTGCTGGTGCATCACGACCTGCATATCGAAGTGGTGATCGACCGCGCGCATCCGATTGGCGCGACCGACCCGGCAGGCATTGCCGATGTGCTGCTCGAAGCCGCGATTTCGACGATCTGCGATTTCGAGGATTCGGTGGCGGCGGTCGATGCTGCCGACAAAGTGCTGGCTTATGCCAATTGGCTGGGGCTGATGCGCGGCGATCTGGCGGATACGTTCACCAAAGCGGGCGCGCTCATCACGCGGCGGCTCAATCCCGATCGCGGCTTTGTCGCCCACGACGGAACGCAGCGCACGCTGCCGGGCCGCTCGCTGCTGCTGGTGCGCAATGTCGGCCATCTGATGACCACGCCTGCCGTGCTCCTGCCCGATGGCGGCGAAGCGCCCGAAGGTATTCTCGATGCCATTGTCACCGCGACGATTGCGCTGCACGATTTGCGCGGGCCCGGCGCTGGCCGCAACAGCCGCACCGGCAGCGTCTATATCGTCAAGCCCAAGATGCACGGGCCGGACGAGTGCGCCTTTACCAACGACGTGTTCGATGCGGTTGAAGACATGCTCGGGCTGGCGCGCCACACGCTCAAAGTGGGGGTGATGGATGAAGAGCGCCGCACCAGCGCCAATCTGGCGGCGTGCATCCATGCGGTGAAAGACCGCATCATGTTCATCAACACCGGTTTTCTCGACCGTACCGGTGATGAAATCCACACCGCGATGCAGGCAGGCGCGATGGTGCGCAAAGCCGACATGAAAGCCAGCGACTGGATCAAGGCTTACGAAGATCGCAATGTCCAGATCGGGCTGGCCTGCGGCCTGTCGGGCAAAGCGCAGATCGGCAAAGGTATGTGGGCGATGCCCGACCGCATGGCCGACATGCTGGCGCAAAAGATTGGCCATCCGCGCTCGGGGGCCAATACGGCCTGGGTGCCTTCGCCCACGGCCGCCGTGCTCCACGCGACGCATTATCATCAGGTCGATGTGTTTGCGCGCCAGGCCGAACGCCGCGCAGAGCCGGTCGCCAGCCTTGATGCGCTGCTGACGATCCCTGTTGCGGCAGGGCACAACTGGTCGGCAGACGAAATCCGCGAAGAACTCGACAACAATGCCCAAGGGATTCTGGGCTATGTCGTGCGCTGGGTCGATCAGGGCATCGGCTGTTCCAAAGTGCCCGATATCCACGATGTCGGCCTGATGGAAGACCGCGCGACATTGCGCATTTCCAGCCAGCATATCGCCAATTGGCTGCATCACGGCATAACCACCGAAGCCGATGTCGATGCCGCGTTGCGCCGCATGGCCGCCACCGTCGATGCGCAAAACGCCGCAGACCCGGCCTATCGCACCATGGCCCCCGATCCCGAGGCCAGCCTGGCGTTTCAGGCCGCGCGCGCGCTGATCTTTGCAGGCATGGCCCAGCCCAGCGGCTATACCGAACCGCTGCTGCACGCGTTCCGGCTCAAGCTGAAAGCCCGTAGCTTGTAATAAATCATGAGAATATACAGTTGCTTGTCGCAGCATAATCCAGCCATCGGGTGGTAGTTCGTGGGGCATCGGAAAACACGGCCGGAGGCGACATGGTAACGGGGCGAACGGCGGCACGCACCATCCGTGATCGCGCCGCTGATGCGGCGCTGCTGACCGGGCTGTTGGTCGCCGCTGCGGCGTTCATGTTTGTTGACCGCGCAACGCCGCCGATTGTGTTGTGGGATGAATCGCGGCTTGCGGTCAACGCGCTGGAAATGGTTCAGCGCGGTTGGAGTCTGGTGACGACTTACGGGTTTGTTCCCGACCTGTGGAATACCAAGCCGCCGCTGATGATCTGGCTGATGACCGCGTCGATGCAGATGTTCGGGCCATCTGAACTGGCGCTGCGGTTGCCTGCGATGATTGCCGCGCTGGGCACGCTGGTGGTGGTGTTTGTGTTTGTGCGCAAAGCGACAGCATCGCGCGCGGCGGCCAGTCTTGCGGTAGTGCTGTTGGCCACAAGCATCGGTTTTTATGGCGCGCATGGCGCGCGTACCGCCGACTATGATGCGCTGATGTGCTTGTTTACCACGGCTTATGTGGCGCTGCTCTATGCACTGGTGCACCGCTGCCGTCCGGGTTGGGCGCTAATCATCGCTGCTGCGGCGCTGATTGCCGGTGCCACGCTGACCAAGACGATTGCCGGGTTGATGCCTGGCGTGGGGGTGGCGGTTTATGTCGTGCTGGCGGGGCGCACCCGCCGTGTGATCGCAAACCCGCGCCATGCGGTGATGCTGATCGCCGCGTTGGTGCCGCTTGCGCTGTTCTATCTGGTGCGAGAGCGCGTGGCCCCGGGGTTCATCGACGCGGCGTTGTTCAACGACGCGCTGGGCCGGCTGACCAATCACCTTGAATATCGCGCCAATCCGCCATGGTTCTATGTCGAAAACCTGCTGGTGTGGGGCTCGTTCACGCTGGGGCCGCTGGTGCTGCTGGCCCCGTGGGCCATCCGGGCCGCGCCGCCGCGCGCGCGCCAGGCCGGGGGCTTTGCGCTGTGCTGCTTTGCCGTCCAGTTGCTGCTGGTCAGCGTGGTGAAGACCCGCATCTACCATTATCTTTTGCCCGCGATGCCGTGGCTGGCAATTGCTTGCGCCATCGGTATCGATGCGCGTGTGCGGCAGGCCCGTCGCCCGCGCGATCAGGGCGGGTTGACTCGCCGCGAACGGGTGCTGGCGGCCGCTGTACTGGGAGTGATGACGCTGGCAATCGGAAGCTGGGTCGCATTCTGGCGCTATGACATTCTGGTGCCGCGCGCGTTTTACCCTCAGTCCCGCTATGGCGATGTGCTTGCGGCGCTCCATGATCGCGCCGTTCGGCAAGTCATGATCGTTGATCCGGGCATATCCGTGGGTGGCGAACTGCACTATGCACCGCAACTGCGCTTCTACGCGCTGATTTGGCAACGGCGCGGCATGACCATCGCGATCCGCGATCGTCTGCCCGATCGCTGGCCTGACGTGGTCGTCGCGAGTTGCGATCCGGAGTTGCGCGGTGTCTTGCTCGCTCGCGCCGGATCAGTGGTCGGCCAGACGGGATGCAGTTTGGCCCCCCCGGGGCTGATCGCCGGCAAATGACGCAGACTGTGCGCAATTTACGGGGAACGGTGCAGCCGGACACGCGATAGACCCTTTGTTTTCGAGAGCTTTAGAGCGTGATGCGAAAAAGTGGGAACCGGTTTTTACCTGCGGTGGCCTGCGGCTCGCAAAAAATCACGCGAAAACAAAGACTCTAGAGCAGAATGCGATTCAATCTGATCGCATTCCGCTCTAACGCACCAGCACTTTGCGCGATGTGACATGGCGGGCCAGATCAGCGGGCCAGAAGTGCACGGTGCGCAAGTCGCCGCGCGCATAACGATCCACCTGATCGGCGAAATGTGGTGATGCCGGATCGTTGCTTTCGCCGCCGATGCTGATTGCGCGCGCGGTAACGTGGCGGCCGAATTCGACCGCAGCGACAAAGCTGTTGCCGCTGGTGCCGTAAAACCGCGCGGTGCCAGGATAGCGCGCCGCGCCGAACGAGGCGAGCGAGCCCCAGCGCGCGCTGGCAAAGGGAATCGCGACCGATGGGCGGTGATCGTCAAACGTCTGCGTGATCGCGCCGTCGTTGCGCTGATAGCGGTTGATCTGGCCCCACGGCACGCGCCAGTCGCCAAAATCGGTCTTGAGCCGGGCGATTGCCTCGTCCAGCGCGGCCAGCCGTTGCGCCGGGCTGGCGCGGTGTTCCATCCAGTCCCACACCGATGTGCTGTCATCATCGGGATCGGCATTGTCGCCGCGTTTGGCCCACAGCGCTTCTCCCCATGTGACGGCCAGCGTGGTGGGGACCGAAGCGGCGGACCAGCGCCGATCCCAGCCCGCGAGCAGCGCGACCGCTGCCTGCCGGTCGGGTGAGCCGGGATCGGCGGCAGCCGCCGCGATCAGTGGTGGCAGCAAATGGTCGAAGGCGGGCAGCCATGGATCATAGGCGGCACCGATCAGGCCATCGCGCGTAAAGTCGCGCCGCTCGCCCAGCACGCGCACGGCATGGGTGGTGCGCGGATTGTCCCCTGCCTGATCCATATAAGCGGGATAATCGCGCGCGCGCGGGCTGTCTGGACCGGCGGCGTGCCACGGCGCATCGTTGCTGTTGTAGACCCAGCCGTTGCGCGGGGTCAGCACGCTGGGCAAATCGCCCAGCGCGTGCAACCCGCGCCAGTCGGTGGCAGGATTGCTGCCATCGACCGGGCGGGTATAATCGACCCCGCGCGCACGGATCGGCACGAATTGCGGGTGGAGATAGGCGATTTCGCCTTTGTCATCGGCAAACAGCGTGTTGTTCGAACTGTTGGCGCGCAGCTTCGCGACTTTCAGGAACGATGCCAGATCGCGCGTCTTGGTGCGCAAAAAGCTTTGTTGCAGCGCCGCCACCGGCCGGTTCATCAGCGCGATGGCGATCCATTTGCCATTGGCTTCGCGAATGATCGGGCCATGGTGGCTGGCCCAGGTAACAAAGCTGCGGCTGGCATAAGTCCCATCGCCGCGCGCATAGCGCAGCGTGATGCGGGTTTGCTTGAGCGGGCGGATTTGGTTGCCATAGCGATAACCTTTGGCACCATGGGGCAGGTCGGCCAGCGTTTCGGCAAATTCATCGACATTGTCGATTCCGCTGGTGGTGTGCATCCAGCCGGCATGGGCGTTGAACCCCTGATAGATGAACGGCTGCCCCCATGTCGCCGCGCCATAGACATTCAGCCCCTGATCGCTGGCAACCTGCAATTCGGACCGGAAAAAGAAACTGGTATGCGGGTTTATCAGCAGCAGCGCGTGGCCTTCGCGCGTGCGCTCGGGCGCGATGGCGATGCCGTTTGACCCGGCAGGTTCGCGCCACACCAGCCCGCGTTCTTGCGCAGTCATCGCCACATCGCGGTGTTCATAAAACGCCTGCAACTGCGACAGCGGCACTTTGGCAATATCGCCGCCGATGCTGCCTTCGGTAAAGG
Source organism: uncultured Sphingomonadales bacterium (assembly GCA_903848655.1). GTDB lineage: Bacteria > Pseudomonadota > Alphaproteobacteria > Sphingomonadales > Sphingomonadaceae > Novosphingobium. The sequence goes on from CAINGT010000022.1 coordinate 22,806, forward strand.
CCAGCGCCATCCAAGGCTCGAACCGCGTCAACACTTTGGGTTTGACCGCCGGATGATCGGCCAGATAGGCGTTCAGCCCCGCCGCCCAGCCTTGCATCAGCGCGCGCAACCATGCCGGGCTGCGCGCATAATCGGCGCGCAGCCGTACCGGATCAACGAACAGTCGCTGACGCAGATCCTGCCACAGCGCGCTTTCACCTTCGGCTTCGGCCAGCCGCCCCAGATTGGTCAGATAGTTGCGCTCGATGCGGGGAAAATCGTCTTCGGCTTGCGCATAGACCATGCCATAGACCGCATTGGCATCGCTGTGGCCGTGGACATGGGCAATGCCCCATTCGTCGCGGATGATGGTTATCCGGTTGAGCGGCTTTGCGTGAGCAAGGCCGCAAGCCAGCGGCAAAGCCAGCACGGCGGCAGTCAGGCGAAAGGGCAGGGCCATGCGCGGGGTTCCTCAGCTCGGAAAAGCAGTGATGGTAACGTGCGGGATCATCGCGCGCTATAGCGTGATGCGAAAAAGTGGGAACCGGCTTTTACCTTCGGTGGCCTGCGGCTCGCAATTAATCACGCGAAAACAAAGCCTCTAGCGCGGTGGTCCATCCTTATCGCCTTGATGCCGACGCCGCCGCGATTGCCGCCGCGCTGAATGCCGATCCGGGCAAGGACGTGTGGCAGCGCGGTAGAGTGGAACCGGGCGGCTTTGCCCCGGTGGTGGTGCAGCACGGGCACACCCGGCGGATCGTGCCGCGCCAATGGGGGGTGCCGCCCCCGCCGCGCGGCGATCGCGTGGTGACCCATTTGCGCAACCCCGACAGCCCGTTCTGGATCGGCACTTTGCGCCACACCGAATTTCGCTGCCTGGTCCCCGCCACCGCGTTTTGCGCAACGCGCGCCGGGCGCGCTCTATGGCTGGCAGTGCCCGGCCAGCAGGTGATGGCCTTTGCCGGGGTGTGGCGCGACAGCGAAGTCCCCAGCTTTGCGGTAGTCAGCACCGATGGCAGCTTGGGCCAGATCGCCAGCCTGCCCCTGATCGTGCCACCCGCGCTGCAAGCACGCTGGCTGACCGCAAGCTGGGCCGATGCGCGACGGCTGCTGACGCTCGGCCATTCGCCGCTCGATTTGGTGGTGGTGAGGGGATAATCCAAAATAGCGAGTGGTTGTCTTGTTAACCTGGTAGGGGTGTTAACCGAACTGGAAGCATTTTCGAACTATAATTTAGCTACTTTTGTAGCGCGCTTCACATTTTTATTATCATGTCAAGATGGGCATTGACATTTCCCGAAGTGACTCGTATTGCAGGTTACGCGGCCTTTGCTTGGTGAAAAGGGCTCTGGGAGCACTTCCTTCGGGATAGCCAAGATCGCGAATTACGCGGGCCGCGCATTTTTTCAATTAGTAATAATGAGTTGAGCCTCTATGCCAGAGGTCGTATTCGTATGTAATCCGGTCTTTGATAAGATCGAAAGAGCGCGTGTCGCCTTTTTCCAACTTTCGCTGGATTGCCCATGCGCAATAGTCCGCAACCTGTAAACAAGGGTGTGCAGCGCACGGCATAAAATCTGTCGCCCAGGATTTGCATCGAACTGTTTGTCGCATCACGTCGTTTACCGCGCTCTCAAAGCCTTTTCGTTCCTTTTTGGTACCGATGGACGCGGCAGTCACCAAGGCTTCGTGCTCGTCGTCCAGATCATTGGCGACACCATGCTTGAAATGGTAAAACCAACCATATTGATAGAACTTTGGCTTTGACTCCCGAATGTGGGGTTGGGCTTTGCTCTTTTCCATCAGCGTAGCTTGGACTGTAAAGGACCGTCCTAAAATCGTTTCATACACAGCATTCCGGACGGCCTGTTTGTCCGTTGTTGCATGAAAATAGTCGCCAAGTTCAGCCCCTTCTCTCGCCAGCTTGTGCCTGAGCGCGATGAGATCACCAGCGACCGAGCAATCATGCATGTGAACGGTGCACAAAATAAAAAACCTGCTTACATTGGGATTCCGAGTGAATGTAAAATCCCCTGCTTCATCAGCAAATATATAGGTGTCAGCCATAAAGCCCACTGGAACCAGCGAATTTTCCGAAAGTCAATCCGGCAAGTTCAAGGAAGCCTTGCGTGAGATCGGCGCGTATGGCGATGAGACTTGCTCAAAGGACGCGCCGCGCAGGTTTGTGAATCCCAAGCCAACGTTAGAGAAGCTAAATTTTGCATTGCTCCAACTCTAATTGCTGCTACTTTCCTAAAATATCTTTTAACATATCAACGCTCTATGCGATTTCTAGGAATATTGAGGAAATTGACATTTACAAAAATGGAAAATCAATATTATTGATAAATAATAATAAATACGATATAATAATTCCAATAACTTTAGGGACCGACGCCCTTTATACCTTTTGCGCCGCGCTAATCAGCGCCTAAATAGGCCTAGCGTTGGAATTCAAACTGTTCGCGGCTCAGGCGGCTGCGAGGACCGGAAAAGTGCCTCAGCTTCATCAAGAGCCATCTCAACCAGTAAGCGCTTCTGATCGTTAGTTTGAGAGAGAATGCCGGGTTCAATCATTTTGCAAACACTGTCGCGAATTTGATTCCGCATTTCTCGATCTGGCCAAGTCGCGCGAACCAGATTCCAAATAACTAATCCATTGGCGTAGCTCGCTGCCTCAAGGTGTAAAAGTCAATCTTCTACCGTCCGTTCCATTGCCATACTTCCTATCAATTAATAAAAGAGAATGACTTTAAATTGTTGTGATTACAAACAATAAAATTGACAAAAAAAGGGCGCACCTTGCGATGCGCCCCCTTTCAATCGTTCGCACCTACGAGGCTCAGGCGTCGGCCTGCGCTCCGCCATCGAGCAAGTCGGCCGGGATTTCACCCGGTTCGGCGTTGGGGTCGTAGGCTTCGGTAAAGCCGCCGACCTCGCTGTCGAACATTGCGTCGATGACATCGACGCCTTTGGCTTGCAATTCGGCTTCGTCAGGCGAACGGGCGACATTGGCCTTTACGCTGACGACGACTTCGGGGTGCAGCGCGACGCGGACGTCGAACACGCCGATGGTCTTGATCGGGCGGTCGAGCACGATCATTGCCTTGGTCACTTTGGCGCCTTGGGCGATCAGCCCGTCGGCGATATCGCGGACCGAGACCGAACCGTACAATTGGCCGGCGTTCGATGCGGCGCGGATCAGCACCACTTCTTTGCCGGCGACATTGCCCGCTTCGGCGCTGGCTTCTTCGCGGCGCGCGGCATTGTCGGATTCGATCCGCGCGCGGTTGGCTTCAAAGATTTTGCGGTTGGCGTCGTTGGCGCGCAGCGCCTTTTTGTTGGGCAGCAAGAAATTGCGCGCGTAGCCATCCTTTACGGAGACTTCGTCGCCAATCGTGCCCAGTTTCTCGATGCGCTCGAGCAGGATGATCTGCATGGTGTGCGCGCTCCTTTACTTGACGAGGTACGGCAGCAGGCCGATGTGCCGGGCGCGCTTGATCGCCTGACCCAGTTCGCGCTGCTTTTTGGCCGAAACCGCAGTGATGCGGCTGGGCACGATCTTGCCGCGTTCGGACATGAAACCCTGCAACAGGCGCACATCTTTGAAATCGATCTTCGGCGCGTTTTTGCCCGAAAACGGGCAGCTCTTGCGGCGACGGAAAAACGGACGGGCCATGGTTTATTCCCCTTCGCGATCACGACGACGCACGCGTTCGCGGTCGTTCTTGCGCATCATTGCCGAAGGACCGGCTTCGAGTTCGTCAACGCGCACGGTCAAAAAGCGGATCACATCTTCGTTGATCGCGGTCTGGCGTTCCAGCTCGGCCACGACACCCGCCGGGGCATCGATGTTGAGCAGCACGAAGTGCGCCTTGCGGTTCTTTTGGATTTTATACGCCAGCGAACGCAGGCCCCACGATTCGACTTTGGTAATCGTGCCGTGGTTGGCTTCGACGATGCTGGTGGCGGTGGCGGCAAGCGCATCGACCTGAGCCTGGCTCAGATCCTGGCGCGCCAGAAAGACATGCTCGTAAAGCGGCATGTATCATGCGTCCTTGTTTTTTCTAACCGATCGCTGGCTGATCCGCACGATTGCGGGGCCCCTCCGGCTTTCTTCGCTCCCCCGCACGGGACGGGGAAGCGCAGGCCCTTAGCGAGATTGCGCGGCTTTGCAAGCGCTACCTGAAACGGGATTACGCTGCAGCGCGTCCCGGCCATGGCGGTGGCACGGGGGCTATCGCAAAGTCGCGGATCATCGTGGCGAACTTCGCCGGGGGCAGCGCGTCGGCGAATTCCAGCCCTGATGTCACGCCATTGGTCCACATGACGAAGGCCAGCCTTGGCGGTTCGGCGGGCAGCATCAGGCTGATCGCTTCGCCCACTTCGGGCGAATCGAGCCCTTCGACCCGCGCGCCAAACGGGGTCATGTCTTTCAGCATCACGGTTGAACGCGTCGGGCCGTGCTTGCACCGCACCATCAGTTCAAACCCTATGCGCGCCACCCGGCGCTGATCGGTAACGGGGGTGGCAGATTGGTCCATCATGCGCGCGCCTTTGTTCCGGGTGGTCGCTGGTGCGGCCGATATCTGCCCCTTGCGCCAAAGGACGGCAAAACCGTGCCGGTTTTCAGGTGTCCACGCGGGTGTTTCGTTGCCGTTCAACCAGCGCAATGGCGGCAGCAATCGCGGCGGCAGGCGGCAGCGCCGACGTATCGAGCAGCACCGCGTCGGCGGCCTGGCGCAAGGGGGCGAGCGTGCGGTCGCGGTCGCGTGCATCGCGCGCGGCAAGGTCAGACTCGATGGCTGCTCGGCTGACATCCTCGCCACGCGCGCGCATTTCCAGATAGCGGCGCAACGCGCGCGCCGCGACGCTGGCGGTAACGAACAGCTTGGCATCGGCGTCGGGCGCGATCACCGTGCCGATATCGCGCCCGTCAAGCACCGCACCGCCGGGCTGCGCGGCAAAGCTGCGTTGGCGTGCGAGCAGCGCCGCGCGGACAGCAGCGTGGACTGAAACCCGGCTGGCGAGCCCGCCAACCGCTTCATCGCGCAGCGCCGGATCAGCGAGCAAGCTGTCGGCAAAGCCGCAAGCCGCCAAAGCGTCGGCAGGGTCATCGGGGTTGCCCCCGGCGAGCGCCACTTGCCGCCCGACGGCGCGATAGAGCAGCCCGGTATCGAGGTGCGGCAGGCCGAAATGCGCAGCGAGCGCGCGCGCAATCGTGCCTTTGCCCGAAGCGGTGGGGCCATCGACCGCGATAATCATAACGCGCCGGTGGCCGCCAGCAAGGCTTCGAACGCCGGAAAGCTGGTGGCAATCGGGCGCGTATCGTCGATCAGCACCCCGCGTTCGCTGGCCAGCCCGGCGACCGCCATCGCCATCGCAATGCGATGATCGAGGTGCGTGGTGATCGCGCGATCATCCGTGCCGGGCAGCAAGCGCCCGCCGCTGCCCTCGATAATCAGCCCGTCGGCCCGTTCGGTCACTTGCGCACCCGCGCGGGTCAAAGCCTCGCGCATGGCGGTGATGCGGTCGGATTCCTTGACCCGCAATTCGTCGAGCCCGCTCGTCACGGTGCGCCCTTCCGCCAGCGCGGCGGCGACAAACAGTACCGGAAACTCATCGACCATCGCGGGCACCACCGCAGGATCGACTGTGATACCGTGCAGCGCGCTGGCGCGGACATGCAGATCGGCGACGGGTTCGCCGCCAACGGTGCGCGGGTTCAATTCAGCGATCTGCCCGCCCATCGCGCGCAAAACATCGAACAGCGCGGCGCGCGTGGGATTCAGCCCGACATTTTCCACCACCACATCCGACCCCGGCACAATCAGCGCTGCCACGACGAAAAACGCTGCGGATGATGGATCGCCGGGAACGGTGATCGTCTGCGGGCGCAATTCGGGCTGCCCGGTCAGGCGGATCACGCGCGCGCCATGGTCATCGGTTTCAACCGTCAGGTCCGCGCCAAACCCGTGCAACATCCGCTCCGAATGATCGCGCGTCGGCACCGGCTCGATCACCGTGGTCACCCCCGGCGTGTTGAGCCCGGCCAGCAAGACCGCGCTTTTGACCTGCGCCGATGCGACCGGCAGGCGATAGGTGATCGGCACCGGGGTTTGCGCCCCGGTTATGATCAGCGGCAGCCGCCCGCCGGGATAAGCGGTAAACGCTGCGCCCACTTCGCTTAGCGGGCCGATCACCCGGCCCATCGGCCGCCGCGACAGACTGGCATCGCCGGTAAAGCACACTGTCAGCGCATGGCTGGCGACCAGCCCCAGCAAGAGCCGCGTTGACGTGCCCGAATTGCCCATGTCGAGCGCGCCCGCCGGTTGCAGCAGCCCGCCAACGCCGACGCCCGCCACCACCCAGTCGCCATTGGCTTGCCGTTCGATCTGCGCACCCATCGCGCGCATCGCGGCGGCGGTGGCCATCACATCTTCGCCTTCGAGCAAGCCCGCCACGCGCGTTTCGCCCACCGCCAGCGCGCCGAGCATGATCGACCGATGGCTAATCGATTTGTCGCCGGGCACGCGGATTCGCCCGGTCAGCGGTCCACGGGCGACGAAGCGGCGGGGCAGGGCAGGGGCAATGGACAACGCGGGCGGCCTTTTTCCTGTCGGGCGCGGAAAGCCAGTTGTGCCTTCGCGCCAGCAAATGCGAGCGGGCTTTTGACAGCGCCGCGCGGCTATGGCAAGGCGCGCGGCTCTTGCGACGGGTATGGCTTGGCAACCGCTGCGTGCCCGCGCATCACCAAACTTGAGGGTTTTTTCATGGTCAAGCCGGAATGGGGCGCCAAGCATAGCTGTCCAAAGTGCGGCACCCGCTTTTACGATCTGGGCAAAGACGATCCGGTTTCGTGCGTCGAATGCAAATATGCGTGGATTCCCGATCCGGTGCTCAAATCGAAGCAGCCGATCCCGTATGAGGAAATCCAGAAAGCCAAAGTCGATGTCGTGGCCGATGTCGATCTGGCCGATGAAGACCTTGATATCGATGAAGACGGCGATTCGCCCGACAACGATGTCGATCTGGGCGGCGATGAGGACTTGGGCGTGCCGGGCCACGATGGCGAAGACGAAGAGGTTTGACAGTCTGAAAATTGATCTTGCCAGCCAGCCGGGCCTCGCTTAAAGGCCCGGCTCCGCAGCAGGATCACTGCGACCAGCCCCTCCCAGGGGGTTGTTGCGAAAAACGCGTGGGGCCATAGCTCAGCTGGGAGAGCGCTACAATGGCATTGTAGAGGTCAGCGGTTCGATCCCGCTTGGCTCCACCAGTTTTTTCGGTCAGGCGGCGCGGCGGTGAACCACCGCCTCCAGCCCCACCCCCACCATCATGACGCCTGCGCCGATCAGCGCGCCCGGGCCTAGCTGGGTCAGCGATGACCACAGCATCGCCAGCGCCACCGCACCGAACGCCAGCGGAAACAGCGGGAACAGCGGCGTGCGCACCGGAAACCGTGCCGCACCATACCGCCGCCGCAGCCGGATCGCCGCCGCCATCCCCAGCGCAATGAACAGCCAATAGACCGGGGTCATATAATCGACCATCGCGCCAAAGCCATTGCCGGTCAGCCCCGCCAGCACTGTCAGCAACGCGGAACAGCCCGCCACCGCCAAGACCGCCGCCACCGGCGTGCCGCGTTCGCCATGCCAGATGCCGATGCGACGCAATGCGGGGATGGGTTGCGATGCCGCCCAAGTCACGCGCGCGCAGACGATCAGCGTGGAATTGATGCTGGCGAGGCCCGAAATCGTTACCACCATGACAACCAGCACCGCGCCTGCCGGGCCGAATGCGGCGCGCGCGACATCGGCCCCCGGCGCGGTGCTGTGCGCCAGCGCGGGCAGCCCCAGTCCATGCGCCATCGCGGCGTTGAGCGCGACATAGAGCACCATCAGCAGCCCGATGGCGCCCATTGTCACCACCGCCATGCCGCGCGGCCCGGCGCGCAGTTCGGCAGACAATGTCGCCATGTCGCTCCACCCGCCATAAGCCAGAAAGACATAGATCATCGCCACGCCCAGATGGTGCCTACCGGCAGGCAACGGGTCCACCACCGGCGGGGAAACCGCAAACCCGGCGACAATCACCGCCGCAAAGCCCAGCGCCACCAGCGCGACCAGCACCGCTTGCGTGCCGAACCCCAGCCGCACATGGATGCAATTGATCGCCGCAAGCAAGCCAACGATCCCCAGCGCCAGCAGCGTGCGAGCGCCCCCGTCCAGCGGCACGAGCGCGCTGGCATAGTCGGCCAGCAGATGCGCCATCAGCGCGATCCACCCAGTGTGCATCACCGCAAAGCGCGACCACGCATAGACCGCGCCGACCCGCCGACCCCACGCGCGCGCCAGAAAGCTGTATTCGCCGCCCGCATCGGGAAAAGCGCACGCCATTTCGACATAGCACAGCGCCCCGATCAGCGAGATCACCCCGCCGCCAATCCACAGCCACACGAATTGCCCCGGCGCGGCATTGAGCGCGACAGTCGGCGCGGTTTTCAGCGAATCGGTGGACATGATCATCCCCAGCGCGACCAGCGTCGCCGGGATCAGCCCCAGATGCGGGCGCGGGGCAGGCGCGGTGCGGTCCACGCTAAAACTACATCTTCATTCCGCCCATGGCGTCCCCGCCCGCAGCCGTAACAGTGGCAGCGCCAGTGATCTTTTCCCCGCTATCGAGCGTCAGCGTGATCGCCGTGGTGCCGCCAGGCGCAAGGCTGCCATCGCCGTCAAACAGCATCACGTGATAGCCCCCCGGCGCAAACACCAGCGGCTTGCCCGGCGTGATCGCGATGTCTTTGACCGGGTCCATGCTCGCCATGCTGCCGTGCATCATGCTGTGGTGCAATTCGGCGCGCGCAAAATGATCGACTTGCACCGCCACCACTTTGCCCGCCGCGCCACTTGGCGCATCGAGCGTGAAATAGGCGACCGCAGGGCGGCCCGCCACCGGAGCCAGTTGCACCGTGGCATCGTGCAGCGCCGGTCCGGCTGCCTCGGCGCTGGGCGCGGACGATGCCGCTGCACCGGGGTTGCTGTCCGGTTTGGCCGAACATCCCGCCAGCGCAATCATCATCGTCACTGCGAGTAAGCTTGTGCGCTGCATGTCCCGCCCTTTTCGCGAACTAAATCCCTCGCGGTTTGTTCTAGGACCAAGCGGCCCTTGTGCCAAGCCAAAGCACACCTATATCCGCCTCATCTGAACCGCGATGAGGCCATTTGCCCGGCAGGGGAGTGGCCGAAATTCGCGGGTATCGCGGTTGCGAAGGAAGTAGGACATTATGGCTAAAGTTATCGGCATTGACCTTGGAACGACCAACAGTTGCGTGGCTGTCATGGATGGCGGCACGCCCAAAGTGATCGAAAATTCCGAAGGCGCGCGCACCACGCCGTCGATTGTCGCCTTTACCAAAGATGGCGAGCGACTGATCGGTCAGCCCGCCAAGCGTCAGGCGGTGACCAACCCCGACAACACCATTTTTGCGGTCAAGCGCCTGATCGGGCGGCGGTTCGACGATCCGCTGACCAAAAAGGATGCGGGCCTCGTGCCCTATGGCATCGTCAAGGGCAAGAACGGCGACGCCTGGGTCAATGCCGGTGGGCAGGATTACAGCCCGTCGCAAGTATCGGCCTTCATCCTGCAAAAGATGAAGGAAACCGCCGAAAGCTATCTGGGCGAAACGGTGACGCAAGCGGTGATTACCGTGCCCGCTTATTTCAACGACGCGCAGCGGCAGGCAACCAAAGACGCCGGGCAGATCGCCGGGTTGGAAGTGTTGCGCATTATCAACGAGCCGACGGCGGCGGCGCTGGCTTATGGTCTGGACAAGCAGGATGGCAAGACCATCGCGGTCTATGACTTGGGCGGCGGCACGTTCGACATTTCTGTGCTCGAAATCGGCGACGGCGTGTTCGAAGTCAAATCGACCAATGGCGACACGTTCCTGGGCGGGGAAGATTTCGACACCGTGGTGGTCGAACATCTGGCCGACAAGTTCAAATCGCGCGAAGGGCTCGATTTGCGCTCGGACAAGCTGGCATTGCAGCGGCTGAAAGAAGCGGCGGAAAAGGCCAAGATCGAACTGTCCTCGGCGCAGACCACCGAAGTCAACCTGCCGTTCATTACCGCGCGGATGGAAGGCGGGGCGACCACCCCGCTGCATCTGGTCGAAACGATCACGCGGTCCGATCTCGAACGGCTGGTGGCCAAACTGATCGATCGCACGCTCGAACCGTGCCGCAAGGCGCTCGCCGATGCCGGGCTGACGGCCAAAGACATCGACGAAGTCGTGCTGGTCGGCGGCATGACGCGGATGCCCAAAGTGCGCGACGTGGTGCGCGATTTCTTCGGCAAAGACCCGCACACCGGGGTCAATCCCGATGAAGTCGTGGCGATGGGCGCGGCGATTCAGGCGGGCGTGCTGCAAGGCGATGTCAAAGACGTGCTGCTGCTCGACGTGACCCCGCTGTCGCTGGGGATCGAAACGCTGGGCGGGGTGATGACGCGGATGATCGACCGCAACACCACGATCCCGACCAAAAAGGCGCAAGTGTTTTCGACCGCCGAAGACAACCAGCAGGCGGTGACGATCCGCGTGTTCCAGGGCGAGCGCGAAATGGCGGGCGATAACAAGCTGCTCGGCCAGTTCGACCTTGTTGGTCTGCCGCCTGCACGGCGCGGCGTGCCGCAGATCGAAGTCGCGTTCGACATTGACGCCAATGGTATCGTCAATGTGTCGGCCAAAGACAAAGGCACCGGCAAAGAACAGCAGATCCGCATTCAGGCCTCGGGTGGGCTGTCCGATGCCGATATCGACCAGATGGTGCGCGATGCCGAAAAATTTGCCGCCGAAGACAAGGCGCGCCGCGCCGCTGCCGAAGCGCGCAACAATGCCGACAGTCTGGTCCATTCGACCGAGCGACAACTAGAAGAACATGGCGACAAGATCGACGCCGCGCTCAAGGCCGATATCACCGCAGCGATTGCCAGCACCAAGGCAGCGATCGAAGGCGGCGATACCGATGCGATCAATGCGGCGGCGCAAGCCCTGACCGAAAAGGCGATGAAGCTGGGTCAGGCGATCTATGAAAAAGAACAGGCGGCGGCTGCCTCACCGGGCGGAGCACAAGCCGCCGGTGGCGACGATGTGGTTGACGCCGAGTTTTCGGAAGTTGACGACAAAGCCTGATACGCAACGCGGGCGTGGCGATGTCATCGGTCCCGCTGTGACGATACTGCCCGCCGCCCCCGCGCTTGTTGCGCGCCGGGCGGCGGCTGGTTTCAAGCCTTTTGCCTTACAGTGACCGGGAACGCGCCTGATGTCGGCCGAAATCGATTTCTACGAACTGCTTGAAGTCGAGCGCGGTGCCGACGACAAAGTGATCAAGTCATCGTTTCGCCGTCTGGCGATGCGCTATCACCCTGACAAGAACCCCGGCGATTCCGCTGCCGAAGCCCGGTTCAAGCAGATCAATGCGGCGTATGGCGTGTTGTCCGACCCGCAAAAGCGCGCGGCGTATGATCGCTATGGCCATGCCGCGTTCCAGCAAGGCGGCCCCGGCGGCGGGGGTGGCGGCGGCGGTGCGGATTTCGGCGATCTGGGCGATATTTTTGAAACGATCTTTGGCGGCGCATTTGGTGGCGGCGGGCGGCAAGCCGCGCGGCGCGGGGCCGACATGCGCTATGATATGGAAATCTCGCTCGAAGATGCTTGGCACGGGCGCACCACCGAAATTGCCGTCGATGTCTCGCAGACCTGCGCGCCTTGCGCCGGATCGGGCGCGACACCGGGAACCACAGCGCGGCGGTGCAATATGTGCAAAGGCCAGGGCAAAGTGCGCGCGCAACAAGGCTTTTTCATGGTCGAGCGCGCCTGCCCGACCTGCCACGGGCGCGGCGAAGTGATCGAAAGCCCGTGCCGCACCTGCCGGGGCGAAGGCCGGGTCGATGCGGCGCAACGGCTGGAAGTCACGATCCCGCCGGGCGTGGACAATGGCACCCGCATCCGCTTGTCCGGCAAAGGCGAGGCGGGGCCAAATGGTGCGCCGCCCGGAGACCTCTATATCTTTCTCCATGTCAAACGCCACGCGATGTTCGAACGCGAAGGCACCACGCTGCTGACCCACGCGCCGATCAGCTTTACCACCGCCGCGCTGGGCGGGGTGATTGAACTGCCCGGGCTCGACGGGTCGCGCCACGAAATCGAAATTCCCGCCGGGATCCAGTCGGGCAAACAATTGCGCAAACGCGGGGCAGGGATGCCAGTGCTGCAAGGGCGCGGCGCGGGCGATCTGGTGATCGAAATTCAGGTCGAAACCCCGACCAAACTCACCGCGCGCCAACGCGAATTGCTGCGCGAATTTCAGGGCAGCGAAACCGGCGACGAATGCCCGCAATCCAAAGGCTTTTTCGAACGAATCAAAGCTGCGTGGACTGATCTGACCGAATAAGTCTATAACCGCGCGTCGGCGGTGTGTTGCGTCGATGTCTTGCGCGGCATAGCGATGTGGGGGAGTTTATGGTCAAGAACGGACGAATGACCGCGACTCTGGATGGTGACTTTGTCGTTTTCATGATTGGCATGAGGTTTAACAAGCTGTGGGCTATCCATGATTGGTTGCCGGTGTTTTTGGCGATGCCGAAAATGCTTGTTGAGCTATACTCTCACAAAGATTTGGGCCTGTTGCATCACGAAATGTGGATTGGGCGCACCGTTTTGCTCGTGCAATATTGGCGTTCAAAAGAACACTTGCTCGAATATGCCAAGAGCAAAGAATCACATCATCTGCCGGCGTGGCAAGCCTTCAACAAAACCGTGGGATCAAAAAATTCCGTCGGCATCTGGCATGAAACCTATCATGCCTCAAACGGAACATATGAAAACATTTACACGAATATGCCGCCCTTTGGATTGGGCAAAGCCGGAAGGCTTGAAGGTGTTGGAAAAGCACGTGAAACCGCTCAACAGCGGTTTGAGCGACTATAACGGATCATGCAAACCCAGCGGCTGCCGGTTTTTTCATCACGTTAGAGCGGAATGCGATTAGATTGAATCGCATTCCGCTCTAGAGTCATTGTTTCCGCGTGATTTATTGCAAAAAACCGGTTCCCACTTTGTACCTTCGGTGGCCTGCGGCTCGCATCACGCTCTAGGCGAAAGCCCGCAGCCTTGTTCCGGCCAAGGTTACACGATGGCTTCGGCCAGTGCGTGCCACAGCCATGGGGCAAAGCTGCGCCACACTTCGATGTGAAATGCATCGGGTGCGGTTGGCCAGACTTGGATTTCGACCGTTTCAAACACCGTGCGCGTGGCACTGCCCGGTGCCAGCCGTGCCAGATCGAGCGGGCAGCCGCGTTCCAACGCCAGCCGTGCGCCTTCGCCCGACACAGTAAAGCCGAGCGCGCGTGCCGACACATCGACCACGCTGACGGGCAGGCCGGTCAAGACCGGCAATGCGGTGCCGGCTTCGAGCAGCGCATACCATTCGTCGGGGCCGAGCCGGGCAATCCCGTCAAGCACTGTGCCGATGCGGTCGGGCAGCGCGCGGCCCAGTGCGCTGCCAAGCAGCGCCGGATCACGCGCGCGCAAGGACCAGCGGCTGTGCGGGGCGGCGGGCGACAGCGTGACCGGGCGGCCGATTATCGCGCCGATGTGCGGCTTGGTGCCAACCGCGAGGTCGGCACCCGATTTGGCGAGCGGGGCGATCTCAAGCATTGAGGCGGCTCCCTTCGGGGTCATGGAACACTGGCGCGGTTACTGTCGCGCGGATCACGGTGTCGGGCATCGGGATGAACACCATTTCGCCGATGCGCGCGCGGCCATCGGCGATCACCGCCAGCGCAATCGTACGGCCAAGCGCAACGCTGTGATAGGCTGAAGTCACATGGCCGATCATCGGCACCGGCACCGGTGCAGTGGGGTCGAGCACGACTTGCGCGCCTTCTTCGAGCAAGTCCTGCGGGCGTTCGGTCAACAGCCCGATGAATTGCTTGCGCCCCGGCGCGCTCATATCGGGCCGCGCGAGCGAGCGTTTGCCGACGAAATCGGGCTTTTTCTTGCCCACCGCCCAATCGAGCCCCATGTCATACGGCGTCATCGTGCCATCGGTATCCTGCCCGACGATGATAAAGCCCTTTTCCGCGCGCAAGACGTGCATCGCCTCGGTTCCATAGGGCGATATGCCATGCGCGCCGCCAGACCGCAGCACCGCATCCCACACTTTGCGGCCCTGATCGGCGGGAACATTGATTTCAAAGCCCAGTTCGCCGGTAAAGCTGACTCGAAACAGCCGCGTCGGTACCCCGGCAATCGTGCCTTCGCGCACCGCCATGTGCGGGAATGCCGCAGGCGAAAGGTCGATACCTTCGACCAGCGGCGCGATCACGTCGCGCGCGCGTGGGCCTTGCAGCGCGATCACCGCCCATTGTTCGGTGGTCGACGTCAGCCACACATCGAGATCGGGCCATTCGGTCTGGAGGTAATCCTCCATCATGTTCAGCACGCGCGCCGCGCCACCGGTAGTTGTGGTCAGGTGGAAGCGGTCATCCGCCAGTCGCGCCGAAACGCCATCGTCGATAATGAATCCATCTTCACGCAGCAGCAGGCCATAGCGGCAGCGGCCCGGGGCCAACCCTTTCCAGGGATTGGTATACATGCGGTTGAGGAATTCGGCGGCATCAGGCCCCACCACTTCGATCTTGCCGAGTGTCGAGGCATCGAACACGCCAACGCGTTCGCGCACTGCGGTGCATTCGCGCAGCACGGCGGAATGCATGTCTTCGCCACCTTGCGGAAAATAGCGCGCGCGCCGCCAGTTGCCGACGTTTTCGAACACTGCGCCTTGCAGATTGGCCCAATCGTCGATCACCGATTTGCGCACCGGCTGAAACAGCGCGCCTTTGTGATGGCCAAGCAAGGCCCCGAAAGTTTGCGGGGTATAAGGCGGGCGGAACGTGGTCAGTCCGATATCGCTGACCGGACGGCCCAAGGCTTCCGACGCAATCTGCAAGCCATTGAGATTGCTTGTCTTACCCTGATCGGTCGCCATGCCATTGGTGGTATAGCGCTTGATATGTTCGATTGAGCGGAACCCTTCTTGCACCGCCAGATGGATATCGCGCGCTTTGACGTCGTTTTGAAAATCGACGAACGCGGTCTGCGATCGCACCGGCAAGGCATTGGGCAAGACCGCTGTCACCACGCCTGCGCCAAAGTCCCATTCGCCTGCGCAAGCCCCGACCGCGCGGGTGTTTTCCAACGCGGTGCCGGGCAGATAGGCCCCCCACGCATCGCTCCACACCAGACTGCCTTTGGCATGGCTCCACAAATGCACGCTCGGCGTCCAGCCCCCGGCCATCAGCACCGTGTCGCACGCGATACGCCGCGAAGGGCCGGTGCCATCGCTGGCAAATGTCACGCCTTTGACCGCGTGCCGCCCCGCCACGCGGGTGATCGCGGCACCGGTATGCACCGCGATGCCCATGGCGCGCGCGGCTTCGGCCAGATCACCGGACACGACATGGCGCACATCGATGATTGCGGCAATCGTTACCCCTGCGGCAGCCATCGCCAGCGCATCGTGCCAGCCGCTGTCGTGCGCGGCCATCACCACGACTTGCCGCCCGACCGCGACGCCAAACCGCAGCGCGAGCGACCGCGCCGCACTCGCCAGCATCACGCCGGGAACATCGTTGCCGTTGAACACCAGCGGGCGTTCGATTGCGCCTTGCGCCAGTACGACTTCGCCCGCGCGGATACGCCACAGCTTTTCGCGCGCGCCTTGCGATACCGCCGGTTCAAGATAATCGGTCAGTTGCTGCGTCGCGCCGATGAAGTTCTGGTGGTAAAATCCGAACGCCGTCGTGCGGGTCAGCACCATGACATTGCTGCACGAATAGAGTTCCTGCTTCAGCGCCATCAGCACGGGCCATTGCGCCGGATCGGCCAGCGCGCCGCCGCCCAGTTCATCGCCTTCGTCGATCAGGATGACCCGCCCGCCGCTTTGCGCCGCCGCCAGCGCCGCGTCGATCCCGGCGCGACCGCCACCGACCACCAGCACTTCGCAATGCGCATATGTCGCGTCATAATGGTCGGGATCCCGCTCGACCGGGCTTTCACCCAGCCCCGCCAGCCGCCGGATCACCGGCTCATAGAGCTTTTCCCATGCCGAGCGTGGCCACATGAACGTCTTGTTGTAAAATCCGGCGGGGAACAGCGGCGCGAACACATCGTTGAGCGCGACCACATCCCAGCGCAGCGATGGCCAGCGGTTCTGGCTGATGGCGTTGAGGCCGGGATAGAGCCACACTTGCGTGCTGCGCACATTGGGGGTGACACGCGCCGCGCCACGATTGATGCTGACCAGCGCGTTGCATTCTTCGCTGCCAATGCCGAGCAGTCCGCGCGGACGGTGGTATTTGAACGAGCGGCCCACCAGCACGATGCCCGCCCCCGCCATTGCCGAAGCGAGCGTATCGCCGGCAAAACCCTGATAATCGCGCCCGTCAAAGCGGAAGTTGATCGTGCGATGGCGGTCGATCCGGCCACCGGCGGGCAGGCGATAGCCGGTCATGCCACGCCTCCGTCAGGCCGCGCTTCGCCGGTTTTGTAGGTCACGGTGAAACGGTCGGTCACCGTATCGCGCACGGCGTTGAAAAACCGCGCGCAGCCATGAATATGCCGCCAGCGTTCGGCGTGCAGCCCGCGGGGATTGGCGCGGATATAGAGATAGGTTTCCCATTCGCGATCAGTCAGCGCGGCGGGGTCATGCGGGCGCGCAATATGCGCCTGTCCACCATAAGTGAACTCGATTTCGGGCCGGTCTTGTTCGCAATAAGGGCAATGGATCAGGATCATCGGGGTTCTCGTCAATGCGCGACAGCGGCGGCGGCGGCTTCGTCGATCAGCCGCCCGTTGCGAAACCGGTCGAGGTTGAACGGCGCGTTGATCGCGTGCGGTGCATCGTGCGCGATGGTATGCGCCAGCAGGTCCGCTGCGCCCGGCGTCGCCTTGAACCCGCCGGTGCCCCAGCCGCAATTGACATAGAGCCCCGGCACCGGGGTCTTGGCAAGGATCGGCGACCGGTCGGGCGTGACATCGACGATCCCGCCCCAGGTGCGCAACATCCGCATCCGCGTAAAGATCGGAAAGATTTCGCAGATTGCCGCCAGCGTGTGCTCGATAATGTGCAACGCGCCGCGTTGCGAATAGCTGACATATTGGTCGGTGCCCGCGCCGATCACCAGTTCGCCTTTGTCCGACTGGCTGATATAAGCGTGCACAGTGTTCGACATCACCACGCAGGGGAAAATCGGTTTGACCGGTTCGGACACCAGCGCCTGCAAGGGATAGCTTTCGAGCGGAAAGTCCAGCCCGGCCATTTTCATCACCAGCGAGGTGCTGCCCGCCGCCGATACGCCGATCTTGGTCGCGCCGATAAAGCCGCGTTCGGTTTCGACCCCCAGCACCGCGCCATCGGGCCCGCGTCGAATCCCCGTGACCGCGCAATTCTGGATGATATCCACCCCGCGCGCCACCGCGCCGCGCGCATAGCCCCACGCCACGCTGTCATGCCGCGCGGTGCCGCCGCGCCGTTGCAGCGCGCCGCCGAGCACCGGATGGCGGGCATTGGCGGCGATGTCGAGCGGCGGGCAATAGGCCTTGCACTGATCGGGGGTCAGCCATTCGTTGTCCACGCCGTTCAGCCGGTTGGCGTGAATATGCCGCTTGAAGCTTTGCACATCATGCACATTGTGCGCCAGCATCAGCACGCCGCGCTTGGAATACATCACGTTGTAGTTGAGTTCCTGGCTCAACCCGTCCCACAGCTTGACCGCGTGATCGTACAGATGCGCGGATTCGTCGTAGAGATAGTTTGACCGGATGATCGTGGTGTTGCGCCCGGCATTGCCGCCGCCCAGCCAGCCCTTTTCGATCACCGCGACGTTGGAAATGCCATATTTGGTGGCGAGGTAATAGGCCGCGCCCAGCCCGTGCCCGCCTGCACCGATGATGATGACATCATAGGCCGCCTTGGGCGCTTTGTCGGGCCAGTGTTCGGGCCAGCCGCGATGCCCGTCAAACGCCTGGGCCAGCAAGTTGAGTCCGGAAAAGCGCTTCATCGTCCGATTATCCCGTGCAAGCCCCAGCCATGGCCGCCGCGCTGGATAGCGGCAATGCGCCCCGAAGGGCAGGCCGTATTAACCCAGCGCTTTTACGCTCGCATCAACGTAAAAAGTCTTGAACGCATCGACGAGCTTTTCTTCGACCGAATAAAACCCCTGCCGATAGCCCGCGCTGGTAATGCCGCGATGGTTCACCGCCGACAGATAGCTATCTTGCGCGTTGGTCGCGCGCCAGACGGCGGTCAGATTGGCGGGATCATAATCGACGCCTTCGACCGCGTCTTCGTGCACCAGCCAACTCGTGCGCAGCAGCGTCTTGTCCGGCCCGAGCGGGGTAAGCGAAAAGGTCACGACATGGTCGTTGCAGAAATGGTGCCAGCTGTTGGGCTGGGTCCAGACCGACAGGCTGGATGGTTCGTCCAGCCCGTGCGCCCAGATCGGCAGCCGACTGGCCGGGCGGCCATCGAGCGTCTGCGACACCGCGCCATGCGCCAGCGGCAGCCGCGCGACGCGGTGCCAGCCATCCTGCCCGCCGAAATCCTGCGGGAATTCGATCAGGTCGTGGAATATCCCCAAATCTTTCCAGTGCTGGCGCTGCGCTTCGAGCATGGCGTCAAACGCGCTGTCATCGACAACATCGTCCGCGCCGTCTTCGGGCAGACCTTTGCCAAAGCCGTAGGTCGAGAGCGATTTGAGCAGTTCGGGATGGTTCTGGTCGCAGTGATAGCACTCGCGGTTGTTTTCCATCACCAGCTTCCAGTTCGCCGGTTCGATCAGATCGTCCTGCACCGCGACTTTCAGCTTATCGAGGTTGTAGAGCGACACTTGTTCGGCAATATCAGGCTTGGCGCGGCCAAACGGCGGCGGATTGTCCGCCAAGCATACGAACAGCAGCCCGGCGACATTTTCCAGCGCCACCGGCACCAGCCCATGATCGGCTTTGTCAAACCCTTCGGGCATATTGCGGGCGGCCAGCAATTTGCCATCAAGGTTATAAGTCCAGAAGTGATAAGGGCAGATCAGCCGGGGTGAATTGCCGCTTGCCGCCTCGCACAGCTGAGCGCCGCGATGGCGGCAACTGTTGTGGAACGCGCGGATTTCACCATCGCGCCCGCGCACGATGATCACCTGATTGCTGCCGAGTTCGAACAGGAACCAGTCGCCCGGCGCTTTGGCATGGGCGACGGTCCCGGCATAGAGCCACACCGATTTCAGCATCACTTCGGTGTCGAAGCGATAGGCTTCTTCGCCAACGTAAAGCGCTTGCGGCAGGGTTACGCCGGGGCGGTTCTGCGCGAGCAACTGGGCAATCGTGTCGAACTGTTTCATGCGATCAACTCCGCAAGGCGTGGTTGTCCGGGTCAAACGGCGAATCCGCGATCACGACCGCCTGATGCGATTTGCCAAGGATGACGATTTCAAGCGCCGTGCCAAGCGCGGCGTGGTCGGGCGCGACCATCGCCAGCGCCAGACTTTTTGCCACGCGCCAGCCATAGCCCCCCGATGTCACGCGCCCGACCAGCACGCCATCGCGATAGACCGGTTCGGACCCGCGCGCATCGGCATCGGTCACACCCATGACTTCAAGCGTGACCAATTGCCACTGCGGCCCCGCAGCCTGCCGCGCAAGCAGCCCGTCGCGCCCTTTGAACGCTGGCTTTTTGGTGCTGATGAACCGGCCCAGCCCGCTTTCATGCGCGCTATATTCGGTCGACAGTTCGCGCGGGATCAGCTTGTAGCTTTTTTCCAGCGCCATCGCGGTCATCGCGCGAATGCCAAACGGCTTGATGCCGAATTCCGCGCCCGCCGCCATCAGCGTGTCGAAGATATAGGTCTGCATTTCGATCGGATGATGGATTTCCCAGCCCAGTTCGCCGATGAAATTGACCCGCAGCGCATCAACCCGCGCCGCGCCGACCGAGATCACTTGCCCGGTCAACCACGGGAACGCCGCATTCGACAGATCGGCGCGCGTGACTTTTGCGAGCACATCGCGCGCGCGCGGCCCGGCCAGCACCAGCACGCCCATCGCCGTGGTCAGCCGCTCGAACCGCACCGAGCCGTCGGTGGGCAACGCCTTGATCAGATAGTCGTGATCGTGGCGTTCGAGCGCGCCTGCCGAAACCAGATAATAGCTGTGTGGCCCGCGCTTGTAGACGGTAAATTCGGCGCGCACCCCGCCCTGATCGGTCAAAAGGTACGACAGCGACAGTTTGCCCTGCTTTTTGGGCACCACGTTCGACAACAAGCCGTTGAGCCAGTCTTCGGCACCAGGGCCGGAAATCATGCATTTGGCAAAGGCGCTCATGTCCTGAATGCCGACATGTTCGCTGACATGGCGGCATTCGGCACCAACGAAATCGAAATAGTTTGACCGGCGGAACGACCACTTTTCGCGGATCGGTTCACCCGCCACGACCGGGTGGTTGTCATTGAGGATGACATCGGCCTTGTCGAGATCGGCTTCGGTCAAGTGATAGCCCGGCGGGGCAAACCAGTTCGGACGCTCCCACCCGAACACGCTGCCGAACACCGCGCCCAGCGCCTTCATCCGGTCATAGCACGGGGTGCGGCGCAGTGCGCGCGCGGCTTCGCGCTCTTCATCGGGGTAATGGATCGAGAACACTTTGGCATAAGCTTCTTCGTTCTTTTCGATCAGATAGCCTTCACCGGCATAGTCGCCAAAGCGGCGCGGATCGACGCCCATCATATCGATGGTCGGTTCGCCATCAACGATCCAGTGCGCGAGTTGCCAGCCCGCGCCCCCGGCGGCGGTGATCCCGAACGAATGGCCTTCGTTGAGCCAGAAGTTCCTGGCACCCCATGCCGGGCCGACAATCGGCGAACCATCGGGGGTATAAGCAATCGCGCCGTTGTAGACGCGCTTGACCCCGACTTCGCCGAATGCAGGCACGCGCGCGATGGCGGACAGGATGTACGGCTCCAGCCGTTCGAGCGCATCGGGAAACAGTTCGTATTCGCTGTTCGCCGCCGGGCCGTTCACATAGCACGCGGGCGCGCCGACTTCATACGGCCCGAGCAGCAGGCCGCCCGCTTCTTCGCGCATGTACCAACTGGCGTCGGATTCGCGCAGCACGCCCATTTCGGGCAAGCCCTGCCGCTTGCGCTCCATGATCGCGGGGTGCTGTTCGGTCACGATATATTGGTGTTCGACCGGGATCACCGGAATATCCAGCCCGATCATCGCGCCGGTCTGGCGGGCAAAGTTGCCGCTCGCCGACACGACGTGCTCGCACGTCACCTCGCCCTGATCGGTGGTCACCACCCATTCGCCATTGGGCTTTTGCGTGATGGCGGTAACAGTGGTGTTGCGCTGGATCGTT
Source organism: uncultured Sphingomonadales bacterium (assembly GCA_903848655.1). Classification (GTDB taxonomy): domain Bacteria; phylum Pseudomonadota; class Alphaproteobacteria; order Sphingomonadales; family Sphingomonadaceae; genus Novosphingobium. The sequence continues at coordinate 44,255 of CAINGT010000022.1, forward strand.
GCGCCGCGCTGCCGCGCGCCTTTGGCCAGCGCCTGCGTCAGATCGGCGGGCTGGATATAGCCATCGGCGGGGTGCTGGATCGCGCCGAGAATATTGGCGGTATCGGCCAGCGGCCAGACTTCGCGCACTTGTTCGGGGGTCAGCCAGTTGACATCGACGCCGATGGTCTTGGCCACGCCCGCGTAATAGCGGTATTCGTCCATCCGGTCGGGGCTGGTGGCAAGGCGGATATTGGTGACATTGGAAAACCCGACATTCAGCCCGGTTTCGGCTTCGAGGCTGGGATAGAGCTCGACCGAATACTGATGCAGCTTGCCCACCGAATAGCTGAGGTTGAACAGCGGCAGCAGCCCGGCGGCGTGCCATGTCGAGCCAGAGGTCAATTCCTTGCGCTCGATCAGCATGACATCCGACCAGCCCAGCCGCGCCAGATGGTAAAGCGTGCTCACGCCGACCACACCACCACCGATAACCACCACACGCGCGCTCGTCTTCATGCCGGATCCTCGGGCTGATTGTGCATGGGCGGTTATGCCACCAACGCCAAGCGCTCGCAAACCCGCGTATCGCCATACGAAACACTAATCCTGAATATCAGCCGGTTTAATCCTTGGGTCAAAGGCCGCATCCGGGTAAAATTCGCAGAAAAGTTTATGACCAACATTAGCGTTGATAATTTTCTGCGCGATGCGGCAGATCAATCGCCCGCTGAAATTGCCGCTGCCCCACCATAAAACACTCATACAAAACACTATTCGGGCAAAAAAAGCCCCCTCTCCTTCATGGGAGGGGGTTGGGGGTGGGGGCCATCGTCGAAGTAAGAGCTCGACGCACGCCCCCACCCCCAGCCCCTCCCCTGAAGGAGAGGGGAGAAAGAAAGCGCACAAGCAACCCCAGCCACCCCGCCCGCACTTGCCCCCATCCGCCGTTTCGGGCAGATTTGCCCCATAGGGAAACAACTGCCGCGCCAACGCGGCAGCGTCCGATGGCTTATGAAGGGAAGCTATCCATGACCACCACCATCCGCTTTGCCGCGTTGACCGCCAGCCTGCTGGCAGGGGTTGCTTGCGTGCCCGCCGTTGCGCAGACGCAGACCGCGCCGCAGCCAGAGGCCGCGCCCGCCACCGTTTCGCCCGATATCGTCGTGACCGCGCAGCGGCGCGAACAGAAACTGAAAGATGTCGGCATCGCGGTCACCGTGCTGAACCGGGAAACGATCCGCAACCTCAATATCAACAGCGCGACCGATGTCGTGCGCGCAATCCCCAACTTGCGGTTCAACGCTTATGCGTCGAGCCAAGTGGTGTTCAACATGCGCGGCGTGGCGCAGAACGATTATGGCGATGAACAAGAACCGCCGGTCGCGGTCTATCAGGACGACAGCTATGCCTCGTCGATGGTAACCGCAGGCTTTCCGATCTTTGACCTCGCGCGGACGGAAGCGTTGCGCGGCCCGCAAGGCACGCTGTTTGGCCGCAACGCCACGGGCGGCGCGGTGCAGTTCATTTCCAACCAGCCGACCGACCACACCGAAGGCTATCTGTCCGCGACCTATGGCCGGTTCAACCAGACCACAATCGAAGGCGCGCTTTCGGGGCAAGTGGCCAAAGATTTCGACGTGCGCATCGCCGGGCTCTACGATCACGACGACGGCTATATCAAGAACGTGATCCCCGGCCAGCCCGCACGCGGGGCGAACAACCATTGGGCCTTGCGCGGGATCGCCAAATGGGAACCGTCAAGCGATTTCAAGGCGAAGCTGACGCTGCGCTATACCGAGGCCAGCCACGAACGGCAGGCGGCCATGTACACGCTGTCGCCATCGTGCCCCAATGCGCAATTGCAGGGCGAAAATCTCCCCGCCAATCAGGTGTGCGGCTATTGGAGCACTTACAACGGCAATACCAAAGGGGCGATGGCCACCGGCTATTACAACAAGTCCGTCATTGCATGGCAGGGCGGCGATCCCTGGGCGATTGCCGCAACCGGCGATCCCGGGGTCAGCCGCCAGTTCTTTGGCGCGACGCTGCGGCTCGACGGCAAAGCCGGGCTGTTTGATCTGACGTCGATCACCGATTATCAGTACGTCAACAAGTTCTACAACGAAATGGGCGATAACCAGCCCGAATTTCCTTATGTCGAAGGCGCGACTTATACCAATGGGCCATGCCCCGGCATCGCTTCGGTAACATGTTACGCGCCCGGCACGATTTTCTATCAAAAGGTCAAGACCAACCAGGTGTCACAAGAAGTGCGCGCGGCGACCACGCTGGGCCAGAACTATCTAGTGTTTGGCGCGTTCGGCATGTCCATCGCCAGCAACTTTGGGGCAAAATATGCAACGCCGTTTGATTTTTATGATCCGACGGTAAATTTTTATCAGAAAACGTCAAGCTATGCATTTTTTGCGCAAGATGAATTTAAGGCTAGCGACGAGTTCAAGTTGATCTTGGGTGCACGCTATTGGCATGACCACAAGCTCGGCTGCTACAATGCCTCGGAATACTGGGGTGGATTGAATATTCATTATTGCCCCGATGGAGTCAGCTTCAAAGACCCGACCGGTGCCACGACCGGCGGCAAAGTCACCGCGGTGGGCAGCGATGCACGGCCCAATTACAGCGGGCTGACGATGCGTGCCGAAGTCGATTACAAGCCCACCACGTCGACTCTGATCTATGCCAGCTATAACCGCGGTTCGAAATCGGGCGGGTTTACGTTCGCCACCGGCACGCCGCTGGCAGGCCAAGCGACGTACGACTACCTCAACGGCATCGCGTTCCGCCCCGAAGTGCTGAACGACTATGAAATCGGCATCAAGACCAGCCTGCCTGGTCATTCGAGCTTCAACCTTGCCGCCTATTATTACGATTACCACAACTATCAGGCGTTTGTGCAAGTCGGCTATACGCAAGTGATCCGCAACTTGCCGGCCAAAGCGGGCGGGATCGAGGCCGAATTCAGCTCTCACCCGATTGCGGGACTGACGCTGAATGTGTCGGGTGCATGGCAAACCAGCCATGTTTACGATGTGGTTCTGCCCGACAATGCCACTACCGTGACGCACGATCTGCCGCAGGCCCCGCACTGGTCGGGCAATGCGCTGATCCGCTATGAATTCGCAGCAGCGGGCGGCACCGCTTCGGTTCAGGCCGATGCGTTGTTCCAGTCGGCGATGTGCTTTACGGTCATGTGCGCGCCGGTGGAGCGCGAAGCCGCCTATGACACGGAAAATGTGCGGATCGGTTTCACCCCCAAGGACAGCGCCATCGACCTTGCGGTCTATGTCAACAACGTGTTCAACCACGCCTATCGCATCTATGCCTATGATGGTTCGTTGTTCTTTGGTTCGACCGAAGGCATTTATGGCAAACCCCGCACGTGGGGGGTGACCGCGCGCTATCACTTCTGATCGTTGATGCCGGGCGAAAGGCGCTTGCCTTTGGCCCGGTTCCAGCGGAGACACGGGGGCGGAGGCACGGGGTGATGCGCTGGGTCAGGGTTAAACAGGTCGTTGGGTTGGTGGTGGCTGCAGCTTGCGTCGCGGGGTCCACCTTGCACGCCGGGCAGACTGATCCGGCGTCGTTGTCGTACCCGGTCGCGGCTGACGAGTGGCGGTTTACCGGCGGGGATCAGTCGGGCACGTGGTATTCTTCGCTGACCGACATCAACGACACGAATGTTGCGAAACTGGGCTTTGCCTGGGACTTCGACATGGGCACCACGCGCGGACAGGAAGCAACGCCGCTGGTGATCGACGGGGTGATGTATACCTCGGGCGTGTGGGGCCGGGTCTATGCGCTCGATGCCACGACCGGCGCGCCGCTGTGGCAGTTCGATCCGGGGATCGATGCGGCTTCGGCGCGCAATGCCTGTTGCGATACGGTCAATCGCGGGGTGGCCTATCGCGATGGTGTGGTGTTCGTGGCGTCCGAAGATGGCCGTCTGCACGCGCTCGATGCCAAGACCGGCGCGGAACGCTGGCAGGCCGATACGATCATCAATCGCAAACAGGTCTATGCTTCGACCGGCGCGGTGGTGCTGACCAGCGATGCCGTGGTGATCGGCAATTCGGGCGCGGATTTGGGCGATGGATCGTCACGCGGCTATATCTCGGCGTGGGATATCCATTCCGGCGCGTTCAAGTGGCGCTTTTTCACGGTGCCGCCCACGCCCGGCCAGCCGTTTGAACACCCGGAACTGGAACAGGCCGCTGCGTCATGGGGGCCACAGCGCGACGGGCGGTATCAGAACGGCGGCGCGGTGTGGGACGGGCTGTCCTATGATCCGCAGACCGATCAGCTCGTGTTCGGCACTGCCAATGCTTCGCCCTATTTGCGCGTCAAAGCGGCGGGGGAGCGGCACGACGATCTGTTCAATGCCTCGATCATCGCGGTCAATGCCAAAACCGGGCGGATGACGTGGTTCTATCAGGAAACCCCCGGCGATTCGTGGGACTATGACGCGGTCCAGAAATTCATCTTTGCCAATCTGCCGGTGGCGGGCGAAACCCGCCGCGTGGTGATGCAGGCATCGAAAAACGGGTTTTACTACACGCTCGATCTCAAAACCGGCAAATTGCTCGCGGCGGACGCGTTTACCTATGTCAACTGGGCGAGCGGCATCGACCTCGCCACGGGTCGGCCAAACTTTACCCCGGTCGCCGACTATGCCGCCAAGCCCAAGAACGTCTATCCGTCATGGGCGGGGGGCCATACGTGGAACCCGATGGCGTTCAGCCCGGCAACCGGGCTGGTCTATATCCCCAGCCTCGATGTGCCCAATGTCATGGTCAATCTGCCGGGCAATGGCGGCGCGCTCAGCCATCTTGAAGGGTTTTTCAACGCCAACGGGATCATTCCCGATGATCTGTACGATGCGGCGGCGCTCAAACGGCTGTTCGGGCCAGTGCCCGCGCTGGCCGAATTGCAAAAGGAACGCGGCAAGACCCGGCTGGTGCGCGAAGTGCTGAAAGCATGGGACCCGGTGGCACGCAAAGTGGTGTGGCAGCATGTCACCTCGCAAGGCGCGCGCGGCTATGACGGCGGGGTGCTGGCGACTGCCGGCAATCTGGTGGTGCAAGGGCGCGGTGATGGCACATTGCGGTTCTATGATGCGAAATCCGGCGCCCCCTTGCGCATCATCGAAACGGGCAGCCATATCATGGCTGCGCCGATGACCTACAAAGTGCGCGGCGTGCAATATCTGGCGGTACAGGCCGGGTATGGCGGTGTGGGCATCGGCTATCCGGTGCCGCCGTCGAGCGCTGCCTATTGGCGGCAGAACACCAACCGCATCATCGTGTTCAAACTCGGTGGCGGGCCGGTGCCGGTGCCGCCCCGACGCCCCGATCCCTTCGCCTATCCTGCGCCGCCCAAATTCGCCACTACCCCGGCGATGATTGCGCGCGGCGAGGAAAAGTTCACCGAATATTGCTCGCGCTGCCACGTGTTCGGGCCGGGGGTCACGCCCGATCTGTCGCGCCTGCCGCGCGCGGTGCATGGGCTGTTCAACGATATCGTGCTGAAGGGCCTGCTCGCGCCGGTCGGCATGGCCGCGCTCGATGACATGGTCAGCAAGCGCGATGTCGACGCGATCCACGGCTATCTGATCGACCAGCAACGCCGGGGCTATGCCGCGCAACACAAGAAACGCACCAAAGCCCCTCCCCGTTAGGGGAGGGGTTGGGGTGGGGGCGGGCATCACGCTCTTACCCAGCCGATAGCCCCCACCCCCGGCCCCTCCCCTGAAGGGGAGGGGGGAGAAACGCCATGATCAGCAGGAACCCATAGCCCAATGTCACAGCCAGCCGCCCTCGCGCATTCGCTCAAGCCGCGCCACGTGACGATGATCTCGATTGGCGGGATCATCGGCGCGGGGATCTTTGTCGGATCGAGTGTGGCGATCCACATCGCCGGCCCGGCCGTGCTGGCGACGTATTTCCTGTGTGGGCTGCTGGTGTTTGTGATTATGCGGATGCTGGGTGAAATGGCGATGGCGCGCCCGGGAATCGGGTCGTTCACCGGCTATACCTCGCTCGGGCTGGGGCCGTGGGCGGGGTTTACCAATGCCTGGCTCTATGCCTATTTCTGGGTAATCACTATCGCGGTCGAGGCGATTGCCGGGGCGCAGATGCTGATGCCGTTCATCCCGCTGCCAATGTGGGCGCTGGCGGCGCTGCTGATCGGCGCGATGACGCTCGTCAATCTGCTGTCGGTCAAGACTTATGGCGAGTTTGAATTCTGGTTTGCCAGCCTGAAAGTGGTAACGATTGTCGGGTTCATCGCGCTTGGGCTGGGGTTCGTGTTCGGGTTCGGGCCGGGGCTGGCGGCGCTTGGCCAGCAGTTTGCCGCGCATGGCGGGGCCGCGCCATCGGGGCTGGCGGTGATTTTTCTGGCCATTCCGACCGTGATCTTTTCCATGATGGGCAGCGAAGTCGCGACCATCGCGGCGGTCGAAACCGCCGATCCGGCGCGCAATGTCGTGCGCGCGGGCCGCACCGTGGCGCTGCGTATCATGTTTTTCTATATCGGCTCGATTGCGGTGATCCTTGCGATTCTGCCGTGGGATCAGGTGGTGCCGGGGCAATCGCCGTTCGTGGCCGCGCTGGGGCTGATCCATGTACCGGGCGCTGCGGAAATCATCGGCGCGGTGATCTTTACCGCGATTGTCTCGTGCCTGAATTCGGCGATCTATGTCACCAGCCGGATGTTGTATGAAATGGCGCAGCGCGGCGATGCGCCGCGCGTGTTCGCGGTGGTATCGGGCAGCAAAGTCCCGGCTGTCGGCATTATCGTGGCATCGCTGATCGGCTATGGCGTGGTGCTGACATCGGTAGTGTCGCACGAAGGGCTGTTTGCCTTTCTGGTGCAGTCATCGGGCGCGACGATCTTGTGCGTCTATTTGTTGATCGGGTTGGCGCAAATCATGCTGCGGCGGCGGTTGGAGGCGGGGGGCGAAGTGCTGCCGGTCAAAGTCTGGTTGTTCCCGCTGGTCAGTCTCGTGGCGGTTGGCAGCATTGTGGCGGTGCTGGTGATGATGCTGATTTCCCCCGAAGAACGCGGCGAAGTCCTGTTGTCAGTCGGCGTGCTGTGCGCGTTCCTGATCGCGTGGCAGCTTCGCGCGCGGCTCGGTCGGCCAGTGGTCGCCATCACCGGGTAAAACGATTGCGCAGATCGCCAAAAGCTTTGCAGATTGCCCCCTGCCATGCCAGTGAAAGCGCGGCGGAAGAGGACAGACCATGCACAGCGATCCACGCGCGCTGATCGGGGCGATCGAGGCGGGCGGTACCAAATTTATCTGCGCGCTGGCGCAAGCGGACGGCGCAATCGTTGCACGCGCGCGGATCGACACGCGCACCCCGGCGGAATGCTTTCCCGATATTGCCGCGTTTTTTGACCAGGCAAGCGCGGCGCATGGGCGCATCACGGCGTTTGGCGTTGCCAGCTTTGGCCCCATCGACATCGATCCGGCCAGCCCGGCATATGGCACTTTTACCACCACGCCCAAGCCGGGCTGGGCGGGCGCGCGCTTTCACGATGTGCTGGGCCGGTTTGGCGTGCCGATGCTGGTCGATACCGATGTCAATGGCGCGGCGCTGGGCGAATGGCTCTATGGTGCGGGGCGTGGGGCGCGGACGCTCGCCTATACCACCATTGGCACCGGGGTCGGCACCGGGGTGGTGCGCGATGGCCGCTCGCTGATGGGGTTTTCGCATTTTGAAATGGGGCATATCCATCCCTCGCATGATCGCGTGGCCGATCCGTTTCCCGGCTGGTGCCCCTATCACGGCGATTGTCTCGAAGGGCTGGTGGCGGGCCCGGCGATTATCAAGCGCTGGGGCACGAGCCTTGACCACTTGGCCGATGATGCGGCGAAGCTCGATCTGATCGGCGGCTATATCGCCGATCTCGCCGCCGATCTGGTGCTGATGCATATGCCTGACCGGCTGATCTTTGGCGGCGGGGTGATGAAAACGCCGGGGCTGATTGACGTGGTGCGCCGCCGCACCGAAGCGCGGCTCAACGGCTATGTGCGCCATGCGGCGCTCGATGCCGGGCTAACCCGCTATATCGTGACCCCCGGGCTGGGCGATGATGCCGGGATTACCGGGGCAATTGCGCTGGGGCTGCGCGCGCTTACCGCGTAACGGCGGCGCGCCATGTCGCCCCGTCAAGCCGGTGCTGCATCGTCAGCGCCACCATTCCGTCGTCGCTCAAAACTTCGATGCTGCCATGATCCAGCAGCAGCGTGATCGCGGCGGAGGCGGGCAGGGGGGCTGTTACCGTGTGATCGAGCGCGGGGGTGAACGGATCATGGCGACCCACCACCAGCATGTCGGCTTCGCGCGCGAGCGTGACAAAGCGCCCCGCATCGTCGTGCAATGACAGCGATCCTTGCAGATCGGCGATCAGGCCGGGTGCCACCATCCCTTCCACCCGCTGCGGCGCGCCCAACCGGGCGAGCAGCGCGGGTTCGATGCGCTGGCACAAGCCATAGCCCTGACCATCGCGCGCCAGCGATATCCGGCGCGGCGCGGACATCGCACCGCGCCAGCCTTGCTGCGGCAGATGTTTCTGCACGGCATGGTTGCCCATCCAGCCGATCCACAGCGGGCGGCCTGCGTCATCGCGCGGGCTGTGCCACGCGATGGCGGCGTAAAAGTCCTGACCCTGATCGGCGCAGCGCCACGGCCCTTCGGCGATGAAATGCGTGCCATCGAACCGGCCGGTGCGATAAATTGCGCCGCTGCCCGGCGCGCCGGTCAGCACATCGACTTTGAACAGCCAGCGGCGCTCGCCCGTCCCTTCGACCGGCAATTCGATCAGCAGCGGGCATTCCCACACCGCCCCCGGCGCGCCATCGCCTGCAATCGTGCTGATCGCGGTCCAGTCGCGCAAATTGGGGGAGGTATAGAGCGCGGCGCGGTTTTCGGTCGCCAGCACCACGGTCATGATCCAGCGCTGCGTGGCCGCGTGCCAGATGACATTGGGATCGCGAAAATCGGCAAGGCCGATATCGAGCACCGGATTGCCCGCATATTTGGTCCAAGTGCGCCCCCGGTCAGTGCTGAACGCCAGACACTGGTATTGTCGCCCGGCGCGTTCATCGGCCCCGGTATAGATTGCCACGATCGCATCGCGGCCAAACCCCGCGCTGTCGGCATGATCGATAACGGCACAGCCCGAATAGATCATCACCCCGTCGGCTTCGACCAAGGCGGGCGGCAATTCTGTCCAGTCCACCAGATCGCGGCTGACCGCATGGCCCCACGCCATGTGCCCCCAGTCTTCGCCGTGCGGGTTGAATTGATAGGCCATGTGCCATTCACCCGCGTGGTGGACCAGCCCGTTGGGATCGCTCAGCCACCCCGCGCGCGGGGCATAGTGAAAGCGCGGGCGCATTACGCGGGCACCGCGTCGAACGCGATATTGAGCCGCTCGCCGCCTGCCACCGGCACCGTTCCGTGCCAGACATACGACGGAAACAGCACGACGTGGCCCATCTGCGGCGCGATCATCCCGCGCGGGGGCAGATCGAGCCCCAAGTCTGCGGGCGGCGCACCCCAGTGGAAATGGCCCGCCGGGGCCGCGCCCATCGTGGCGGCATCGGGCAGCGCGACATAAAACGCCGATGACAGCCAGCCGAGGGGATGGCTGTGCGTAACATTGAACCCGCCCGCATTCAGCCGCACCGACCAGCTTCCCGCAATCAGCAGCGGATCGCGCGGGCGCGACAGCAAAGGATGGCGCGGATCGGGCGGTGGCAGCGCGGCGACATGCGCGCGCACCGCATCGAACAGCGCCGCCCGCGTGCGCGCGATCACTGGTTCGTGCCGTAACAGCACCGAACGATCGGTCTGCGTGCCGCCGCGCACCGATTGTTCGGGATAAGCCTGCGCGGCGGTGTGCAGGCCGCGCAACACGTCCGCCAAATCGCGCAAATCATCGCCCGACAGGTCCACCCGATGCGCGCGGACAAAGGCCGGATCGCCCTCCAGCCAATCGGCCTGCGGATCGCCGAGCAACCGCCACGCCGTCGCGAGATAGGGCCACGCCTGCCGCGCCCCCGCGCCGTTCAGCATCGCCAGCGCGCCATCGCGCGCCTGCTCCGCATCGCCCCGCCGCAGCGCCAGCCGGATGCGCGCCAGCCGCAGAAAATCGTCGTCGCCATCGCCGATGCGGTCGAGCAACGCGCCGCAGCGGTCGAGCGCGCCCACTTCGCCCGCCAGAAATATCCGCGCCGACAGCAGCGCGCGGGTTTCGCCCAGGTGCCCTTGCGCTTCGTCGAGCGCCGCCTCGGCGCGGGGCCAGTCGCGTACTTGCGCCAGTGCGCCGAACCAGCCCAGCCACAGCCCTGGTTGCGCGGGATGGGCGCGCGCCGCCGCTGCCCAAGCGCGGTCAAAGTCGGTCATCTCCCCCGCCACCCAGCGCAACGATGCCAGCACGCGCAAACCGTCGAGCCAGTCGGGCCATTGCGCTAGCGCCGCCACCAGCGCGGCTTGCGCCCCCGCCGGATCGCCTTCGGCGGACAAAGCAAGCGCGTGGTTGCGCACGGCATCGCGGTTGGCCGGTGCCAGCGCGCGCGCGCGGGCAAACAGCGGGGCCGCACGATAGCCGCGTTCAAAGCGCACTTGCGCATACAGGAACGCGATGCGCGGATCATCGGGTGCCTGATCGCGCGCGGCTGCGAGTGCGGCATCGGCTTCGGCCATGCGCTGCGCGGCGCGATGGGCCAAAGCCACAGCCACCAGCGGTTCAGCCATTCGCGCGGCAATGCTGCGTAATATACGCGCTGTGGCTCGGCACCGCATTCGCTTCAGCGGCCATTGCGGCGCGGAACTTGCCCAGCCACGCTGCGCCATCGACCGTGCGGTAGGCCATGACCGGATCGCGCGCGGCGGGGATATTGCCCTGCCCGATCTGCACCGCCAGCCACGAAGGCGGGCCGAACAAATCCATATCGCGCGTGATGATCCGGCCATAGCGGCGGAAATGGTCGATCCGTTCATGCACGGTATCGGGCACCGCCATCGCCGCGCACGCGCGCCACAGCGGTTCATCGCGCTGATTGAGATGATAGTGCAGGATCAGGAAATCGCGGATACGTTCGGTTTCAGTCGCCGACACGCGGTTGAATTCATCGATCACCAGCGGGTCAAAGCTGCGGTCGGGAAAAAATGCGAGGAGTTTCGAGATATTGGCCTGAATCAGGTGCAGGCTGGTCGATTCGAGCGGTTCAAGAAACCCGCTCGCCAGCCCGACGGCGACGACATTGCGGTTCCACGCTTTGCGCCGCCGCCCGGTCACGAACCGCAAGGGGCGTGGATCGGCCAATGCCGGCCCATCGAGCCGCGCGAGCAGATTGCGCGCCGCCGTGTCATCGTCGATAAAGGCTGACGCATAGACATAGCCATTGCCGGTGCGCCCCTGGATCGGAATGCGCCATTGCCACCCCGCCTCGCGCGCGGTGGAACGGGTATAGGGGATGAAATCGGGGGTGGCGGCACAGGGCACCGCCAGCGCGCGATCACACGGCAGCCAGTGCGTCCAGTCTTCATAGCCGGTTTTGAGCGCACCTTCGATCAGCAAGCCGACAAAGCCCGAACAGTCGATGAACAAGTCACCGGCCACCACGCGCCCATCGCCCAGCGTGACGCTTTCGACAAACCCGGTTTCGCTGTTGAGCGTGGTGTTCGTCACGGTGCCTTCGTGCCGCACCACCCCGCGTGCTTCGGCATAGGCGCGCAAGAACGCGGCATAGCGGATCGCATCGAAGTGATAGGCATAGTCATACGTGCTGAGCACATTGCGCGGATCGCGCGACGGCGGCGCGAATTTGCCCTGCCGCGCCAGCGTCCACGCCATGCAGTATTCGTCAAGACTTTCGGTTGCGCCATGCGCTTGCGCGTCAAGCCAGAACTGGTGCAGGCCGACCGTATCGAACGGTTTGCCATAAGTGCCGAACGGGTGGAAATAGTGCGCGCCTGGCTTGAACCAGTCAACGAACTGGATCCCCAGTTTGAACGAGCCATTGGTCGCGCTGACGAATTCGGCCTCACTGATCCCGAGCATGTCGTTGAACAGCCGGATCGGCGGAATCGTCGCTTCCCCCACTCCAACGGTACCGATGTCGGCAGATTCGACCAGCGTGATCGTACACCCGCGTTGCAAGGTGCGCGCCAGCGCGGCAGCGGCCATCCACCCCGCCGACCCGCCCCCGACAATCACCACCGACCGGATCGCCTGGTCATCGCCCTCGATCATGACTGCATCCTTTGTTTCAGGCTAAACCCCGGTGGCGGCGATGGCAACGGGATGGACACATCTTTAGCCTGCGATTTTATACATAAAAATCAGACCGATATTGTGACTGTTCCGCTCCCCTCCCCTTCAGGGGAGGGGCTGGGGGTGGGGGCGTGCC
>CAINGT010000023.1 GCA_903848655.1 uncultured Sphingomonadales bacterium
GCACCCGCACGCCCGCGCTGCCTGGGTTGTCCGATTTTCCAGTCCGGCCGGTGCCAGTCCGGCCGGTGCCAGTCCGGCCGGTGCCAGTCCGGCCGGTGCCAGTCCGGCCGGTGCCAGTCCGCCCGGAGACAGACCTCAGGAACGTCCTCCAGGGCCGCGACAAAGGCCGCGTTGGCCTGAGATGCGATCAGCCGAACACCATATTTCCTGGTGCCGCCAACTTGCCCAACCACAAAACACCTCCATCGCTGATTCGCGACGGACTAGATTCAGACTTTACCGCCTTTTGCAAGGACGCAAGCCACTAGTCAAACAGCGAACTGACCGAGCTTTCATCGGCAATCCGCCGCACCGCTTCGCCAATCAGGGGCGCAATCGTCAGCACGCGGATGCGCTCGCAATTGCGCGTCGCTTCGGTCGGCAGGATGGTGTCGGTAATCACCAGTTCGCGCAGTGCCGAATTGCCGACGCGCGCCACCGCGCCGCCCGACAGCACGCCATGGGTAATATAGGCGGCCACGCCTTTTGCCCCGGCATCCATCAGCGCCTGCGCCGCGTTGCACAAAGTCCCGCCCGAATCGATGATATCGTCGATCAGGATGCACATCCGGCCTTTGACTTCGCCGATGATATTCATCACTTCGGACTGGCCGGGCCGATCCCGCCGCTTGTCCACAATCGCCAAGGGCGCGTTGTTCAGCCGCTTGGCCAGCGCGCGCGCGCGCACCACCCCGCCAACGTCAGGCGACACGACCATCAAGGCCTCGCCCCCATAGCGCGTCTGAATATCGGCAGCCATCACCGGCGCGCCGAACAGATTGTCGGTCGGAATGTCGAAAAAGCCCTGAATCTGCCCGGCGTGAAGATCGACCGCCAGCACACGGTCAGCCCCGGCAGTGGTAATCAGATTGGCCACCAGCTTGGCCGAAATCGGCGTGCGCGGCCCCGGTTTGCGATCCTGCCGGGCATAGCCGAAATAGGGCACGACAGCGGTGATCCGCTTGGCCGAAGCGCGGCGCAGCGCATCGATGCAGATCAGCAATTCCATCAGATTGTCGTTCGCCGGATAACTCGTCGATTGCACGATGAACACGTCTTCGCCGCGCACATTCTGATGGATTTCGACGAACACTTCTTCATCGGCAAAGCGCCGCACCGAAGCCTCGGTCAGCGGCAGTTCCAGATAGGCGGCAATCGCCCGTGCCAGCGGCAAATTGCCGTTGCCCGACATGATCTTCATGGCTTCCCCAGCTCCCGCCGCCCGAATCCCCATGCCCCTTACCCCATGATGACAGCTTTGCAACACACCGGGCGGTGATGGTGGTGGACAGGTCTTGATGCGGGGGGCAGAACGCCTGGTTTTGTATGTGTTGTGGGAAACTTCTGTTTGTCGGAGACGTATCCTTAATTTAGTTTCATTGAGGAAGCCCGGAGCTGGTTTAGGCAATCGGTGCGAAAGAGGAACTCGGCGGTGTTCGACTTGCAGCTTAGCTTTCTAGAAGCGGACGCGGTAGGCGCTCAAAAGCCGCGAGTAGGTCCCGCCAGCACCGGCGAAAACCTGCTCATCGAAGCGGACTGCCTGCTTGCAATGCGAGCCATCAAGACTGGATCGGTCGATATGGTTTTGTGCGATCTCCCGTATGGTACCACACAGAACAAGTGGGATTCGGTCATTGACCTGACCGCACTGTGGTCAGAATATGAACGTGTGCTCAAACCCGATGGCGTAGTTGTTCTGACTGCACAGGGAATTTTCACCGCAAAACTGATCCTGTCTAACGAACGCCTGTTCAAATACAAGATTGTTTGGGAAAAAAGTAAATCCACAAATTTTCTTAACGCAAAAAAACAGCCTTTGCGAAAACACGAAGACATTTGTATATTCTACAATAAACAACCCACATATAATCCACAGATGAGCAATGGAAGGCCCTATGACAAGGGAATTCGCAAGGACCAATTATCCGGAAGCTATGGTGATTTTTTGCCACATCACGTCAGAAGTGATGGTGATCGTTATCCCAATGACGTAATCTATTTTAAGACTGCCGAAAGCGAAGCCGAGCGGACCGTGTGGCACCCCACGCAAAAACCGGTCGATCTGGGACGCTATCTGGTGCGAACATATTCCAATCCGGGCGACGTGGTTCTCGACAATGCCTCAGGAAGTGGAAGCTTTCTGCTTGCTGCCGGGCTAGAAGGGAGGCGCTTCATCGGCATTGAACGCAATTCGGAAGTTCATATGTTCAAGAATATGCGCGCAGATTACATCGAAGTCGCGCGCCGCAGGCTGGAGCGCCACGGAATCGCGGTGACGGTGCACCGTTGACAGCGCTCGCTTATAACGAGCGAGCTTGGGCGGTTGACGTCATTTCGGCAATCAACCGTTATGCCGACACTCGCCACCTCGAAATCCGCAGGGCAGGCGGAGAACACACGCTCAAACAGTATGGCGAAAACAGCCTGTTTCCGGACGTAATCTTGTTCGGCGACGAGTCAGCTACCCGTGTCCGGCATGGCTGGGAAATGAAGTTTCCCAATACACCGGTTGATGACATGGAGACCATCGCCAATGCCCGCCGCAAGGCCGTTCGGCTGGGCGTGAACAGTTTTGTCATATGGAATGTGGATCGGGCGCAGCTCCATGTTGCCGACGATGTCGGCATTTTTCAGCTGATGAAAACCTGGGGTCCAATTGGCGCGAAAAAGCGTAGTGATGTCGCAAATCTCGAAGCCAAGTGGCGCCACCTGCTCGAAAAAATACTTGAGGATCTCAATGGGTATTTTAAAAGTGGGCGCTTGGTGTCTGCGTCGCCAAGTTTTCTCGCTGATACGTTTTTCATTGATTTTCTTGACGACCACACCGGATTGACCGCTGCTTCGCTTGAAGCCGCAGCAAACGGTGACGCCGGCATCGAAGCCGAGTTTGCCATCTGGTGGGCATCAAACCCCGACAGCACCCAAAATGGCAAACTTCCCCGGATTGATTTTCGCCGCTTAGCTCAGGCGGTCATTGTCGGGTGGATTAATCGGCTGTTATTCTGCCACTATCTCAAGGCATTTCGCAAAGAGGCTGGCGCGGTCGAAACAATTACCGGGACGATGTCGGTCAGCAAGGCGTTGACACTGTTCGAGTCCATTTCCGCGCAGTGCGATTTCATGCAGGTTTTCCGCGCTGAGGCTGGAGCGCGCGCAGTTCCGGTCGAAACCTGGCAAGCGCTCAAGCAACTCAACGCCTTCATGACCGACCTCGCTGTAAGCGGGATCAATCAGCAAGCACTTCGGCTCGCACTGGAGGGAGCGCTTGATAGCTCACGCCGAAAAGCTCACGGCCAGTACACCACGCCTGATCGGCTGGCCGAACTGCTGGTGGCGATCGGAATGAAGGACCGCAGCGGCGCATTGCTTGATCCCTGTTGCGGTACCGGCACGATCCCAAAGGCTGCGCTCCAAGCGAAAGTTGCGCGCGGTCAAACCTATGGGGCTGCGCTGTCGTCCATTTGGGCGTCCGACCGCTTCCAATTCCCACTTCAATTTACCACTATGGCGTTGGCCGAGCCCGAAGCGATGGGGACACCGCTTCGTGTATTCCGCGCCGACGTCTTCTCGCTTGCGCCGGGTCGGCCTATTGATTTGACCGATCCTCGTGATGGGTCGCGGCTAAAAGTCGTATTGCCGCCCATCAAGACTATCGCGTCGAACCTGCCATTCGTGCGCTTTGAGACGTTGGCGCGCTTTGATCCTGATTTACGGCAGCGCTTTGCAGCACAGGCATGTAATCTGCAAGTTGATGCGAAGTCCGATCTGTTCGCCTATATCGTATTGTTTTTAAAGAATTTATTGGCGGATGACGGCCGCCTTTGTGTAATCGTGAGCAATGCTTGGTTAGGAACTGAATGGGGTTTGCAGTTGCGCCAGCGACTGGCGGGGGACTTCAGCATTGATACCGTCGTTACGTCCGGAGCGGGCAAGTGGTTTGCGAATGCCGATGTTGTCACAAACATACTCCTCCTTACTCGAAAAAAGATGGGTAATTTGCCTGTATCGACACGCTTTGTGACGACATTGCGGCGTGTCGTTGATTGGGATTCAGCTTATATTCATGATATCTCCACCGATATACACGGCCACAGTCGGTCAGTAGACAAACCGGATCAATACCGCATCCGGAGTTATCCGGAGTCAGACCTTGCCTCAATAAGCGAATTGCTAATCGGCTGGCCGGGCTTTTTTGCCGATATTGCATGGATCATGGACCTGAAGCCGGACTTGGTCCGCGTTCAGACGCTCATGGCTATCGCGCGCGGGGAACGGCGGGGCTGCGACCGGCTGTTTTTTCCACCACCGGATCATGGGATTGAAGCGAACTACATAGAGCCGGTCCTGCTGAACGCGCGTGATGTGGCTGGCCTGACCGCTATCGCTGATCGCGAGGCGTTCTGCTGTTCCAAAACTGTCGCCGAATTAAAGCGGCTCGGCCATCAGGGGGCGCTCAATTGGGTAAAGCGCTTCGAATCGCAAGTTAATGAAAACGGTAAGCCGTTGCCCGAAGTCCTTGCGACCTCTGGTCGGCAATGGTTTGAAATGCGCACCGACACCACGGCGGACTTCGCCATAGCGATGAACCCCGAGGACCGCATTTTCACAATGCGGCTAAACCAGCGTAGCTTTGTCAATCAACGACTCATTCGGCTGTCCGTTGACAAGAAGACCGCAGACCTCGATCTGCTCCATGCGCTGCTCAATACCAGCCTCGCGGTTTTTTTCATCGAATCCTCGGGCTTCGGTCGTGGCCTTGGCGCTCTCGATATTCAACCTACAAAACTCAAAGCAGGGTTCAAGCTGCCCGATCCAAAACGCATCGCAAGGCGTGATCGCACCGCGATTTTGGCCGCATTTGCACCGCTTTTGGCGCGCAAGGTTTTGCGGCTCGATCACGAAATGGACAGTATTGACCGCCATAAACTGGACGAGGCGGTCCTTAGCGCCATCGGCAAGGCGCACCATGGCCCCGCCATTCGCGCTGCCGTGGTTGAACTGTATCGGATACGCAAAGCCGTAAAAACATGATCCCTCCCCACCATTTCCCCACCCCGCCAATACGATCTGGCGCTAACCCCGATGCACCGCTACACCGCAGCCCATCATGGCCGACCAATTGATCATTACGCTTGCCCAGCTTAACCAGCGTGTGGGCGATCTGGCGGCCAATGCGGCGGCGGTGCGGCGGGTGCGGGGGCTGGCGCGGGGGAGCGATCTGGTCGTGTTTCCCGAGATGCATCTGGTGGGCTATCCGCCCGAAGATCTGATCCAGAAACCGGCGCTGATCGAGCGCGCGGCGCATGAACTGGCGCTGCTGGCGCGCGAAACCGGCGATGGCGGGCCGGCGGTGCTGGTGGGCAGCGTGTTCGTGCGCGACGGGGCCTTGCACAACGGGGTGGCGCTGCTCGAAGGCGGGCGGATCGCGGCGGTGCGGTTCAAGTATGAATTGCCCAATTACGGCACGTTTGACGAAAAACGCTATTTCATGCCCGGCCCTTTGCCCGAACCGGTGCTGTTCAAAGGTGTGATGCTCGGCTTGCCGATTTGCGAAGATATCTGGCATCCCGATGTCTGCCGCCATCTCGCGCAACTGGGTGCGGAAATCTTTCTCTGCATCAACGGCAGCCCGTATGAAATCGACAAAGACGTGTTGCGCATCGACGGCGTGGCCAAACGCCGGGCCATCGATACCGGCATCCCGCTGGCCTATCTCAACCGGGTTGGCGGGCAGGACGAAATCGTGTTCGATGGCGCGAGCTTTGTCGTCGGCCCCGAAGGCGCCTTGTGGGTGCAGGCCCCCGATTGGGAAGAAGCCATCATCCGCACCGAATGGAACCGGGTGCGCGTGGGCAATGGCCATCGCTGGCGCTGCGCGCCGGGCGAGGTGGCGCCGACCACCGAACATCCCGAAGACATCTATTGCGCGATGGTGCTGGCCTTGCGCGACTATGTCGACAAGAACCGCTTTCCCGGAGTCGTGCTCGGGCTGTCGGGGGGAATCGATTCGGCGATAACCGCAGCGATTGCGGTCGATGCGCTGGGGGCAGAGCGGGTGTGGTGCGTGATGCTGCCCAGCCGCTATACCAGCGCGGACAGTCTGGAGGATGCGGCGGCGTGCGCGGCGCTGCTTGGCACCCGGCTCGATACGATCCCGATTGAACCGGCAGTGGCGGGGTTTGCCGCGATGCTGGCACCCGTCTTTGCCGGACGCGCGCCCGATATTGCCGAAGAAAACCTGCAATCGCGCATTCGCGGCACCACGCTGATGGCGCTGTCGAACAA
>CAINGT010000024.1 GCA_903848655.1 uncultured Sphingomonadales bacterium
AAACAATGACTCTAGAGCGGAATGCGATTCAATCTAATCGCATTCCGCTCTAGGTCGTGATGCGATCCGGTCTGATCGCATCACGCCTCTGGTTCTGCCATCAATAGACAATCACGCTGCGGATGCTTTCGCCCGCATGCATCAGGTCGAATGCGGTGTTGATTTCTTCCAGCCCCATCACGTGGGTAATCATCGGGTCGATCTGGATTTTGCCCTGCATGTACCAATCGACGATCTTGGGCACATCGGTGCGGCCTTTCGCCCCGCCAAACGCGGTACCGCGCCAGTTGCGACCGGTAACGAGCTGGAACGGGCGGGTGGCGATTTCGCGCCCTGCTTCGGCCACGCCGATGATGATGCTGGTGCCCCAGCCGCGATGGCAGGCTTCAAGCGCGGTGCGCATCACTTCGGTGTTGCCGGTGGCATCAAACGTATAATCCGCGCCGCCATCGGTCAGTTCAACGACTTTGGCGACAGTATCCTCGCGGCTTAGCCCTTTGGAATTGAGGAAGTGGGTCATGCCGAACTTGCGGCCCCACTCTTCACGGTCCGGGTTGATATCGACCCCGATGATCTTGCCCGCCCCGGCCAGCGCCGCGCCCTGGATGACATTGAGCCCGATCCCCCCCAGCCCGAATACCACGACATTGTCGCCGACCTGCACTTTGGCGGTGTTGACGACCGCGCCCACGCCGGTGGTGACTCCGCAGCCGATATAGCAACTCGTTTTGAACGGGGCATCTTCGCGGATTTTGGCGACCGCGATTTCGGGCAGGACGGTAAAGTTCGAAAACGTCGAACAACCCATATAGTGATAGATCGGCTGGCCTTTATAGGAAAAGCGCGTGGTGCCATCGGGCATCAGGCCTTTGCCCTGCGTGGCGCGGATCGCGGTGCACAAGTTGGTCTTGCCTGACAGGCACGATTTGCACTGGCGGCATTCGGGGGTGTAAAGCGGGATCACGTGATCGCCGGGTTTGACACTCGTTACGCCCGCGCCCACTTCGCGCACGATGCCCGCGCCTTCGTGGCCAAGTACCGAGGGAAAGATCCCCTCGCTGTCCAGCCCGTCGAGCGTATAGGCATCGGTGTGACACACCCCGGTAGCCTTGATTTCGACCAGCACTTCGCCTGCGCGCGGGCCATCGAGGTCCAGCTCGACGATTTCCAGCGGCCGTTTGGCCTCAAACGCGACAGCAGCGCGAGTCTTCATGCGACAATCCTTCCCGAAAAAACCCAAACTTGGCGCGCTGCATAAAGCGGTGCCGTCGCAGAGGCAATCGTGGAGCGGAGGCCTTCGCATTTTCGGCATGGCACCATGCTGATGACAGCGGCTTTGTCCCGCGCTATCGCGGCGCGCCTTGCATATCTTTGGTGAAAGACCCGCCATGTCGTCTGCGCTTATCCTTACCCTGTCCTGCCACGATCAGCCCGGCATCGTCGCCGGGGTAACCGGCTGCCTGTTCGAAGCGGGGGCAAACATTCTGGAAGCGCAACAATTCGACGATGCGCAAAGCGGCAATTTTTTCATGCGCGTGGTGCTCGATCCGGGTGCGGCGGGGGTCTTGGCCTTGCGCGATTCGTTCGCGCCGGTGGCAGACCGGTTTGCCATGGACTGGCGGTTGCGCGATTCCGCTTTGCGCCGCCGCGTGGTGCTGATGGTCAGCCGGTTCGACCATTGCCTTGGCGATCTGCTGTACCGCGCGCGCATCGGCGAACTGGCGATGGATGTCGTGGCGATCATCGGCAACCATGCCAAAGAGGCGCTGTCGATCCCGGTCATGGCCGATACGCCCTATTACCACCTGCCCGTCACCGCCGCGACAAAGCCTGCGCAAGAAGCCGAAATCAAGCGCATCGTCAGCGAAACCGGGGCGGAACTGGTGGTGCTGGCGCGCTATATGCAAATCCTGTCGGATGACATGGCGGAATGGCTGTCGGGCCGCTGCATCAATATCCACCATTCGTTTCTGCCCAGCTTCAAAGGGGCCAAGCCTTATCATCAGGCCCATGCGCGCGGGGTCAAAATGATCGGCGCGACCGCGCATTATGTCACCGGTGATCTCGATGAAGGGCCGATCATCCATCAGGATGTCGAAACGGTCACGCATTCCGATACGCCCGACGATCTGGTGCGCAAGGGCCGCGATATCGAACGCCGCGTGCTGTCAGAAGCGGTGCGGCTGCATCTGGAAGACCGCGCGCTGCTCAATGCCAACAAGACGGTGGTGTTCAAAAGCTGATACCCCCGCGAAGAGGACTGCCCGCCATGCGCGTCAACCGGCTCGACCATGTCAATATCATCACCAGCCGGTTGGATGATACCGCGCGGTTCTATGCCACGCTGCTCGATCTGGAACGCCGCGACGCGCCGCCGCCGCTGACCCCCGCCAATGCGCAATGGATGTATGATGCCAACGGGCTGGCGATCATCCATATCAATTCGACCGATTGCCCGCGCACCGATCCACGCATGGTCGAACCCGGCGCGGTGACTGGCGCGATCCACCATGTTGCGCTGAACTGTTCAGGCTATGCCGATCTGATCTCGCGGATGGAAGAAATGGGTCAGGCTTATCGCGCCAAGCGCGTCGAGGCCATCGGCCTGACCCAAGTGTTTACCACCGATCCCAACAACGTGCTGCTGGAACTGAATTTCTTTGGCGATTGAACATCACGTGTTACCGCGTCGCCACTTTGCTCTCCAGCGCTTTGTCTTCGATCGCGCGGTGGACCAGATAGGCGCGCACCGCTTCGGCATCGGATGCGGTCAGAACTGATTTAAAGCTGACCATGCCCAATTGGTGCAATTGGCCGCCCAGCACCACCAGCCGCAGCGCCTGTGCCGACCCGATCATGCCGGAATGGCGCAAATCGGGGTTGAGATCGCCCGCAATCGCCGCGTCGCCATGGCATGCGCTGCAATAGCGCGCATAAAGCCCCGCACCGTGCGCGATCTGCTGCACGGTGCCGAATGGTGGCGGCGGATCGAGCACCATGCGCGCCGGGCTGGGCGGCGGCGGCAAGCGTCCGTCTGCCCCCAGCCGGAACACCAGCAGGCGACTGATATTGCGCGCCGCCGCGCCCTTTTTGGCCAAGACCCCGGCTGCCACATCCCACACGCCGCCCCACCCGGCCAGCACGGCCACATATTGCTGGCCTTTGATGGCATACGTCATCGGCGCGGCGATCACCCCGGTCTGGGTGGGGAATGACCACAACAGCTTACCCTGATCGGCGCTATAGGCGACGAAATTGCCCTCGGCATTGCCCTGAAACACCAGATTGCCGGCGGTGGAGAGCACCCCGCCGTTCCACGGTGACGGCTGATCGACCCGCCATGCCTGCCGCTGATGCGCGACATCCCATGCGATCAGCGCGCCGGTGGTCGCTGCTTTGGCCCCTTCGCGCACCACCACATTGGCGGGCATCGCGGTAGCTGCGGCATCCACCCCGGTCTGAAAACCGATCGCCGAGGGTTTCCACCCCGCCGCCGCCACATAAGGAAATGCGGCGATATTGGCGGGGATGTACAAGTATCCTGTCGCCTGGCTGTAACTTTGCGGTTGCCAACTGTGCGCGCCAATCGCGCCGGGGGCGCTCAGCCACGGTTTGCCGGTACGCTCGTAGCGCGCAGCGGGGTTGATCGCGGGGCGTCCGCTGACCGGGTCGATCGCACTCGCCCAGTTGACCGGAACGAACGGCCGTGCCGACAGGAACTGCCCGGTTTTGACATCGAGCACATAGACATGCCCGTTTTTGGGCGCGTGCATCGCGACATGGCGCGTCTGCCCGTCGATCACGACATCGGCCACGGTGATCTGCGCGTTCGAATCGAAATCCCAGCGATCTTCGGGGGTTTCCTGAAAATGCCAGGCATAGGCCCCGGTGTCGGCGTTCACCGCGACGATTGACGAGGTGTAGAGGTTATCGCCCTTGCGCCCCATCGGGGCGGGATTCCACGGTTCGGCATTGCCGGTGCCGAACAGGATCAGATTGGTGCGCGGATCATAGGTGATTGCATCCCAGACCGTTCCGCCGCCACCCAGCGTCCACCAATTGCCCGCCCAGGTTTTGGCAGCAGCGGCCAGCGCCCGGCTTTCAAAACCGCGCTGGGGATTGCCGGGCACAGTGTAAAAGGTCCACACGCGCTTGCCCGTTTGCGCATCATACGCGGCAAGATAGCCGCGCGCGCGATATTCCGCCCCGCCTTCGCCGATGACCACCCGCCCTTTGACGATGCGCGGTGCGCCGGTGATGGTATAATCGCGCGTATTGGGCACCGCGCGGACCGACCAGGCGACAGCACCGGTGCTGGCCTTGAGCGCGATCAGCCGCCCGTCGAGCGTGGCAACGAACACTTTGCCACCATAGAGCGCGACCCCGCGATTGACCGCATCGCAGCACGCGCGTGCCAGCGTTTCGCGCGGGACATGCGGATCATAAGCCCACAGCGGCGCGCCGGTCGCCGCATCATAGGCTTTGACCATCGACCACGCGGTGGACACATAGAGCACTCCCTTGTGGACCAGCGGTGTGGCCTCTTGCCCGCGTGCGGTGTCGAGATCGGCGTGCCATGCAAGGCCGAGTTGCCCGACAGTGTCGGCATTGACGCCGGTCAGCGGCGAAAACCGCTGTTCGCCATAGTCGCGGCCATAGCTTAGCCATTCGTGCGCCGGGCTGGCGGCGATCTGCGCCCCGGTCAATCCGCGCGCGGCCAGTGCCGCACCCGCCCCGGCCGCGACCAGTGCCAATGCCGCAATCACCCCGACCAACCGGCGTGCCGAACTTGCCTTGCCGCGCATCATGCCATTCATGGCCGCTCTTCCTCTCGCCCGCGCCGGGTTATCATCCGGTCGCGATTTTTTGTCGGTATGACTATCCGCTGTGCCGGAAGAGATATCAGGTAAACCGGCGCCCGGACTGTGGCAAGCGTCAGGACGGGCAAAGCCAGCGCGACCGGATTGCACCGTTGCGCAAAGCAGCTATCGTGGGATTTCTGCCAGCGATGGAGCGAGCGACGATGTGTGATGATCTGACCGAAGCCGACAATGCCGCTGTTCACGCGCGGGGGCTTGACCGCCGCCGCTTTGCCATGTTGGGCGCAGGCGCGGTAACGCTGGCGACGGTGCCGGGCTGTTTGGCCGCCATTGCCGACCAGCGCCCGGCGGTTCCGGTCAAGGCGCGCGCGGTGGCGATTGCCACGCCCGATGGCCGCGCCGATGGCTGGTTTGTCGCCCCGGCGACGGGCAAGCACCCTGGGGTGATCGTCTGGCCCGATATCGCCGGTTTGCGCGATGCCTACAAGACGATGGCGGCGCGGCTGGCCGGGGCCGGGTATGCGGTGCTGGTGGTCAACCATTACTATCGCGGTGCCAGCGCGCCCGTGCTCGATTCGCTGGTCGCGTGGCGCACCCCCGAAGGACAGGCGAAGCTGAAGCCCTTGATCGCCGGGATCACCCCGGCGGGAACGGCGCGCGACGCCGCCGCATTCGTGGCCTGGCTCGATCAGCAAGGCGAAGTCGATAGCGCGCGGCGCATCGGCACGAGCGGTTATTGCATGGGCGGGCCTTATACCGTGCGCACCGCTGCTGCGGTGCCGGGGCGGGTGGGCGCGGCGGCGTCGTTCCACGGGGCCAATCTGGTCGATGATGTTGCCGGGGCCGATAGTCCGCACCGGTTGCTCGCCCAGACGCGCGCGGCTTATCTGTTTGCGATTGCCCAGAATGACGATGCGCGCGCGCCCACCGACAAGACCACGCTGCAACAGGCTGCCAAGGCCGCGGGCCGCCCGGCGGAGATCACGGTCTATCCTGCGCAACATGGCTGGTGCACGCTTGATGCGCCGATCTATGACGAAGTTCAGGCCGAAGCGGCTTGGGCGCGGCTGCTGGCGCTGTTCAAGGCCAATTTGTGATTGGCGCGCGCACGTTGCTGCGCTGGACGCTGACGGTGTTTTATGCCGGGGCTGGCTGGTTGCATCTGCGCAGCCCGCACAGCTTTGAAGCTATCGTGCCGCCGTGGGTGCCATGGCCGCATCCCGTCGTGCTGGCGACCGGGGTGGCCGAAGTGCTGGGTGCAGCGGGTTTGCTGATCGCGCGTCTGCGCCCATTGGCGGGCTGGGCGCTGGCGGCCTATGCACTGTGCGTGTGGCCTGCCAATTTTTACCATGCGCTGGCGGATGTCGCCATCGGTGGGGTGCGGTTGAACTGGTAGTACCACGGGCCGCGCCTGCTGTTTCAGCCGGTGTTGATCTGGGCCGCGCTCTATGCCGGTACGGTGACCGACTGGCCATTTGTCCGCCCGCAAAAATCCTGATGCCAACAGGGGCCGGAAAGCTCCGGCCCCTGCGCAGTTCACCGATAAGGCCGTGGTTCAGTTGCCCGAACCGGGTCCATAGGTGATTTCAACGCGGCGGTTCTGCAATTCGCGCACCCCGTCGGCGGTGGGAACGCGCTGGTTGGCTTCCCCATAAGCGTGCGATCCAATCGTGCTGGCGGCAACGCCGTGGCTGGTCAGATAGCCTTCGACCGCCGTGTCGCGGCGCGCGGCAAGCCCCAGGTTGTAGCGCGGCGTCCCCGAACTGTCGGTATAGCCCGCCAACTGGATCGGCACGCTGGCGCAATTGCCATAAGCCTGCACTGCGCTGTCGAGAATGTTCGCCGCTTCGGGCGAGATCTCGGCCTTGTTCCAATCAAAGAACACGATGTACGGGCCATGGTTGCACACGACTGCAACCGGCATGGGTGGCGGTGGCGGGGGCGGTGGTGGCAGCGGCGCGGGCGGTGGGGGCGGCGGCGGTGCAGCGGCCGGTTCGGGCGCGACAGCCGCAACGGGTTCAGCGGCACGGCCAAAGTTGAAGGTCAGCGTGGCGAGCAGCGAATGCGACCGCAGCGAAACCTGCCGGTCAGTGCCATCGGCTGAGGCGAAATGTTCTGCCCCGCTCGGGCGGAAATAGCGGTATTTGACCCCCAGATCGATGCCGTGGCTGACGGGCAGTGTCAGCCCGGCCAATCCCTGCCAAGCAAACCCTTCAGCATGATCGTTGATCTGATCGGCAAACAGCGTGTTTTCGCTCAGATGGCTGCGGGCGTAACCCGCGCCGCCGCCGACATAGATCTTGATCCCGCCCCAATGGCCCAGCCCGATCAGCGCATTGCCCATCGCGGCATATGTGCTGGTGTGGCCCGACAGGCCCGCGCCCCGGGTGGTGACCAGTTGGCCACCGCCAACCAATGGGCGATCCTGTTCTTTCAGGCTTGAACGGTCATAGAACCCTTCGGCTTCAAGCCGGAAGTGACCGAAATCATAGCCCAGCGCGCCGCCCGCTTCCCAGCCGGTGCTGAACCGGTCGGTATAGTCATAACCGGCAGAGCTCCTGATCTGCGCGCGCTCTTGCTTTACCGCGCCGCCTTCGAAGGTGATATAAGGTCCGGTATCTTCGGCGTGGACGGTGCCGGCCAGCGCGCTTGATGCAAGCGCTGCGGCAATAAACAGCTTGTTCATGGGTTATTCCAATCTTTCACGAAGCGCCGACGAACACGGCAGGAAATTGTCCGCCCCAAATCCGGGACCGGCCCCGCGCACTGTGCGCTTTGGCCCCGCAAGGGTGAGCCGGCGGCTGAAATCAGCCACCGGCTCAAGGTTTGATGCAATCAAGGTTTGCGGACGGGGTGAACATCCGAACCATCCCAATCACACCATGCGGGGGGATGCGGTGTGATTGGGAGCATCGAGACAGCGTTTAGCGCGCCGAGGACAGGCCCGCACAGACTCGGAATATACTCAACCGCATTGGTGCGGATTTGGGTATATTCCGACGCTGCCTGGGCGGTTGCGCGGGAATTAAGGCCTTTCGCGGAGGATCCATTGCACTCGGACCCTTGCAGGAGGTTTGGCATGCACTGGCACCGTTGGACGATTACACTGGGCGCGCTGAGTCTGATCGCGCTGGCCGTGCCTGTGACAACCGCACTGGCACAGCATGATCGCCAGCAGCATGGCGGTGAGGACCGTGGTGGCGCAGATCGGGGTGGCGCAGATCGTGGCGGTGATGATCGCGGTGGTGGAGATCGCGGACGCCGCGATTGGGGCGGCCACCGGCATGGCGGCGGCGGCCGGGGCGATCAGGGTTTTCGTGGCGGCGGCGCGGGCGGGTTCGCGTTCGGCGCGATGCTCGGATATTATGGCGGACGCCCCTATTATTGCCGCAACCATCGACATTGGCGCTGGAGCCATCGTTTGCAGCGCTATGTCTATTCCACCCGGAGCGCCTATTGCTGACCCCGGGGTCAGACTTTGGATTGCGGCACAAAGGCTCCCTCTCCCCGCTTTGCGGCGGGGACGATTGCCTGGGTATATTCCGAACCTGTTGCTGATTCGGACCGCCGCTAACGCCATCGTTTGACGCGCAAAATCATCAAGGAACCCGTTATGTCACCAGGCCTCATTCTCATCATCTTGCTGGTGGTGCTGTTGCTGGGCGGGTTCAGCGGGCGGCTGGGGGGTTATGGTTATGGCTATGGCCACGGCGGCGTGGGGGTAATCGGCGTGATCCTGATCGTGGTCATCGTGCTGCTGTTGACCGGACGCCTGTAAATCGTGCGGCAAGCGAACAGATGCCGGGCTTTGCTATCGATCATCCGAATGGCTGCACATAATCAATGACCGCATGCCCGCAGCGGCGTGATACGGGTTCATCGAAAAGGAAACGCACGATGATCGAGCGCGAGCCCGGCAGAGCCACCACCCGCGCGGTGCCAGCCGTGTTGTGCCGGTGATGGTAGCTGACCCGCCCAGTCCAGCCCCGACCGAGCCTGCCGCCCAGCCCGGCGTGGTGCGGATCGCCGCAATCGGGGCCTCGGCTGGCGGGTTGGAAGCAACATCACGGCTGTTCGACGCGCTGCCCGCGGACACGGGCCTGGCGTTTATCGTGGTCCAGCATTTCGATCCGAACCACCCCAGCCTGCTGCCCGCCCTGCTGGGTGAACATACCGCGATGCCGGTGGCCGAAGCGACTGATGGCGGGACAATCGAGCCAGATCATGTCTATGTCATCCCGCCGGGCCACTATCTGGCGGTGCGCGCGGGCGCGCTGCACTTGTCTGCGCCCGATGCCCACCACGGCGCGCGGCTGCCCATCGATTTTCTGTTCGCATCGCTGGCACAAGCCTGCGGACCGCAGACTGCCGCGCTGATCCTGTCGGGCACGGGCGCCGATGGCAGCACGGCGTTGGCCGCGCTCCACCGCGCCGGTGCCACGATCATGGCCCAATCGCCCGAAGACGCCGAATATCCCGGAATGCCGCAAAGCGCGGTGGCCACTGGGCTGGTCGATCAGGTTTTGCCGCTGGCCGGGTTGGCCAAAGCGCTGACCACATTTGCCCAGCGGGTCGCCCCACACCCGGCAGCTGCCGCGCCCCAGCCCGATCAGGCTGACGATCTGACCGCAATCCTCGATCATGTGCGCGACACCACCGGGCATGATTTCCACCCCTACAAGCCCGGTACGATTGCGCGCCGGATTGCCCGACGGATGAGTTTGCTGGCGATCAAGCCGGGCGATCTGGCGGGCTATCTGGCCCGGCTGCGCGATGAACCGGGCGAGGGCACGCTACTGGTCGGCGATTTGCTGATCAACGTGACCAGCTTTTTCCGCGATGCCGAAGTCTATCGCGTGCTGGAAACCACCATCCTGCCCGAAACCCTCCGCAAATTGCCTGCGGGGCAAGCGTTGCGCGTGTGGGTGGCAGGATGCAGCAGCGGTGAAGAGGCCTATTCGATTGCAATGATCTGCCGCGATGCGATCCTCCAGACGCGCCGCGATATCAAACTGCAAGTGTTCGCTTCTGACATCGACCCCGACGCGATTACGACCGCGCGCGAAGGGCTCTATCCGCCCGACATCGCCGGGCAAGTTCCCGCCGAACGGTTGGCGCGCTATTTCCTGCACGAAGAAACCGGCTATCGCGTGGTCCCGGCCTTGCGCGGGCAAGTGGTGTTTTCGGTGCAAGATGTGCTGAGCGATCCACCGTTTTCGCGGATCCATCTGATCACCTGCCGCAATCTGTTGATCTATCTGAATGCCCAAGCGCAGGCCAAAGTCATCGGTTTGTTCCACTTTGCCTTGCGCGATGGCGGAACGCTGGTGCTTGGCACGTCAGAGACACCGGGCAAAGCCGACGGGCAGTTCGAACCGATTGCCGGGTCTGAATGTTGCTATCGGCACGTCGCGCGCGCCCGCACGGGCGAAGCCGCCATCGGATTCCGCGTGGATGACCGGCAGCCGTTGATCGCGCCGGCTGATCGGCCGCGCCTATCGCCGCGCCATGCCAGTCTGGTTGATATCTGTACCCGCGCGGTGCTTGCGCATCATGCCCCGGCGGCGGTGCTGATAAACCGCAACCACGAATGCCTCTATTCGACCGGACCGGTCAGCCGCTATTTGCGGGTGGCCGCGGGATTTGCCACGCTTGATCTGCTGGCGATGGCCGCGCCCGCATTGCGCACCCGGCTGCGGCTGGCGATCAACCGTGCCAGCCGCGATGAACCGCTGATCGATGGCGGGCGCGCGCGGATCAGTTGCGATGGCGCGACGGTCTGGTTCAGGATTGCGGTCGAAGCGCTGGCCGAACCCGATGACGATTTGCTGCTGGTGTGTTTCGTCGATGAACCCGCCCCGGTTGATCCCGCAGGACTTGGGCAAACCCCCGGCGATGCGGTGCGGATTGCCGAACTCGAACACGAACTTGCCGAAACCCAGGCCGAATTGCAGACTTTGATCCACCAGCGCGAAATCGCGCTGCAGGAGCAAAAGGCAATCAATGAAGAGGCGCTGTCGGTCAACGAGGAATTTCAGTCCACCAACGAGGAACTGCTGACCTCAAAGGAAGAGCTCCAATCGCTCAACGAGGAACTGACCGCGCTCAACAGCCAGTTGCAGGAAACGCTTGATCGGCAGCGGCTGGCGTCGGACGATTTGCAGAATGTGCTCTACAGCACCAATGTCGGCACGATGTTTCTTGACGCCAATTTGCAGATCCGGTTTTTCACTCCGGCAATCAAACCGTTGTTCAATGTCATTCCCGGCGATATCGGCCGCCCGCTCGCTGATCTGCGCCCCATTGCCAGCGATCCCGAATTGCTGGGCGATGCGCGGCGGGTGTTGTCCGATGGCGCGACGATTGATCGCGAAGTCATGGCGCCGGGCGACATCTGGTTCGTCCGGCGCATATTTCCCTATCGCGCGCAAGACAGCCGGGTTGAAGGCGTGGTCATCACGTTTGCCGATATTACCGAACGCAAGCTGAGCACCAGCGCGCTTGAGGTGGCCAAGCTTGATGCAGAGCGCGCCAATGTCGCCAAATCGCGCTTTCTGGCCGCCGCCAGCCACGATCTGCGCCAGCCGCTGCAAGTGCTGACTCTGCTCAAAGAACAATTGTCGCAAGTGATTGTCGGCAAACGCGCGAGCGATCTGTTCGGCCGGTTTGACAATACCTTGCGCGCCTTGTCGGGGATGCTCGACGTGCTGCTCAATATCAACCAGATCGAAGCGGGTGCGGTCAGTCCCAAGCTGGCGCGGTTTGCCATCAGCACGCTGTTCGACCGGCTGCGCGATGAATTCACCCACATGGCGCACGCGCGCCATCTGGCGCTGACCGTGCTGCCGAGCGCCGCGCTGGTCGAAAGCGATCCGCGCCTGCTGGAACAGATGATCCGCAATCTTTTGGGCAATGCGATCAAATATACCCGGTCGGGCAAGATCCTGCTTGGCTGCCGCCGGCGCGGGACTGATCTGCGGATCGAAGTGTGGGATACCGGGATCGGCATCGAAGCCGATCAATTGCACGCGGTGTTCGAAGAATTTCATCAGGTGGGCAATCAGGCGCGCGAACGCGATCACGGGCTGGGGCTGGGGCTGGCGATCGTGCAGCGGCTGGGCCATTTGCTTGGCCACGGCATCGACGTGCGTTCGGTTCCGGGCAAAGGTTCGGTGTTTGCCATCACCGTGCCATGCCCGCCTGCCGGTGCGGTGCTGCCCAGCCCGGGCGATCAATCCGCCGACCCGCCTGGTGAAGCGGCTCCACCGCAGTCGGTGATCGTAGTGGTCGAAGACGATGCCGATCTGCTCGACTTGTTGCAGCAATTGCTGATCGATGCGGGCCATTCGGTGCGCGGCGCGCCCGATGCGCAAGCCGCGATGGCGCTGATCGCCGGGGGTGCGATCCGGCCCGATCTGCTGCTGACCGATTACAACCTGCCCGCCAATACCACCGGGGTGGATTTGCTGACCGACTTGCGCGCGCTGCTGCAACAGGCTTTGCCCGCCATCGTGCTGACCGGCGATATTTCGACCGAAGCCATCGCCCGGATCACCAACGCGGACTGTATCCGGATGAACAAGCCGGTCGAGCCCAAAGCGCTGCTGGCCGTCATCGAACGCTTGTGCCCTGCCGTGGTGGCACCGGCCATCGCGCCGCATCCAGACGCGGCGCGGGCCACGATCCACGTAATCGATGATGAACCGCAAGTGCGCGATGCCATCCGCGACGTGCTGATCAGCCACGGCCACCCGGTCGCGGATTTTGCCAGCGCAGAGGCATTTCTGGCGGCGTACCGCCCCGGTGCGGCGGGCGCGCTGCTGGTCGATGCGCATTTGCCGGGGTTAAGCGGTGTGGGCTTGCTCGATGCCTTGCGCGCGCGCGGCGATCATGTGCCGGTGGTGATGATTACCGGCGATGGCGATATCGGGCTGGCGGTGGCGGCAATGCGCGCGGGCGCGTGCGAATTCATCGAAAAGCCGGTCGGCCACGCCGCGCTCTTGGCCAGCATTGCCCGCGCCACCGCACAATCGCGCGATATCCGCCGCCACGATGAAGCCCATGCCGAAGCCGCACGCCGCGTGGCCGACCTGACCGTGCGCCAGCGCGAAGTGATGGGCATGGTTCTGGCCGGTCACCCCAGCAAGAATATCGCCGCCGATCTTGGCATCAGCCAGCGCACAGTCGAAAACCACCGCGCTGAAATCATGCACCGCATGGGCGTGAAATCAATCCCCGAACTCGCCCGCAAAGTGGTCGTCGCCGAACCCTAGAGCGGAAAGGCGATTAGATTGAATCGCATTCCGCTCTAGAGTCATTGTTTTCGCGTGATTTATTGCGAAAAACCGGTTCCCACTTTTTCGCATCACGCTCTAAAAGCCCCCGCCCCTTTAGGGGAGGGGGTTGGGGCAGGGCAATCGCATAGGGAATCTAGCTCCTCCCCCTTTGG
>CAINGT010000025.1 GCA_903848655.1 uncultured Sphingomonadales bacterium
ACGGCCCCACCCCCAGCCCCTCCCCTGAAGGGGAGGGGGGAAGAAATAGCCTTCATACTATTGATTGTATTGTATAAATTTGGCGAAAAGCAAAACGGCCATCACCCCGCTGGCGGGCGGGCGCGCAGGCGGCGTTGGATTTCGTCGAGGAACAATTGCGTGGCCGTGTCGCGCGCGGCGGTCTGGCGCGACAGCAGATAGATGTCGTACGACGGTTCGCCACCTTGCGGCAGCAGCGGCCACAGCCGGTCGCGCGCGACCAGTTCGCGGGCTGCCATGACCGGCAGAAAGCCCAGCCCGACCCCCAGACTGATCAGGCGTTTGGCCTCGTGCACATCTTCGGCCATGCCGTTGACCACGCTGCCAAGCCCATGGCGCTGGCGCAGCCGGGTGATGGTGTCGAGTTCATCCTGCCCGGTCAGCACGAAACCCTGATCGCGCAAATCGCCGAGCCGCGTGATCCGGCGGCCATAGAGCGGGTGGTTGCGATCACAATACAATTGCTGCACTTCGACGAACAGCGGTTCGTAATGCAGCCCCGCGCGCACTCCGCTGTCATAGCCGACGCCGATTTCGACTTCGCCGCGTTCGAGCGCTTCGAGCACTTGCCGCCATGGCGAGACGCGAAGTTCGATCCGGATCGCGCGGTGGCGGCGGCGAAACGTGGCGATGGCCTCGTCAAATTCGGGCGAAACAATCGACGAGATCATCTGGATGCGCACCAGACCTTCGATCTGCTTCATCGCTTGCGCGACCTGATGCGGCACCATCCGCGCGGCTTCAAACATGTCATCGCAGATCAGCAGCAGCGCGCGGCCCGCCACGGTCAATTCGACCCCGCTGGCCGAACGCCGCAGCAACTGGCTGCCGACATGATCTTCCAGCCGTTTGAGCGCGACGCTGATCGTCGGCTGTTGCCGGTTGAGCTTGCGCGCCGCCGCGCCGATCCCGCCCGCGCGCACGATTTCGACGAATGTGCGCAACAAGTTCCAATCGACCCGCGCGGCAAAATTGCGGTCGAGCGGGGGCGCGCGATCAGCCAATGCGCCGCATCACCCAGCCGGCAGCGCGATATTGCGCCCGGCAGCCGCGGGCCGGGGCAAGTCGGCATGATCCGTTGCCAGCCGCGCCACCGCCGCCGCCACGCCGGGCAGCATCGGCGCGGCGCGTCCGGCCTTCGCATCGACATGGATCAGCATCTGTTCGACCGTGGCAATCACCGCGTCCCCCGCGCCGGTCATCGTGTGAAAAATGTGCAGCCGTTTGGCATCGTGGCCAAGCACTTGCGTGGTCACCGCGACCGTTTCGCCCAGCCGTGCCTGGCCGAGATGGCGCAAATGCGTTTCGGCGGAATAAAACGAATGCCCCCCCGCCACATAGTCCGGCCCCGCGCCGATCTGCGCGAGCAGCACATCGGTGGTATCGCCAAACAGCTTGAGATAGGCCCATTCGGTCATGTGGCGGTTGTAATCGATCCACGCCGTATCGACTTGCGCGGTCAGCAACGCCGCTCCCGGCACGCGCGCAGGCTGGGCCGCCGCCAGCCGTGCGGCATGGGCCTTGACCGTTGCGCCCGCCGCAAAATCATTGGCGCGCAACGCGGTCATCACATCGACCAGACAATCATCGCGCTTGCGCTCGTAATCGCGCAAGCTGATCCCGGCGGCCTGTTCGTCCGATTGTGTGGCGATCCGGTCGGTCAATTCGTCGGTCAGTTCGCACGCCACCAGCTTGGTCCACGGCAATTGCAGCGCGGGGCCGAATTGCGCAAGGAAATGGCGCATCCCCGCTTCCCCCCCGGCCAGCCGATAGGTCAGAAACGTGCCCATGAACGACCAGCGCAGACCCGCGCCATAGCGGATCGCATCATCGATTTCGGCAGTCGTCGCCACGCCATCATTGACCAGCCACAGCGCCTCGCGCCACAACGCTTCGAGCAGGCGATCAGCAATAAAGCCGTCGATTTCGACGCGCACATGCAGCACTTGCATCCCGCAAGCGGCATAGAGCGCGGCAGCGATATCGCGCGTGGCCGCGCTGGTCGCACTGCCGCCGCACACTTCGACCAGCGGCAACAGATAGACCGGGTTGAACGGATGGCCGACCACGAAGCGGTCTGGCTGCGCCATCGCGGATTGCAGCCGCGTTGGCAGCAGCCCCGATGTCGATGACGCGATCACCACATCGGGCCGCGCCGCCGCCTCGATCTCGCGCAGCACGCGCTGTTTGAGCGCTTCGTTTTCGGGCAGGCTTTCCTGAATGAAATCGGCACGGGCAACCGCATCGGTCAGGCTGGTGGCGATATCAATCGTGCCTTCTTCGGGCAGCAGCGCGCCCAGCAGCCGCGCTTGCGCGCGGCGGGCATTGGCCAGCACTTCATCGACTTTGCGGCCGATTTCGGGGTCGGGATCAAAAATCCGCACGTCATACCCCGCCAGCGCAAACCGCGCCGCCCAGCCCGCGCCGATCACTCCGCCACCGACCAGCCCGATTGTGCGCATATCTGCCACCATCACCCCCACCGCTTGTGCAAATTGAGCTTGGCGCGCACTTCGGCGGGGCCAAGCAGCCGCGCGCCCATCGCTTCGAGAATCGTGCGCGCGCGTTCGACCAGTTGCGCATTGCTGGCGAGTTCGCCGCGCCCGAGGTAGAGATTGTCTTCAAGTCCGACGCGCACATTGCCGCCCGCCAGCGCCGCCATTGCGACATAGGGCATCTGGTTGCGCCCGATGGAAAACCCGCTGAACAGCGCGCCCGCCGGGATCTGGTGGACCAGCGCCATCGTCGTCAGCGGATCATCGGGCGCGCCATAGGGAATGCCCATGCACAGCTGGATCATCACCGGATCATCGAGCAGCCCTTCTTTGATCAACTGTTTGACGAACACCAGATGGCCGCTGTCGAACACTTCGAGTTCGGGCCGCACCCCCAGTTCCTGCACCCGTCGCGCCATCGTGCGCAACATGCCCGGCGTATTGGTCATGACATAGTCGCCCGCAGCAAAATTCATCGTGCCACAATCGATCGTGCAGATTTCGGGCAGAATCTGTTCGACATGGATCAGCCGTTCGAGCGGCCCGACCATGTCGGTACCATCGGCCAGCAGCGGAAGCGGTGCCTCGCCCGGCCCGAACACCAGATCGCCGCCCATCCCCGCGGTCAGATTCAGGATCACATCGGCGCCCGAATCGCGAATACGATCAACCACTTCGCGATAGAGCGCGGGATCGCGCGATCCTTTGCCGGTGGCAGGATCGCGCACATGGATATGCGCCACAGCCGCGCCTGCTTTGGCCGCGCTGATCGCGGCGGCGGCAATCTGCGCCGGAGTAATCGGCAGATCGGGGTGCTTGTCAGCGGTTTCGCCCGATCCGGTCACCGCACACGTGATGAATGGTTCAAAATTCATTGGCATTGCGCTCCTTCGGCCATGGTTGCGCGATCACACCGGTTCCTCACCCACGGCGCGCGACGGCACGCCCTGATAGCGCAGTCCGGGCAGCAAGTGTTCGCGTTTCATGATCACGCTGTTGGCCCCGACATGGGTACGATCTCCAATCACCGCACCATAGAGCGGCACGGTCCCGCGCGCGAGCGTCGCGCCCGCGCCGATCCGCACGCGATCCACTTTCAACACCCGGTCTTCGAACGTATGGGCCTGAAACATTGCGCTGACTGTGGCCCCGTCTCCGATTATGATCATGTCGGGATCGACCACTTGCGCAAACTGCGGCCCCAGTACCACGTCGCGCCCGATGGTCACCCCCATCGCGCGCAAATAGGCGGTGAGCAACGCGGTCCCCTCCAGCCGCCGCAAGCTGCGCGCGGCATAGCGCGCCCAAGCGACATAGACATAGTCCCACCGGCTGCACCAGCACGACCACAGCGGGTGCTGGCCGGGCCGGACACGCCCGATCAGCAGCCATTTGAGCACCAGCACGGTCAGGCACAGCACCACCATCGGCAGCAGCGTAACCGCCGGGATTACCGCCAGCGCATAAGTCAGCGGCGCAACCCGCGTGGCCGCATCGTTCAACAGCATGACCCACACCGCGCCGAGCACGACCGGCAGCACCGGCAGCACAAACCGCAACAGTTCCCAAAACACGCGGTTGGCATAGCGCAGGCCTGATGGCTCGAATGTCAGCCGCCGGTCCACGCTGACCACTTCGCGGCGCGGCAGATCAAAGCTCGGATGGCCAAACCGCGCCTCACCCGCGCCGATCATGTCCCCGCGCGCGGGCGTGGCGATGCCGATCAGGATCTGTCCGGGCAGGCGTTCGCCCGGCGGGATCACCACATGGTTGCCCAGAAACGTATCGCGCCCCAGCCGGGTATGGCCCAATTCCACCGTGCCGTGGCGGACGATCCCGCCACCGAGATAAATGCCATCGGCAAAGAACGTATCCGCGCCAATCGACACCAGTTCGGGCACGACATCGATGATCGTGCTGATCTCGCACCGGGCACCGATCTCCATCCCCGCCAGCCGCAACCAGCGCGGCCAGAACACTGTGCCGGTCAGCCATTCGCCCGCGAGCGTCACCATCCCGGCTTTGAGCCAGGCGCGCAAATAGGCGAGGCTCCAGCGCGCATATGTTCCGGGCCTGACCCGCCCGATCAGCCGCAGCAGCAGCGCGCTCCACACCAGCGTGATCGGCAGCGACAGCACCGTCACGCCCAGCACGACCGCCGCCACGGGGGTGGCAAATGTCGGGTGCCAAGCCCAGCGCCACAGATCTTCGGCGCGGGTCTGCGTCATCAGGCACAGCGCGATGGCGGCAGCTTGCGCAGGCAGCGCTGCCACCAATGCCAGCGCGCCTTCGGCCAGCAGCGCGCACACGTCCCATTGCCATTCGGGCAAGGCCACGCTGTCGGTGGCGGGCAAAGCGGGTGCCG
Organism: uncultured Sphingomonadales bacterium; assembly: GCA_903848655.1. Lineage (GTDB taxonomy): Bacteria > Pseudomonadota > Alphaproteobacteria > Sphingomonadales > Sphingomonadaceae > Novosphingobium. The sequence goes on from CAINGT010000025.1 coordinate 4,900, forward strand.
GGCCGACCGCCCGGGCAGGCACACCATCCCACTGTTCGCCCGCCGGAATTGCCATCCCCGGGTTCAGGACCGATAACGCGGTCAGCACGCTGCCCGCCCCCATCCGGCACCAGCCGCCGATCCCCGCGCGCGTCAGTAGCGTCGCACCGGCTTCGATCACCACCGGGCCGATCACCACATCGCCCCGATCCAGATCGGCCAGGCCGATCATCGCATCCTGCCCAATGGCGACATCATCGCCGATTTCCAGCAGATCCCACCCGCCGCGCGCCAGATCAACGCCGCGATGGATATGCACCCTGCGCCCGATGCGCGCACCCAGCGCGCGCAAGATAATCAGTTGCAACCCCGAACCCGCCAACAGCGGCCACGGGATCAGCCGCGCGGCGGCGACGACCACCCAGTGGCGCAGATACCACCCGCTGCCGACGCGCGCGCGGATCGGCTGATAGCGCCCGATCACCCGACGCTTGACCGCAACCGCTACCAGCACCACCGCCGGAATATAGAGCGCCAGCCCGGCCACCCCCAGCAAAGGCGCGGCCAGCACGAACCCGACCGGGCCAAGCGCGCCATAGATCAGCGGCAGCCCATGGAACGCGACCAGCCAGCCGATCCATCCGGCCACGGTGAGTTCGCCCGCCAGCCAGCCCATCTGCACCGCATGAGTCAGCCATGGCCGTGGCACGCCGACGCGCGGCTGATCGAGTTCTGCCGGGTGCAACGGCGCGTCTTCGACGACATCATGCGCATGACGCGCAAGCGTGCGCACCGTGCGCGCATCATAAATGTCGCTGACCGTTGCCCATTGCGTGCGCGGATCTTCGCGCAACAGCGTCACCAGCAGCGCCGCGCTCAGCGAATCGCCCCCCAGGTCGGCAAAGAAATCATCTTCGACCGAGACCCCTTCGGGCCGCCGCAGCACATCGGCCATTGCAGTCGCGATCAGTTCCTCCATTTCGCCCACGGGCGCAATCGGCGGGCGCGCGCCTGCGGTCGGTTCCAGCGTCAGTTTGGGCAGGCGGTTGCGATCAAGTTTACCGCCCACGCTGGTTGGCAGCCGTTCGATCAGGCCAATAGCCACCGGCACCATGTAAGCGGGAACTTGCTTGGCCAGCGCCGCGCGCAGCCACGCTGCTTCGGGCGGAAATTCGGGGTCGGTGGGCACGATAAAGCCGACCAGTTCGTGCCCGCTTCCGGCCGCCTGCATCCGGCAGACGGCGGACCGCACCCCGCCCATCGCGGTCAGCCGCGCTTCGATTTCACCCAGTTCAACGCGATAGCCGCGGATCTTGACTTGGCCATCGATCCGCCCGTGGTAAAAGAACATTCCCGTCGCATCGCATTCGACCAGATCGCCAGTACGATAGATCCGGCCATAATCGGGATGGTCGATGAATTTTTCCGTCGTCAGGTCCTGCCGGTGGCGATAGCCGCGCGCCACTCCCAGCCCGCCGACGCACAATTCGCCCTGTTCGCCAATCGGCACTTCGCCCAGCCGGCTATCCGCCACAAATGCTACCGCGCCCGGCACGGGGCGGCCGATCCCCACTGGCTGACCCGGCACAATGTCACAGCGCAAACAGGTTACCGCGCATTCGGTCGGGCCATAGCCATTGACCATCCGCCGCCCGACTGCCCACACATCAGCCAGTTCCTGCGGCAGCGCCTCGCCGCCCACATACAGCAGCCGCAGATCGGGCAAGGCGCTGGCCGGATCAAGACAGCCCGAACTGCGCAACAGCGTCGGCGGCGGGCAGAATACGGTGGCGCGTTCAGCCTGCAACCAGCCGATCACATCGGGACCAAGCCGGGCGGCATCATCATCCATCACCACCAGCGTCGCGCCCGCCGAAAACGCCAGCCACACTTCTTCGAGCGAGGAATCATACGCAGCGGATGATCCCTGCACCACGCGATCACCCGGCCCGAGGCCGAATTCTTCAAGATCGGACGCAATCAGGTTGGAAATGTTGCGATGTTCGATGGCCACGCCTTTGGGCGTGCCCGAGGTACCCGATGTATGGATGACATAAGCCAGCCGCGATGCCAGCAAGACTTTTGGTAGCGGCGCCGAAGGCGGCATCGTTGCGTGCAAGGCGGCCACATCGACGAGTTGCCCCAGCGGCAGCGGCAAGCGCGACAGCCGTTCCAGCCCTTCGCCTTCGGCCAGCACGAGCGCGGGCGCGGCATCGGTCAGAATGTCGGCAAGGCGTTGATCGGGAAATGCCGGGTCAAGACACGTGAACGCGCCGCCCGCGCGCATCACCGCGATCTGCGCGATGAACAGCAGGGGCGATGTGCGCGGGATGAGCAGCGCCACGAGCGCCTCGCCATGGATGCGCCGCACCAGATGGCGCGCCAAGCGCGTCGCCAAAGCATCGAGTTCGCCATATGTCAGGGTCTGGCGCATAGGCCGGTCGCGCCCCGGCGGAATATCCAGCGCCACGGCAGCGCGATCGCGCGCCAAAGGACCATCGAGAAAGGCATGGAGCAGCCCGCGCCGCAAGTCCATCGCATCAAGGCCCAAGTCGTGGTTTCCGACCAAATCCATCAATGTTTCGCACCCCGCTTGATCGAGGATGCGTTGTTGCCGAACGCTCGCTTTGTCAAGGCAGCGGGGCTGCGCGCCAGCGGCTGACAAAAAATCCGTCGATCCCGCCCTGATCGGCCAGCATTCCCGGATCGGTGCGCACCCACCCTTGCGCATCCGGCGTGAGATCTGCGGGCAGTTCGGCGGCGGTAACCGGAACTGCGGTCAAACCGCAACGGCGCGCCTGATCTTCGCCTTCGCCCGGTTCAAGCGAGCAGACCGCATAGACCAGCGTGCCGCCGGGCTTGAGCCATTGCGCGGCACGCGCCAGCAGTGCCGCCTGCACCACGCGCAAGGGTTCGATCCCGCCCTGGCGGTGCAGCACATCGGGGTGGCGGCGGCACGTGCCGGTGGCGCTGCATGGGGCATCGACCAGAATGGCGTCAAACGCGTTCGGCGGTTCCCACGTCAGCGCGTCGGCAACCACTATGGCGGCGGTCAGCCGGGTGCGCGCGAGATTGGCGGACAACCGTTCCATCCGCCGCGCCGATTTGTCGAGCGCGGTAACCTGCCAGCCCGCCGATGCCAGTTGCAGCGTCTTGCCCCCTGGTGCGGCGCACACGTCCAGCACGGTGGCACCCGGATGTGGTGGTGCCCCGATCAGCCGCGCCGGGATCGCCGCCGCCAGATCCTGCACCCACCACGCGCCTTCATCAAACCCCGGCAATCCCGCGACTGCCGATCCGCGCGGCAGCCGAACATGGCCGGGCAGCAGACTGACTGCGCCCAAGCGTTCGGCCCAGCCAGCAGTGTCGGCACCTGCCGCCAGCGTCAGATCGAGCGGCGGCGGTTCAGCAAGGCCCGCGCGGATCGCAGCGATCCGGCCCGGCCACGTGCTGCCCCAACGCTGGGCAACGGGCGCGGGCAAGCTGGGTGCAGGCGGCAGGACCGCCGCATCGCCCCGCTTCAAGAGTGCCGAAAACACCCCGTGCGCCAGCCGTCGTGGCCCGCCGCCCAGCAAGGGCAGCCCGGTCGCGATAACCGCGTGCGGGGGTAGGTGCAGCCGCAGCACTTGCACCAGCATCAGCCGCAAAACGCTGCGCGCTTTGGCGTCGTCGGGCAAAGTCTGCGGTGTGGCGCTGTCGATCAGCGCGTCAAGATCGACCAGCCAGCGCAACGTTTCTTGCGCAATCGCCATGGCCAGCGCGCGATCATCGGCCCGCGGTACCGGGCGCATGATCGGCGGGGCCGCCTGATCGAGCGGATCGCCGCGCCGCAACACGGCATCGACCATGCGCAAGGCCGCCAGCCGCGCCGCGCTGCCGGGAATTTCGGGCCGATCATCGGCGCGATCATCGATTCGCAAAGCGGTCGGGCGGGCGCGAACAGGGTCTGTCATGCCCCCCTATCGTCGCCTCTGCCCGAATTGGCAATTGTCAGCCTGCGCCATGCGGGCCATGACAGCGCGATGAACGCCTCCGTCAAACGCGCTACCCAGCGACCCGACCACTTTATTCCGCCCGCCCACTGGACCAATCTCCCGGTACCCACCCCGCGCGCGGGAGAGCCCGGGCCAGACCCCGATGGAATCGACCCCACGCGGTTTGGCGACTGGGAACGTAACGGGATCGCGATAGATTTCTGATTCGGGGACCTTGCAGAAAACCCCGCGAGGGGTCAGATCTTGCGCAAGCTGCGCGGATCGGTCGGGATAACCGGCATCCGCAAATAGCGCGGCGCGCTCGTCGGTGATCCGCTGTCCACCCCGGAGCGGACAAGTTGCGCATCGACCATATCGTCAAAGCCGATACCGAACCGACCATCCACAATCCACGCGACTCGCCCCGATACCCAGCCGACACCACGCAGATTGACTTCGACCACGGCACCGGCGGTTACGCGCACATTGCCTTCGGCCATCATCCCATACCCGGACAGATTGCGCACCCGCACCCGGTGATCGCCGGCTTTTCCGGTGATACGCAAATCGGCCATGACAAACACGCTGTCACGAACGACTCGCCGATGATCGATCTCAGCCACCGTCAGGTTCCGTTTCATCTCTGCCAGATCAATTTGCAACATGGCGTACCGCAGCTTATCCTCTGGGGCAGATTTGGGTGTAACGGATACCTGACGAAAGAATGGTTAATTCAGGCTATCGGCTAGTATACCGATTTTGCCAACTTGTGTCAATTTTTGCGGGTATGATCTCTGCCCGGAACATTGTGACATTAGCGTTCAAAGTCTGAACGCGGCCTGACGCACTTCGTCACCCACCCAAGCGTCGCTCGCAATCCCATAAAGATCGAGAATCGTGGTAAGATCGCCGTGATCGACGCGCCCGTCGGCAGCCGCACGTGCCGTCGGCTTGGCGCGAAAGGCGATGCCGTGAGTGGCGGCGCGCAACATCGGGATATCGTTCGCACCATCGCCAGTGGCGAGGCTGACGGCCCCCTCGCCCAGTTCGGCCAAAGCTGCAACCAGCACCGCGCGCTTGGCCGTGCTGTCGATGATATCGCCCAGCAAGCGGCCCGTCAGCACCCCGTCAGCCGTCTCCAGCCGGTTGCCGACCACGCGGTCAAATCCCAAGGCGGCAGCGACGGTATCAGCAAAAGCGTGAAACCCGCCGGTTACCAGCACGCAACGCGCGCCGTGCGCTTGCAACGTGCGCACCAGCGTCACCGCGCCCGGCATCGGCCTGATGCGTTGATCGAGGCATTGGGTAATCGTCGATTCGGGCAGCCCGGCCAGCAGCCCGACTCGTTCGTGCAGCGCGGTAACAAAGTCGATCTCGCCGCGCATCGCGCGCGCGGTGATTGCCGCGACATGGTCTTTCAGCCCGGCAAAATCGGCAAGTTCATCGATACATTCCTGCCCGATCATGGTCGAATCCATATCCGACACAAACAGGCGCGGCAGCATGATCGGGCCCGGCACCAGCAGCAAGTCGGCGTCGGCGAAATGCCGGTCGAGCACGGCGCGCACAGTCACCGCGTCGGCATCGGCGAGTTCGAGTTCGAGCACAGCGGGATTGCTGTCGAGCATCCCTGCGCCAAGCACTTCGGCGCCGGTTTCTTCGATCTGTTCCATCGCCAGCGCAAGCCGGTCACCCAACGTGTCCGAATCTGCTATCAGCCGGGCAATGAGCACCGCACTATCCCCCCTTGATGATCGGCGAGCGCCGCGCCTCGCGCTCATTGCAGGGCCAACCGCCAGCGGCAAGAGCGATCTTGCCCTGCGGCTGGCGCAGCGCGCGAGCGATGCGGTGATTATCAATGCCGACAGCGCGCAAGTCTATGCCGATTTGGAAGTATTGAGCGCACGCCCGACGGTATCAGCGATGGCGGGCATTCCCCACCGGCTGTTCGGCGCGTGGGACGGGGCGCTGGCCTGTTCCGCTGCCGACTGGGCCCACGCCGCACGCGCAGAAATCGCCGCCGCACAGGATCGCGGCGCGCTGCCGATCCTCGTCGGGGGCAGCGGACTCTATATCCGCACGCTGCTCGACGGGATTGCGCCGGTCCCCCCGATTGACCCGGATATCCGCACCACCGTGCGCGCCTTGCCGGTGGCACAGGCGTTTGCGGCGCTGATGCGCGAAGATCCGGTGCGCGCCGCGCAGCTTGCGCCTGCCGATGCCACCCGCATTGCGCGCGCGCTCGAAGTGGTGCGGTCAACCGGCCAGCCGCTGGCGGCGTGGCAATCCGCGCGCAGCGGCGGAATCGCTGGCTCGGTGGCGCTCAGCGCCGTGGTGCTGATGCCGGAGCGTGCATGGCTCTATGACCGGTGCGACGTGCGGTTTGCGGCGATGTGGCATTCGGGCGCGCTGGACGAAGTGCGCGCGCTGCTGGCGCGGCGGCTCGATCCCGATCTGCCGGTGATGCGCGCCATCGGGGTGCGCGAAGTGGCGGCCTATCTGGCGGGTGAATGCGATGCGGCGCACGCGTTGGCCGCCGGGCGGCAGGCCACACGGCGTTATGCCAAGCGCCAATATACCTGGTTGCGGCATCAGGCACCGGATGAATGGCCCCGGCTTTCGCATGAAAATTATGCTGATGACGCCGTTCTCGCAAGATTATTTCAATTATAGACCCTTGACACGAACGAATCTGTCCCCTAGCTGCCAGCGCAATGCAAGCGCCCTGGCCAGTACCGGGCTTTTTTGCTGTTTTTCACTGGCGGATGCGGCTACGGGCGCGTTTTTTCCGCCCAACTGGGGATCAAGATTGTGAGCACCGAGCGCAGCGGCGCCGAAATTCTGGTCGAAACGCTCGTCGCCAAAGGGGTCGAATTCGTGTTCGGCTATCCCGGCGGCGCGGTGCTGCCGATCTATGACGCGCTGTTCGGCGAAGATCGCATCCGCCATATCCTCGTTCGCCACGAAGCGGGCGCAGCGCACGCCGCCGAAGGCTATGCGCGCGCAACGGGCAAGCCCGGCGTGGTACTGGTCACCTCCGGCCCCGGCGCGACCAATGCCGTTACCGGAATCGCCGATGCGTTCATGGATTCGATCCCGATGGTGGTCATCACCGGGCAAGTCCCGACCGCGCTGATCGGCACCGACGCGTTTCAAGAGGCCGATACTGTCGGCATCACGCGCCACTGCACCAAGCACAACTATCTGGTCAAAGACGTGGCTGACCTTGCCACCATCGTGGACGAGGCTTTCCATATCGCGACTTCTGGCCGCCCCGGCCCGGTGGTAATCGACATTCCCAAAGACGTGCAGATTGCCCATGCGCGCTGGACCGGGCGCGCGCCGCAACGCCGCACCCGGTATGACCCGCAAGTGGCCGCAGCACCGGCGGTGATCGCCGATGCCGTGGCGATGATCGCTGCTGCCGAACGCCCGGTGTTCTACACCGGCGGCGGCGTGATTAACGCCGGGCCAGCGGCGAGCGAGCATTTGCGCGCATTGCAGGCGCTGACCGGTGCGCCGGTCACGTCAACGCTGATGGGGCTGGGCGCGTTTCCCGCGGATCATCCGGCGTGGCTGGGCATGTTGGGGATGCACGGCACCTATGAAGCCAATATGGCGATGAATCAGGCCGATCTGATCGTCGCCGTGGGCGCGCGGTTCGATGACCGCGTGACCGGGCGGCTCGATGCCTTTTCGCCGCTGTCGCGCAAGATCCATGTCGATATCGACCGCTCATCGATCAACAAGACGGTGCGCGTCGATCTGCCGGTGATCGGCGATTGCGCGGTCGTGCTGGCGCAAATGATCGATGCGTGGCGCGCGGCGGGGCATGAGCAGACCGATCAGACCGGATGGTTTGCGCGGATCGATGGCTGGCGCGCGCGCGACAGTCTGGGCTATCCGTTGCGCGGGCAGGATATCATGCCGCAAAAGGCAATCGAGCGGCTGTACCAGTTGACCCGCCACCGCGATCCCGTCATCAGCACCGAAGTCGGCCAGCACCAGATGTGGGCGGCGCAGCATTTCCACTTCACCGCGCCCAACAAGTGGCTGACATCGGGCGGGCTGGGCACGATGGGCTATGGCCTGCCCGCCGCAATCGGCGCGCAAGCCGGGCTGCCCGATGCGCTGGTAATCGATATAGCCGGCGACGCCTCGATCCAGATGAACATTCAGGAACTCGGCACTGCCACGCAATACCGCCTGCCGGTCAAAGTGTTCGTGCTCAACAACGAATGGATGGGCATGGTCCGCCAGTGGCAGGAACTGACTTATGAAAGCCGCTATTCGAATTCCTATTCGGACAGCCTGCCCGACTTCGTCAAACTCGCCGAAGCCTATGGCTGGAAGGGCATTCGCATCACCACGATGGACGAGCTTGACGCGGGCATTCAGGCGATGATCGACCATCCCGGCCCGGTATTCGTCGATTGCCTCGTGGTCAAAGAGGCCAATTGCTTTCCGATGATCCCGTCGGGCGCGGCACATACCGACATGATCTTGTATGGCGATGATGTCGCCGGAACGATGGACGACGCCGCCAAGGCGCTGGTCTGACAGGAATAACCCTATGACCAGCACCCCCGCCGCCGCGCAAGAGCGCCATGTCCTGACCGTGATGGTCGATAACGAAGCCGGCATTCTCGCCAAGATCGCCGGGCTGTTCACCGCGCGCGGCTACAATATCGACAGCCTGACGGTGGCCGATATTACCGAACGGCACGATATCAGCCGCATCACCATCGTTACCCACGGCCCGCCCGCGATCATCGACCAGATCCGCGCGCAGCTTGAACGGCTGGTGCCGGTGCACAAAGTCGTCGATCTGACCGAGCTTGGCCCATATGTCGAACGCGAACTGGCGCTGATCAAAGTCGCGGGCACGGGCAATTTGCGGGTCGAAGCTTTGCGCGTGGCCGATATTTTCCGCGCCAAAGTGGTCGATACCACCACATCGAGCTTTGTGTTCGAACTGACCGGATCGCCCGACAAGATCGACACATTCGTTACGCTGATGAAAGAGCTGGGGCTGGTCGAAGTCGGCCGGACCGGCGTCGTCGGCATGGTGCGCGGTGCCAGCGCCGCCTGAATTCCTGCAATTTTTAGCCACAAACCCCTTTGGAAACGGAACCGACATGAAAGTCTATTACGACGCCGACGCCGATCTCAACCTGATTACCGGCAAAAAGATCGCGATTGTCGGCTATGGCAGCCAGGGCCACGCCCATGCGCAGAACTTGCGCGATTCGGGCGTCAAAGACGTTGCCATCGCGCTGCGGGCCGGTTCGGCCACGGCAAAGAAGGCCGAAGCCGCCGGGTTTACCGTGCTAAGCAACGCCGAAGCCGCCGCTTGGGCCGATATTCTGATGATCCTTGCGCCCGATGAGCATCAGGCGGCGATCTATGCCGATGACATCCACGCCAATTTGCGCGCCGGCGCGGCGCTCGCCTTTGCCCACGGGTTGAACGTGCATTTCGGGCTGATCGAGCCGCGCGCCGATGTCGATGTCATCATGATCGCGCCCAAAGGCCCCGGCCATACCGTGCGCAGCGAATATGTGCGCGGCGGCGGGGTGCCCTGCCTGATCGCGATTGCGCAAGACGCCACCGGCAACGCGCACGATATTGCGCTCGCTTATGCCTCGGGCGTGGGCGGTGGCCGTTCGGGCGTGATCGAAACCAATTTCAAGGAAGAATGCGAAACCGACTTGTTCGGTGAACAGGCCGTGCTGTGCGGCGGGCTGACTCACCTGATCCAGGCCGGGTTCGAAACGCTGGTCGAAGGCGGCTATGCCCCGGAAATGGCCTATTTCGAATGTCTGCACGAAGTGAAGCTGATCGTCGATCTGATCTATGAAGGCGGCATCGCCAACATGCGCTATTCGATCTCGAACACCGCCGAATATGGCGACATCACCACCGGCCCGCGCATTATCACCAGCGAAACCAAAGCTGAAATGAAGCGCGTGCTGGCCGACATTCAGGCGGGCCGCTTCGTCAAGAACTTCGTGCTCGACAACCGCGCCGGACAGCCCGAACTCAAAGCCGCGCGCAAAGCCGCCGCCGCGCACCCGATCGAACAGACCGGCGCGCGCCTGCGCGCGATGATGCCGTGGATCGGCGCAAACAAACTGGTCGATCAGACCAAGAACTGATCGCGCGCGCGTGATGCGAACCAGCAGGTTCGCATCACGCGCTACAGACCATAGCGCAACGTCACACCGATCAGGCGCGGATCGCCGGGTGTGCCGACGATCAACCCGCTGTTGCCCGCCTGCACGGTGACATTCTGAAGCGTGTCACTGTTGAACAGATTGCGCGCAAACACCGCGATCTCCCAGCCTGTCGCCGCGCGATAGCCGATGCTGGCGTTGACAAGGGTATAGCCAGGGATGACGGTATAGGCCGAACCGGTCGCGTCGCCGAAGATACTGGTCTTGGCGCTGGCATCGGCGCGGGCATAAAACGCGCCTAACCGGACCGGCAGCGCGTATTGCGCGCCCGCCGATCCCGACCACTTGGGCAGTCCCGGCAGTGCTTTGCCCGTCAAATCGCAAGCTGCGGTGCCCGAACCGGTACGCTCGATCGGGCACGGCCCTGCCGGATAGCTGGCATAGCGCCCATCGGCATAAGCGCCGCTGGCGCGCAGTATGAAATGGCTGCCGATGCGCGCGCTGGCATCGAATTCCGCGCCTTTGACCGTCACCAGCGGAATATTCGCCAGATAGCTGCGCAAGGCGATAACCGCAGCATTATCAACTATGGTGGCCTGATAATCGCGCACCCGCGTCGTATAACCGGCCACATTGACGACCAACGCGCGGTTGAACAGCGCGGATTTCAGCCCGGCTTCCCATGTCGTGTTCTGTTCGGGGCGAATGGTCACGGTGGTCAGGATCGGATCGCCCGAAGCATGGCCCGCCACGCCCGCCGAATAGACCGGCAGGCCCGACATATTGATCCCGCCCGATTTCTGCCCGCGCGCAAAACTGGCAAAAGCCATGATATCGCCGGTCAGCCGGTAAGCCAGATTGGCCCGCCCCGAAGCGCTGCCATCGGCGATATGTCCGGTATAGCTCTGGGAGCGCAAAATCGCGGCCTTGTCGGCGATGAGCGAGGGGGTCAGCCCCGTGGTCAGCCCCCCGAACGCCTGCACATCATAAGCGCCGTTCTTCACTTCGTCGGTATAGCGCACCCCTCCGGTCAGCGCGATGCGGTGGGTGATGTGCCAGGTCGCTTCGCCGAATACGCCATAGCTGTTGGTTCTGAAATCGCTGGTCCCGTCCGACTGATACCCATCGAGCAAGTTGGCCGGTCGCCCGGCGGGCAAGAGCCAATAGGTCGCCAGCGGGCCATAGATGCTGATCGGATGGCCCGTGATACGTTGGTGAAAATAATAGAGCCCCGCGACATAGTCGAGACGCGCAGGCCCTGTGGAGGCGATCCGCAATTCCTGGCTGACCTGATCCTGCCGCGAAGGAATATGCTGCGTGGTCTGGATCGGCAGACCGGTATAGTCGCGATCATTCGCCGCATCCCAAGTCCAGAACCGCCACGCGCTGACCGAAGTGATCGTCGCGCGGCCGATGGTGATATCGGCGATGGCCGATGTACCGCCTTCGCTGGTATCGACCCCCAGCGCCGCGTCGATATCGGTCTTGCGGTCATAGGCATTGCGGCTGGGCGGGGTATAACCGCCCGGAATGGCCTCGGCGGCGAGCGCAGCATACTGTTGCGCCAGCGGCTTGAGCGTTGGGGCGACGCGCACGAAGACTTGCGTGCAGCACGTGTTGTTGATGCGGCTCCAATCCGCGATCACGCGCAAGCTGATATCGCTGGCGGGGGTAAACAGCACTTGCCCGCGCACCGCATCGCTGTGGACATCGTTCAGCCACTGCTCGGTCCGCACATTGTCGATCACCCCGTCGCGGCGGGTGATCGCGCCCGACAGGCGAAACGCCAGCCGGTCGCGCCAGACCGGGCCGGTCAGCGCGGCTTTGGCCTGAACAAAGCCTTGCTGCCCCGCCGATGCTTCGCCTGCCACGCCAAAGTCAAACGATGGCGCTTTGGTGGTGACGACAATCGCGCCAGCGGTGGTGTTTTTGCCGAACACCGTGCCTTGCGGCCCGCGCAAGACCGCGATCTGATCGAGATCGACAAGATCAAACGCCGCGCTCGCCGGGCGCGCATGATAGACCTGATCGACATAGAAGCCGACACCGCCTTCCAGCCCGTCGTTCGCCTGACTGATCGCCACCACGCTGCTGCCCAGACCCCGGATCGTGAACGCGGTGTTGCGCGGGTTGGGCGAACTGTAGCCCAGCGTCGGCACCAGCGCCGCCAATTGCCCGGTGTTGACGGTATAGGTGCGGGACAGCGCCTCGGCACCCACCACGGTCAGTGCCGCCGGGACCACTTGCGCGTCCTCAGCACGGCGGCGGGCAGTCACGATGATGGTATCGGGACGCGCGACGGAATCCACGGGCGCAGCGGTCGGTTCGGCATGCGCCAGAGCTGGAACGCAAACGGCGAACGAAGCGACAAGGACCACACGGCGCATCACGATCCCCCGAACCCAGCCGCACCGAATCACTATATTTACACGAATATAGTGTAATCGATAGAGCTGCGGGACCGCAAGCGCTGCGCTTACAAGAAATTACTGCGCCGACCTTGGATCGGGTGCCAGCAGCGCCGACAAGTGCGCCGCAAAGCCTGCCTCGGCGTGCGCGATGGCGGACGTGCACATGGCCCGGTACAGGCGGCACACGTCATGGCCAAGCGGTGTCACCCGCGCGCCGCGCTCATGCCCGCCACCGGCGACAGCTTCGACCAAAGGCCCCGCCCAGCAGCGATTCATCGTATCGACCAGCAGCCATGCCCGGCGATAGCTCATCCCCAGCGCTTTTGCCGCCGCCGAAATCGAGCCATGCGCGGCAATCGCATCAAGCAGATCGGCTTTGCCCGGCCCCATCGCAATCGCCGGGCCGCAGAAAATCTGCAGTTTGAATTTCAGCGGGGGCGGAGCGGTCACGCCTGCAATTCCGCAACCACGGCTTTGGCCCGCGCCGCAACATCGGCGGCGCTCAACCCGGGACGATAGAGCGCACCGCCCAGCGCCACGCCTTGCGCCCCGGCACCCAGCCACGTGCGCGCATTGTCAGCATCGACCCCGCCAACCGCCCAAAGCCCAATGTCGCGCGGCAGCACGTCACGCAAGGCTTTGAGATGCGCCGGGCCAAATGTTGCCGCCGGAAACATCTTCAACCGGCGGGCGCCCGCCTTGATCGCGACAAATGCCTCGGTCGCGGTGGCAAAGCCGGGCAAGACGTCCAGCCCGTGGCCGACACCACGCGCGATCACGGAGGCATCGGAGTTGGGGGTTACCATCAGCCGCGCGCCGGTTGCCGCGAGTTGATCGACCGCCGCGACATCGAGCACTGTGCCCGCGCCGATCAACGCTTGGCCACCGAATGCATCCTGGATCAACGCAATGCTGGCAAACGGGTCGGGCGAATTGAGCGGCACTTCGATCAGGCGTATCCCCGCGTCGATCAGCGCAGCGGCAATCGCCAGCGCTTCATCAGGGCGCACCCCGCGCAAAATCGCCACCACGGGCGGGGCACCAGCGGGAAGCAATGTGTCAAGCGTCACCATCCAGCATCCTCAATCCGGCAATCGCACAGTCGGTACCATCGGAAATGACCAGTCGCGCCCCATAATCGCCCAGCGCATCGGCATAATGCGCGGTCAGGCGGGGTTCGCCGATCAGCGTCAGACTTTCGGGCGCTTCGTCGCCACCCAGCATATCACCCAGTTCGGTGCCGATCACCAGCCCGGACAGAAAGCTGCGCGCCCAGCCGGGCGAGCGTTGATCGCGCAATTGCGCCGCACGCACGGAAAACAAGTTGCCGAGCAAGCCGCTGCTGGCGCGCGCAAGCCCTTCGGCAAATGCGTCCGGTTCGGCTTCGCCCCTGTCCGCCGCGCCCACTGTCATCAAGCTCGATTGCAACAGCAAGGCATACAATTCGCCCGTAAAAAATGTCCGCAGCGCAGCAATCCGTCCGTCTTGCAGCGTAACCCATTTGGAATGGGTGCCCGGCAGGATGATGCGATGGTGCCCCGTTGCCAGATGCGGGTGCAGCGCCATCGCGCCGAACACCTGGGTTTCTTCGCCCCGCATCACATCGGGGGTTCCGGCAGCATCGCGCCCGGCCACCCCGGCGGCGATGCGCAGCGGAATCGCATCGAACGCCAGCAGTTGCGCCACGTCACGCCACGCGTCCAGCCCGGCGGGGCAGTCACAATAGTCCACTTCGTGCAAGCCGTTGCGCGCGCCCGCCATGCCGCACAGCACGATCCGCGCCGGATGTGCGCGCACCAGCCATGGTGCCAGTGCCGCGCGCAAAGTTTCTGCAGGCGGCTGATCGAGCGCGCCGATTCCCGGCCCGTCGCGCTGATCGCGCACCACGCCATGCTCCAGCCACCACAGCCGCAACCGGGTGGAACCCCAATCGCCCAGCACAGTGCCGGTCATGGCCTGAGTGATCGTCATTAAGTATGAGTATATCGTCGGGGCGGGATCGTCAACACCCGCGCCCGCTTGCTCACCGCTTCCTTTGCGGACCAAGGATTGTTAGGGCGACGCTTCACTCTTTATCCGGGGCAACAATCGTGACCAAGCGCGTCGGAGATGCAAGGCCGCTGCGCATTCACCAGGCCATCGCCGCGCGGCTTGGCAGTGCGATCCTGAGCGGCGAATACCGCCCCGGCGATGGGCTTGAGGGCGAAATCGAGCAATCCGCCGCGCTCGGCGTGTCGCGCACGCCCTATCGCGAAGCCTTGCGCATTCTGGTGGCCAAAGGCTTGCTGGAAAGCCGACCCAAAGCCGGCACCCGCGTCACCCCGCGCGAACGCTGGAATGTGCTCGATCCCGATGTGCTGGCGTGGATGTTCACCGGGCAGCCCGATGAAGCCTTTGTCCGCGATCTGTTCGAACTGCGCGGCGTGATCGAACCCGCCGCCGCCGCGCTTGCCGCCACGCGCCGCACCGACACGCAGCTTGCCACGATGGAGCGCGCGCTGGCGGCAATGGGCGCGCATTCGCTGGCCACACAAGCGGGGCAGGATGCCGACCGGCAATTTCACCATGCCATTCTGCAAGCAACCGGCAACCAAGCCTTTGCCGCGCTGTGCAGTTCCATCGGCGCGGCGGTGCAATGGACCACGCGGTTCAAGCAGCGCGCGAGCGCCAGCCCGCGCGATCCCTTGCCCGATCATCAGGCGGTGTTTGCCGCGATCAGCGCGGGCGATGCCGCTGCCGCCAGCGCGGCAATGGCCCAGCTTGTGCACTTGGCGCTCGACGATACCGCGCGGGCATTGCCGCAAACGGGCGATCACGCCAATTCGCTGACCTGATAGTGCGCGCGATCCAGCCATTCGGGTGACAGCTCGACACCCCAGCCCGGCTCGTCCGTCACGGTGATGCAGCCGTTTTCGACGCGGAAGGGATCGTTGCGGAACAGGCCATATTGCCACGGGTAATAGTCTTCGCGCTCAATCGACAATTCAAGATATTTGCCCGGATTGGGGATCGCGGTCAAAAGATGCGCGGTGCACAGCGTTACCAGCGACAGATTGGCGCTATGCGGCGTAACGGGAATTCCCGCCGCATGGGCCATGTCCACCAGCCGCAGCGTGCGGCAGATCCCGCCCATATACATGACATCGGGCTGCACGATATCGACCGCGTGCAGGTCGATCATCCGCTGCCAGACGATGAAATCCCAGTCCTGTTCGCCCCCGGTCACGTCGATCGACAGCGCGGCGGTGACTTGCGCGGTCTGTTCGAGTTCCCAATAAGGGCACGGTTCTTCAAAATGGCTGATCCCTTCGGCTTCGAGCAAGTGCCCGACAGCAATCGCGCGCGCGGGCGAAAAGCCGCTGTTGCCATCGACCAGCTTGGCGACATCCGGCCCGAGCGCGCGCGCCACCACCGGCACCACCGCTTCGGTGCGCCCCGGCCATTCGTCACCATCGCGCCCGCATTCGGCCCCGACGCGCCATTTGAACGCATCAAACCCCTGACTATCGCGCAAGTGCTGCAAGCGTCGCGCTTCATCTTCGGGTGTGATGTCGCGCTTCATCGATGAGGCATAGCAGCGCAGCTTGCGCGGGCCGCCGCCGATCAGGCTGGCCACCGGCAACCCGGCCTTGCGCCCCTGCCAATCCCACAGCGCGGTATCGAGCCCGGCGAGCGCGCGGCAGCGGTACGATCCAGGAAACTTGTGTTCGCGCTCTTCAACGATCCGCACCGCCCCGGCGATGTCATACGCATCGCGCCCGAGCACCCATGGCGCGATCTGGCGGTGGAACACTTGCGCGGTAATGTCGGCGTTGTACGTGGACGTCTGGCCCCAGCCAATCGCCCCGTCGGCGCTGGTCACGCGCACCATCGCGACATCGCGCGTGGCAAATGTTTCCAGTTTGGCGATTGTCGTCATCCCAGCGCTCCCGAAAGAATCATGTCCGCCCCGCGCCACGCGGTCATCACGGTGGGCGCATGAGTATTGCCCGACGGGATCGTCGGGAAAATCGCGGCGTCGATCACGCGCAAGCCCGCCACGCCATGCACGCGCAAGGCGGCATCGACCACCCCGCCGCGATCTGCCGGGGCCATCCGGCACGTGCCGCACACGTGGTGCACCGTGCCACTGCGCGCGCGAAAATCGTCAAGGATCGCATCATCGCTCGCCCCGGTCGGGGTAAAACCATTGGGGGCGAGCGTCATTGCGCGGATCGCGGCAGTCGCAGCCAGCCGCTCGATCACGCGCGCGCCCGCCACGACGTCGGCGCGGTCGTGATCGGTCGCCAGATAATTGGGCACGATGCGCGGGCTGTCATGCGGATCAGCCGACCGGATCGCGATGTGCCCGGTCGAAGTCGGGCGGCAGGCGTTGAACCCGAGGATAAAGCCGGGCCACGGATCGGGCCGGGTCAGCACTTTTTTGCCCACCTGCGCGCGCGAATAACTGATCGGATTGCAATAGAGCTGCATATCGGCGCGCCCATCGGCGCGTTCGCTGCGCACCAGCCCGCCAATCTGGTTCATGCTCAGCCCGAGCGGGCCGCGCCGAGTCAGCACATAGCGCAAGCCTGCGGCAAGCTGCCCGGCGCGGGTGCCGAGCACCGCGTTGAGCGTCGGGCGGTTGGCCTTGAAATGGTAATCAATGCCCAGATGATCCTGCAAATGCGCGCCGACCGCCGCATTGGCGACTTGCACCGCGATCCCCGCATCCGCCAGCATCGCGCCGGGGCCAATCCCGGATCGCATCAGGATCGCGGGCGATCCCACCGCGCCCGCGCACAGGATTACTTCGGCGCGGGCCTGCGCCTCGCGCCACTGCCCGCCCTGCCAATAGCGCACCGCCACCGCGCGGCCATCGCGCAGCACCACGCGGTCGGTCAGCGCATGATCGCGCACCACCAGATTGGGCCGGCTGAGCGCCGGGCGCAAAAAGGCATCGGCGCTCGACCAGCGCCGCCCGCGATGGGTGGTGATTGGATAGCCCGCCACGCCTTCGTCGGGCAAGTCCGTGCTGCGCGCAAACCCGGCTTGCGCTGCCCCCGCGATAAATTCGCGCGAAATCGGGTGATGGTCGCGATCCCGGTCTTCAACCCACAACGGGCCGGGGCCGGTCACCGCGCCATCGCTGGTGCGGCGCGCTTCGAATGCGGCAAAGGTCGCCCAAGCGCTTTGCCCCGACCAGCCGGGATTGCCCGCCGCGCCCCAATCATCGTAATCGCTGGGTAAGCCCCGGCAATAGACCATCGCGTTGATCGAGCTTGACCCGCCCAGCACTTTGCCGCGCGGCAGATATGCCTGCCGACCATTGGTTGCGGCATCCGGCTCTGACCGGAACTTCCAATTGACGCGCGCGTCGTCAAAAGTCTTGCCATAGCCGATCGGGGTCTGGATCCAGAACCGCCGGTCGCTGCCCCCCGCTTCGAGCAGCAGCACCGATGCGGTGGGCCTACGCGACAGCCGTTCGGCCAGCACGCAACCCGCCGATCCCGCGCCGATCACGATATAATCGAACGTGTCCAAACCGGCGAACCTCGACTGGCGCGAATGCTGCGACTGTGGCGCGGTCCCCCTACCACAGCTCGCCGCAAAACCGCTGCCCCCTTTTTCGCCTTGTGCGTCAGATTCCGACCGCGGCCTTGAGGTGCGCCGCCAGATCGGTGCGTTCCCACGGAAATGTGTCACCCTCGGGCTTGCGGCCGAAGTGGCCATAAGCCGCGGTGGTGGCATAGATCGGCCGGTTGAGCGCCAGATTGACGCGAATGCCGCGCGGCGTCAATCCACCGAGATGGTCGCGCGCCACCTCGGTTACCGCCGCTTCCAGCGCGGCATCGGAAACGACTCCGGTGCCGTGCGTATCGATATAGAGCGACAGCGGCGCAGACACGCCGATGGCATAAGCGATCTGGATCGTGCAGCGCCGTGCCAGCCCCGCCGCCACCACGTTTTTGGCCAGATAGCGCGTGGCATAAGCCGCCGAGCGATCAACTTTGGTCGGGTCTTTGCCCGAAAACGCGCCGCCGCCGTGCGGGCTGGCCCCGCCATACGTATCGACGATGATCTTGCGCCCGGTCAGCCCGGCGTCGCCATCGGGCCCGCCGATCTCGAAACTCCCGGTGGGGTTGATGTGATAGACCGTCGCATCGGTCAGCAAAGCTGCGGGGATCACTTTGGCAATCGCCGCTTTGACCCAGGCTTTCAATTCGGCATCGCGCGCGCCTTCATCCCACCCGGCTTTGTGCTGGGTCGAAACGACAATGGCGGTCGCTTCGACCGGGCGGCCCCCGGCAAAGCGCAGCGTTACCTGGCTTTTGGCATCGGGTTCAAGGAATGGCGCGGCCCCCGAATGGCGGTCATCAGCCAGTTGTTGCAGGATCTTGTGGCTGTAATCGAGCGTCGCGGGCATCAGATCGGGCGTTTCATCGCAAGCAAAGCCGAACATAATGCCCTGATCGCCCGCGCCTTCGTCTTTGTTGTCGCCCGCATCGACGCCTTGCGCGATATGCGCCGATTGCGGGTGCAAGTTGTTTTCAAACCGGAACGTCTGCCAATGGAACCCGGCTTGTTCGTAACCGATGCGGCGCACGGTTGCGCGCACCACCGCTTCGACTTCATCACGCACCCCGGCGGCCCAGTTGCCATCGGTATCCATGATCCCTTGCCCGCGAATCTCGCCCGCCAGCACCACGAGTTGCGTGGTGGTCAGCGTTTCGCAGGCGATGCGCGCTTCGGGGTCTTTGGCCAGAAACAGATCGACAATGGCATCGCTGATCTGGTCGGCGACTTTGTCGGGGTGCCCTTCGGACACGCTTTCAGAGGTGAACAAGTAATCGTCGCGCATCGGGACACCATATAAAGATTTCTTTATGTCCCCCTTTAGCGCGCGCGGCGGCGGCTGGCAACCAGCCCGGCGACAAGAACTGCTATCGCCCAGCCAAGCGACAGCATCGTGCCAAACCTGGCAAACAGCGTGGGCGGCAGCGCCAGCGGCACGCGCCCGTCGCGCCGCCCCACTTTGCCCATGCCCAGGCTCGCGCGCACCGCGCCACCCGCGTCGATCACCGCGCTGATCCCGGTGGTGGTGGATCGCAGCACCGGCAGCCCTTCTTCAATCGCGCGCAGCCGCGCTTGCGCCAAATGCTGCGGCGGGCCAAACGCGCCGAACCAGCCGTCGTTGGAGGGGTTGAAAATATAGTCAGGCCGGTGCGCGCGGTCTGCCACTTGGCCCGAAAACACGATTTCATAGCAGATCTGAAACCCCGCGCGGCCCCAGCCCCCCGCTTCGGGCGGGGCGAAGCCAAGCGTGCGCGGACCCGGCCCGGCGTTGAAATCGAGTTCGCCCGACACCAGCCGCGACAGGCCGAGCGGGGCCAGCCAGTCGCGCAGCGGCAGATATTCGCCATAGGGCACCAGATGCGCTTTGGCATAGCCACCCCGGATTGCGCCCGCGCTGTCGATCAGCGTGATCACATTCCACGCCCCGGTCACTTGCCGTCCGGTTACCGCCAGATCGGTAGTCCCGGTCATCAGCAGGCTGCCCGGCCCGATGACGTGGCCCAGCCGCGCACGCGCCAGCGCCGGATCACCGGCATACGTCGTCTGGTCATACCACCATTGATCGTAGCCCGGACGCAAGTAATCGGGCAGCGCGCCTTCGGGCCACAGCACCACGCGCGGGCCACTGCCGTTTTCAGGCAGGCGCGGTGACAGCTTGGCCAGCGTTTGAAACTGGCTTTCATACTGGCGCGGATCGTTGATCTGGTCTTGCGCAAAATCGGGCTGCACCAGCGTATACGTCAGCGCCGAATCGCGCGGATCGCCCCGCAGCGGCAGGATCAGCAAGGCAATCGGCACCAGCACCGCGATCAGCGCAGGAACCGGACGCGCGCGCCACGACCAGTGCCACGCCCCGGCCAGCAGCACGATCAACCCCGACAGCGCATATGTGCCGCACCACGCCGCCACCCGCGCCAGCCCCGGACGATCAAACGGGCCGAGTGCCACCGCCGCGAGCGGGTTCCAGGGAAACCCGGTAAAGGCCCAGCCGCGCGCGATTTCGGCCACGATCCAGCACGCCGCGAACGCGGGCACCAGTGCCACCCCGGCGCGCCGATGCAGCCCGTGCGCCACCGTTGCGGACAATGCCGGCCAGACCGCAAGATAGAGCGCGAGCAGCAGCACGGCGACCCAGCCGAGCGCGGGCGGCATTTGCGCCTGATAAGTAAATGCGGTGGCGATCCAGCAATTGCCGAGCGCAAAATGCCCGACGCCGAACAGCCAGCCCGCCAGCGCGGCATCGCGCGCACGCGGCGCGGCTTCGATCAGGCCGATCAGCAGTGCCAGCCCGATCAGCGTGGCAGGCCACAGCATGAGCGGCTGAAACCCGGTTGCCGCCAGCGCGCCAAGCAGCGGCGGCAACAGCCAGCGTTTCAGGCGCGCGTGCATCCGCCGCCGGACGTCCGGTTCAGGCGTCGCCGACAGGCTGCGCTTCGGGCAGAGGATGTTTGCGCGGGCGACCACGTTTGCGCGGCGCGGCTACCGGTTCTTCAGCCGCAACGACGGCAACGGGGGCGGCAGACATTGGCTCTGGCGTGATGCGGGGCACATACAGCCGCTCTGCCCGGGCCGCAATCGGGGCTTGCGCCCCGCCATCGCCGCGCGCGCCGATGGCGGGCGGCAGGCTGGCCGGATCGAACAGAGGTGCCGGTTCTGCCACGGGTGCGGCATCGCTGCGCCAGCCGCGCGCTTCGCCATCACCGGGGCGGGCAATGCGTCGGTCATTGCGATCATTGCGATCATTGCGGCCGCGCGCGTTGCGGGGCTGGCGCGAGTCGCGAATGAACGGGTTGTCAGCCGGATCAATAATCCCATCGCCTTCGACCGCGCGCACGGGTTCGGGCGGGGCGCGGCGTTCGGATGCCGTGTCGCCTCCGCGCGGACGCTGATCCCGCGGTTCGCGGTAATCGCGTTGATCGCGCGGTTCGCGTTGGTCGCGCGGTTCGCGATCATCGCGACGGGGCTGCGACGGGGGCTGCGGCGCGCGTTCATAGGGGGCGAAATTGGCATCCATGCCAAATTCCAGCGCCTCATCCTCGCCATCGGAATCCTGCCAGCCATCACCGCTGACACCACCGCCATTCGCGCCGTTCTGATAACCGGTGAACCCCTGCCCGCCATTGGCGCGCAAGCGCTGTTCTTCCTGGCGGACGCGCGTATCGGCGGTCACGCGGAAATAGTGGTCGGCAAATTGCAGATAGTATTCGGCCTGCACCCGATCACCATTTAGATGCGCGTCTTGCGCCAGCTTGCGATACTTTTCCAGCATCTGCGGCGCATTGCCGCGCGCGCGGCTGTCGATCCGGTTGACTTGCTGACCGCCATTTTGCGGGCGGCCATTGACATTGCCGCGTCCGCGCCGCCGGTTGTTCCCACGATTGTTGTTCAAGTCAGGCACGTCCTTGTTTCGGTGGCTTTGGTCACGCGCTGATCCGCAAAACCCGCGAACCCCTGCGCCGATGCAGCACAACCTTTGCCTATGCGCCCACGCCGCAAACCGGCAGGTGGGGTCTTGCCAGCATCTGCGTCGCACCGGCACCAACCGGCCAAACTGAACAAATGGTGGAACAGACCGGGGCGGGAAGCGATCATCCGTCCCCCTGTCTGGACGCCTAGTTAGGGGCGCACCAGCGCCTTGCCAAGCGAAATATGCAGTCAGTGCGGCGATAATGGCGCGATTTTGCGATGCAGTTCGACCGCGCGTGGCCGGTTGGCCAGATCGTGATGAACGCAGCCCGCCAATCCGGCATGGTGCGCCAGATCGAGCACTGCCTGGGCCTGAGTCCAGCCGATCTCGATCAGCACGCGTCCGTCGGGCGCAAGCAAGCTGCCAAGCTGCGGCACGATCACGCGATAGTCATCCAGCCCGTCCGCCCCGGCAAACAGCGCGGCGTGCGGCTCGTAGCGGGCCACATCGGGCGCGAGCGCCGCGCCGGTTTCGACATAAGGCGGATTGGCCAGCACCAGATCGAACTGCCCCAGCCCGTCCGCCCAGCCCGGCTGACACCAGTCGCCCGCCACGAACCGCGCGCGCGCATCCAGCCCCAGCCGGGCCGCATTGGCGCGCGCCAGTGCCAGTGCCGCGTCCGAACGATCGATCCCCAGCCCTTGCGCGCGTGGCCATTCGTGCAGCGCCGCCAGCAGCAAAGCGCCCGAACCGGTGCCAAGGTCGATCACCCGCGCGGGCGGTTGCGCGCCCGCCAGCGCCGCCACGATCAGCGTTTCCGAATCGCCACGCGGGATCAGCACCGCCGGGCTGACGATCAGATCCAGCCCCCAGAACGCCGCCGAACCGGTAATATAGGCCAGCGGTTCGTGCGCCAGCCGCCGGTCGATCAGCGCGGCAAAGCTGTCCGGCACAGTGCCCGCCAGATGGTGCAGGATCAGATCGGAACGCGTCACGCCCAGCGCATGGGCCATCAGCAGTTCGGCATCGAGCCGCGCGGTATCGCTGATCGGGGTCAGGCGCCGGGTCGCCGCAGTCAGCGCCTCGGCAATGCGCATCACGCGTCGATGGCCGCCAGCCGCTTGGCCTGATCTTCGGCGATCAGCGCGTCGATCAGTTCACCCAGCCCCGTCCCGGCGAGCACTTCGGGCAGGCGGTGCAGCGTCAGATTGATGCGGTGGTCGGTCACGCGGCCTTGCGGATAGTTGTAAGTGCGGATGCGTTCGGACCGGTCGCCCGATCCGACCATTGCGCGCCGCGCTTGCGCTTCGGCATCTTGCGCCGCCGCGCGGCGCTGATCGAACAGCCGGGTGCGCAAGACTTGCAGCGCTTTGGCCTTGTTCTTGTGCTGGCTGCGTTCATCTTGCTGGATCACCACGATACCGCTGGGCAAATGGGTCAGCCGCACTGCCGAATCGGTGGTGTTGACATGCTGCCCCCCCGCACCCGAAGCGCGATAGATGTCGATCTTGATATCGCGATCATCGATCGTCATGTCGACTTCATCGGGTTCGGGCAGCACTGCCACTGTCGCTGCCGAGGTATGGATGCGCCCGCCGCTTTCGGTCACCGGAACGCGCTGCACGCGGTGCACCCCGCTTTCATACTTCAGCCGCGCGAACACCCCGGCCCCGGCGATATGCGCGATCACTTCCTTGAACCCGCCAATATCGCTGGCATTGGCGGAAATCAGTTCGACTTGCCAGCCTTGTTCGGCGGCAAAGCGTTCGTACATGCGGAACAAGTCGGCGGCGAACAGCGCGGCTTCATCGCCCCCCGTGCCCGCGCGGATTTCCAGCATCGCCGGGCGCGCGTCGGCGCTGTCGCGCGGCAGCATCGCCAATGCCAGCGCGTGTTCGGCAGCGGGCAGATCGGCGCGCACCCGCGCGGCTTCTTCGTCCACCAGCGCGCGCATGTCGGCATCGGCATCCCCCAATGCAGCCAGATCGGCCAGTTCAGCACGCAAATCGCGCACGTGGAGCGCCGTGCGTGCCACCGGTTCCAGTTCGGCATAATCGCGGCTGGCGGCGATGAAGGCGTCACCCTCCAATGTCCCCGAAGCGAGCCGTGCCTCCAATTCGGCAAAACGTGCGGTAATCTGGTGAAGGCGGGCATCGGCGATCATGCGGAAACCGGGCAATCCCAACCATCGAGCAAGGTCTGCACGCGCAAGCGATCAAGCGCTTCGGGTTTCAGGAAGCGCATAGTGCGCCCGCCCGTTTCGTGCCGGACGTCAAACGAGATGGCCAGCGCCGGGTTCGCTTTCAGCGCCCGGTCATAGCGCTTGCGCGGGCTGCCCGACACAAATGCCTCACACGTTAAGCCTGCGCGGCGCAAATAGGCCACGAGTGCGCTGGCCTTCGTTTCTTCACCGATGCTTTCGGCAACCACCGCGACATCGAGCCTGGGCGCAAACTGCGCGCCGCTTTCGGTCACCAGCATCGCCAGCCGCTCGATCCCCGCAGCCCAGCCCACCGCAGGCGTGGGCGGCCCACCCAGCGCCGCGATCAGCCCGTCATAGCGCCCACCGCCCAGCACGGTGCCTTGCGCGCCCAGCCGGTCGGTTACGAATTCGAACGCGGTATGGCGATAATAGTCCAGCCCGCGCACCAGCCCCGGTGCGCGGGTCCATGCGACCCCCGCCGCCGCAAGGCCCTGGGTCACGCAGCCAAAGAAATCTTGTGCCTCAGCGCTCAAAAAATCGTCAATGCGCGGCGCGGCGGCGGTGAACGGCTGATCGCGCGGGTCTTTTGAATCGAGAATGCGCAAGGGGTTACGTTCCAGCCGGTCTTGCGAATCCTCGCTCAGGCTGGCACGATGATCGCGGAAATAGCCGATCAGCGCGTGCCGCCACGCTTCGCGGCTGACAGCGTCGCCCAGCGTGTTCAACTGCAAAGTCACGCCATCGGCAATTCCCAATTCGTGCAGCAAATGATCGGCAAGGCACAGCATTTCGACATCGGTTTCGGGCTCGCCCGATCCGATCACTTCGGCGTCAAGCTGGTGAAACTGGCGGTAACGACCCTTTTGCGGGCGTTCATAGCGAAACAGCGGGCCGTGCGTGGCAAGGCGCAGCGGCGCAAACTGCTGCCAGCCATTGGTCAGATAAGCGCGCGCCAGCCCGGCGGTGAATTCAGGCCGCAGCGTCAGCGATTCGCCGCCGCGATCATCGAACGAATACATCTCTTTCGACACGACATCGGTGGTTTCGCCCAAGCTGCGCGCAAACACCGGGGTCTTTTCAAACACCGGCATTTCCACCCGGCCAAAGCGATAGAGCCGCCGCAACCGCTCAAACGTCGCCACGACAAAGCCAAAGCTTTCCGCCGCCGCACCAATGATATCCTGCGTCCCGCGAATGGCCTGCGGAATTTCGGGCCGGGCGGAGGGTTTCGGGCTGGTCATGGGGAGGGGGTCATAAGCATCGCGCAAAAAAGTGGGAACCGGTTTTTTGCAATCAGCGATGCGACCACAAAAAATCGCATCGCGCAAAAAAGTGGGAACCGGTTTTTTGCAATCGGCGATGCGACCACAAAAAATCGCATCGCGCAAAAAAGTGGGAACCGGTTTTTTGGGAAAAAAGCCCCCGCCACTGCAACGGGGGGACTCTCGGCGTGATGACAGCGTGGCCAGCGCCCACCCCGGTGCCGCGTTTGATCAAGCGGGAAGATGCGTGCCGACCCACGCACCCGCCACACGCTCAAGTGTTGCGCCGCGCCGGGGTTGGCGGCATGGATGGCGGCATGACCAGAATAACCCTGTTGCTGTGCGCTGCCGCATGTGTCGCTGGTGCCCCTTGCGCCCAAGCGCAAATCCAGCCCACCACCAACAGCTTTCCGGCGGCGGTGCCGGTGACCAGCGCGCTGCCCGAGGCGCGCGATGCGCCATATCCCGGCACGATCACGCTTGCCATCGATGCCACCGATGCCGCAACGGGGGCATTCCGCGTGACCGAAACGATCCCGGTGGAGCCGGGCGCGCGGCAAATAACGCTGCTGCTGCCCGAATGGATCCCCGGCCACCACAACCCGACCGGCACTCCGGCGGAACTTGCCGGGATACACTTCACCGCCGCCGGGCAAGACCTCGCATGGCACCGCGATCCGATTGATGTATTTGCCTATATCGTCGATCTGCCCGCCGCCACGCGCGAAGTGGTGGCGCGGATGATTCACACTTCGCCGCTGCGCGCCGAACCGAATGACCGGGTGACGGTCACGCGCGAAATCATCAATCTGCAATGGGACAAGATGACGCTCTATCCCGCCGGACATTATGCCCGGCAGATCCGTGTCCGGCCAACAGTCACGTTTCCTGCGGGGTTTACCGCATATTCCGCGCTCGACGGGCAAGTCGTGGCGGGCGCACGCTATGGCTGGGATACCACTGATTACGAAACGCTGGTCGATTCGCCGATCTTTGCCGGCAAATATGCCCGGCGGATCGCGCTGGATGACACAGTGTTCCTGAACGCGGTGGCGGACAAGCCCGATCAGCTCGCGATCAGCGATGAAAACCTGACAACTTATCGCAATCTGGTCAAAGAGGCCGATGCCACTTTCGGCGCGCGCCATTTTGATCATTATGATGTTCTGCTCGGCCTGACCGACCGGCTGACCGATATCGGGCTGGAACACCACCGGTCGAACGAAAGCACCTATCGCCCCAAAGCGTGGACCGATTGGGCCGCGTTCGATTGGGATCGCAATGTCGTGGCGCATGAATATGTCCATTCGTGGAATGGCAAATTCCGTCGCCCGGCACGGTTGTGGACCCCGGATTACCGCCAGCCGATGGTTACCGATCTGCTATGGGTTTACGAAGGGCAGACGCAGTTCTGGGGGCTGGTGCTGGCAGCGCGATCCGGGGTGCAGTCGCGGGCGATGGTGCTGGCGCAGATCGCGACGTATGCCGGTGGCTTTACCACGCTGGCGGGGCGCGAATGGCGCGCAGTGTCCGACACCACCGCCGATCCGATCTTTGCCGCGCGGCGGCCAAAACCGTTCGCCTCGCTGTCGCGCGGCGAAGATTATTATACCGAAGGCGCGCTGGTCTGGCTGGAGGCTGATCAGATCATCCGCGATGGCACCGCCGGGAAAAAGGGCCTCGATGATTTTGCGCGCGGCTTTTTCGGGATGCGCCCGGGCGACTGGGGGGTCTTGCCTTATACCCGCGCCGATGTCGTCGCCGCGCTTAACGCTATCCATGCTTATGACTGGGATGGATTTTTCAAGACACGGATCGAAACCCCCGGTCAGCCAGTGCCGCTGGGCGGGATCGAGCGCGGCGGATATCGCCTGGTGTGGAAGGACGAACCCAATGTGTATGACGCGGGCCGCATGGCCGACAGCAAGGCGCTGGCGTTGACTTATTCGCTGGGGCTGTCGATCGACCGCGATGGCAAAGTGCTGGCGACCGCGTGGGGCAGCCCGGCGTTCAAGGCCGGGATCGTGCCGGGGGTGCAAATCTTTGCGGTCAACGGCGACGCCTATGACGGCGAAACCATCAGGGCGGCGATCAGCGCGGCCACGCACAGCGATGCGCCAATCGCGCTGCTGGTCAAGCGCGATGGCCGGTTTGATACGGTACCGGTCATCTGGCACGGCGGCTTGCGCTATCCCTGGCTCGAACGCAATGCCGGTGGCAAAGCGCCGGGCGGGATTGACCGGCTGCTGGCCCCGCGCCGTGCACCGTCAGGCGGCTGACCGTGATGGTCCGGCGCGCGCGAAGGTATGCGCAAATTGGCTCATGGCTGGCACCACCACGCTTTGTGGTGTTCGTACTGCTGTTCGCGGGCGGCGCGGCGCTGTGGCGATGGCTGGGGCACGATCGCGCCGACGCGCTCGATCTGGGATTTGACGGCGCGGCGCTGGCGTTTCTGGCCAGCTTGCTACCTTTGTTCCTGACGCCTTGCGACAGCGCGGCAATGCGCGCGCAAGCCGCGCGCAACGATGCCAACCGCTGGGCGGTATTGGGAATCACGTCGCTGCTGACGGTGGTGATCATGACCGCGCTTGCCGGAGAACTGCCGCATATCGGCCACGCCGGCGCGGGCGGCGGCCATTTTGCGCTGGTCAAGCTGATCGGCACATTGCTGCTGACCTGGCTGTTTGCCAATGCGGTCTATGCGCTGCATTATGCGCATCTTTATTACACCCCCGATCCGGTCACATGCCAGGATGCGCGCGGGCTGGATTTTCCCGGCGGCGAAGACCCCGATTATCTCGATTTCGTCTATTTCGCCTTCACGCTGGGCATGACGTTTCAGACCGCCGATGTGGCAATGACCGGCAAGCCAATCCGCCGCATCGCCATCCTCCACGGCTTTGCCGCCTTTGTGTTCAACATCGGGGTCATCGCGTTTTCGATCAACGCCATCGGCGGCGCAGCGACGGGGTGATCCGATGTTGCGCAGCTTGACCGCCCCTGCGCCGACCGGCGAATTCATCATCCCGGATTAGGAAACGGCGACAGGGCACCGATTAAGTGCACTGTCACCATTTCCCCCCACCACCGTTTCCCGAATTGCGACCTTGCCGGATCGACAGGCTCGGGGTGCGGTCCTTGTGCGCCGGACAGCGCACCATGGCGTGTCGGCCCGACCAAGCGCCACCAAGGCGCTGGACGTTGGAGAGCGCATCTTGATCTTTTCCGGGGTGCTGACTGATGTCAGTCAGGCTGGATTTTGTCAGAGGATCGGGTTCGTGACATAATCTGAAAAGCATGGCATAAAATGTGCGTTGCGCCCGATGGCGCTGGTCGGGAGCCCTGCCATGACAATCCAGGTTAGCATCACGCCCAATGGCCGGATGAGCCTGCCCGCAGACATCCGCAAACGCCTTGGCGTGGCGGGCGGCGGCGCGCTGCTGGTCGAAGAGACATCGGATGGGGTGATCCTGCGCACGGTCGCACAGTCGATTGCCCATGCTCAGGCGATCGCCCGCAAATACACGGGCGGGAACCCCGATATGTCCGTCGATGCCTTCATCGCCAACCGTAAGGCGGATAGCGGCGAATGACCAAAGTCGTTCTCGATGCATCGGCGTTGCTGGCACTGCTCAACGATGAACCGGGTGCCGCCAAGGTGGCCGAGGTTTTGGCCGAAGCACGCATGTCATCGGTGAATCTTGCGGAAGTCGTGAGCCATTTCATCCATGCAGGGATGCCGACGGCGGACGTCGATGCGATGCTTCGCCCGCTTCCAATCGAAATTGTCGCGGCGGACGAAGGTCTTGCGCACATCGCGGGGGGCTTGCGGGCGGTAACAGCGTCAGCCGGCTTGTCGCTTGGTGACCGTTTCTGCCTGGCGCTTGCAAAGCGCGACGCCTTGCCGGCCATGACCGCTGACAAGCAGTGGCGCACGATAGCCGAAGCCGCTGACGCAAAGCTGGTGCTGATCCGCTAGTGGTGAAAATCCTACGCTTGGTACCCGCGTGGGAGCGATCGGGAATGACCGCGATTGGAGGAAACCTGCGCTTTCATTCGATCAATTCAATGTCGGGAATTCCCCGTGACAGGTGTCCCCGTGACAGGTGCGGAAACCCCGAAACCAAAGATTATTTAGGGGTTTTCGCACCTGTCACGGTAAATCCTCTGTCACGGTAAATCCTGTCACGGTAAATCCCACGGTAAATCCAAAGTGCGAACGAGTTTTGCGTTTTCGCTGTCAGTGCTTTGTCTTGGATTGAGTGAATTTGGCCTCCTCTTCAGCGGTCGGCAGGGTCAGACCAACCAGGCCATCAACAATTGGTCGCAAAGGCTGAATGGCAGCCAGGTCGCTCAGAAGGTCGTCTTTGGAGTAACGCGCTGGATCGATCTTGGCCCCATCAAAGCGGATCAGTCGAAGACCTTCTATGCCCTGATATCGCTGATATGGCAGGTCAAAATCGGCACATGCCGTGGGCAGCGACCTATGCGTTTCAACCGAACAGAGCACCGTCGGAATCAGCCAGGCAAATGTGAAGCGTTTTCGCGCCATTTCCATATCGCCCTGCTCCACAGCCATCAGCACTAGCGAATTGACCTGCGAAACCGGCAATGCGTGCTCGCGTTGATTTAGGATTAGCTGCTGCCCCTCCCTCTCCTCAACGAAAAACTGTTTTCGGCGCTTGGTGTGCCAAGGCAGATGGTGCTGAGCGCGAATTAGATCACCAATGACCTCGCGCTCTAATCGTTGAGTCATGCGCCGAAAGTCGGCGCGCTCGGAGGCAAGCTGACGAACAAATGCGAGATCCGCATCAAGCTTTGCAAGCAAATATCCCTTAAGCCATTCTTCTGTATTAACGCTATGCCAACCCCGTCTCAGCCAATCAACCCAAGAAGAAGGAACAAAAGAAGGATCTATTGATGGATATAGTACGTGTTGTTTCGAATTATTTATTTGAGAAGTCATCAGCTTGTCATCCCCACATAAAAATATAAAATATAATTCTGGGTGCGCAATACATTACTAGAATCCCGGGGACGCAATACACAATTACCATCTACGCGCTGCGGTGCCAGATTTCGATAATGGCAAGGGAATTCCGGGGACGCAACACATGTCTCGTCATCCCCGATTCCAGCGCAGAATTATCGCGCACGCCAATCGGCCCGCCAAAGGGGGTCACGGTGACACTTGGGGGCGCATTCCAAAGGTGAGTGCAACAAGGCGCGACCTTGGGGTCCGGAGCAGCAGCGAAGCGACTGGCGGGCGCATGCGATCATGCTGAAGGGATAGCGCGATTGCGCGCAATCGACGCGGCGTGACGCGTGCGTGCTTGTCCTTGACCCCGGCGCGGCGGCTGGGGCAAAGCGGCGGTTATGGCCCGTTTGTTTCATATCAGCGATGTGCATTTTGGGCTGGAGGATCGGCGCGCGCTTGATCGGTTTGGGCACGCGGTGCGCGATGGAGCGCCCGATGGGGTTATCATCACCGGCGATTTCACAATGCGGGCGCGGGGCCGCGAATTTGCCGCTGCGGCGCGCTGGATCGGTGCGCTGGATGTGCCGGTGTGGATCGATCCGGGCAATCATGATCTGCCGTATTTTCAGCCGCTTGAGCGGCTGTTTGACCCCTATCGCCGGTTTCGCGCGCTCGAAGCGGCGATTGTCCGGCCTTTAGTGATCGACGGGCTGGCCATCGTGCGCCTGCCGACGACGGCGGCGGCGCAATGGCGGCTGAACTGGTCGCGCGGCTGTGTGCGGGCTTCGGTGCTGGCGCGGGCGCTGGCGCAGATTGACCAGATCGGCCCCGCTACGCCGGTGCTGGTCACGTGCCACCACCCGCTGGTCGAAGTCGGCACCACAGGCCGCGCGCTGACGCATGGGGGCACGCGCGCGTTGGCGGCGCTGGCGGCGCGCGGGGTGGTGGCGGTGTTGTCGGGCCATGTGCACGATGCCTTTGACCTGACGGTTGACACCACAGCCGGGCCGGTGCGGATGATCGGCGCGGGCACTCTGTCACAGCGGTTGCGCCGCACTGCGCCGACGTTCAACGAACTGATTGTCGCCGATGGCCGCCTGACCTGCACGGTGCGCGCGCTCGATTGACCAAACCGTTGTTGCTACCTCGCTTGCATTGCCGACGCGCTGGGGGCACCATTGAGGCCGATCAGGTTTTACGGGACGCGCGATGCTGACGATTTATAGCGATGACCACCGGCTGCATCATGGCGCGGCGGAACTGTATCGCGGCAAACTGGTGCGCTGTTTTGAAATGCCCGCGCGCGCCGATCAGGTGCTCGACCGGGTGCGCGCCAGCGGGCTGGGGCCAGTGATCGCGCCGGATCGGTTTGACCGCGCGGCGCTGGCGCGGGTCCATGCCGATGATTACCTGACATTTCTGGAAACCGCGTGGGACGAATGGGCTGCGCTGGGCGAAACCGGCGATGCGCTGCCCTATGTCTGGCCCGCCAACGATCTGCGGCGCGATGTGCCCCCGGCGCATATCGATGGCAAATTGGGGTTCTATGCGATCGATGCCGCCGTGCCGATCACCGCGGGTACGTGGGCGGCGGTGCGGTCGGCGGCGGATTGCGCGTTGACCGGCGCGCGCCATCTGGCCGGTGGTGCCGCGTCAGCATTCGCGCTGTGCCGCCCGCCGGGGCACCATGCCGGGGCGCGCGCGATGGGCGGGTTTTGCTATCTCAACAATGCGGCCATCGCGGCGCAATCCTTGCGCGATCACGGCGCGGCGCGGGTGGCGGTGCTCGATGTCGATTATCACCACGGCAACGGCACGCAGTCGATCTTTTATGATCGCGGGGATGTGTTCTTTGCCTCGCTCCATGGCGATCCGTCGGTGGAATATCCGTTTTTTCTGGGCTATGCTGACGAATGCGGGATCGGCGCGGGGCTGGGGGCGAACCTTAATCTGCCGCTGCCGTGGGGCACTGATGGCGCGCAATACCGCGCCGCGCTCGACCATGCGATTGGTGCGATTGGCGCTTTCGCCCCCGATAGCGTGGTCGTGTCGCTGGGTGTCGATACGTTTGCCGAAGACCCGATCAGCCATTTCAAGCTGTTCGGGCCCGATTTTGCCGCCATCGGCCAGCGCATCGCGACGCTGGGCCGGCCAACGCTGTTCGTGCTCGAAGGCGGTTATGCCGTAGCCGATATCGGCGTCAATGTGGCGCATGTGCTGACCGGTTTTGCCGGTGGCTGACGCGGGCGGGGCCGCGCCCGACCGTTTTGCCCGCCAGCTGACGCTGCGCGATCTCGTGGCGTATGGCCTTGCCTATATTGCGCCCATCGGGGTGCTATCGACGCTCGGGCTGGTGTGGTCCGCCGCGCATGGGATGATCGCGCTCGCCTATTTGCTGGGCGGGGTGTGCATGGCGTTTACCGCGTTCAGCTATGCCGCGATGGTGCGCGAAGTGCACAGCGCCGGATCGGTCTATGGCTTTGCCCGCGTGGTGCTGGGGCCATTTGCCGGGTTTATCGCCGGGTGGATGATCCTGCTCGATTATCTGCTGATCCCGGCGTTCGTCTATGTGGTGATGGCGGTGGCGCTGGGGCAGTTGCTGCCGATGATCGACCGGGGGGTGTGGATCGTTCTACTGGCGGGGTTTACCACCACGGTCAATTGGTTTGGAATGCGGTCAACCACGCGTGTCTCGCTGGGCGCGGTGGTGGGGCAAGTGGTGGTGATGGTCGCGCTGATCGGGCTGGCAGGCGTGGTGCAATGGCAGCGGCACGGCGCGGGCGGGCTCGGGCTGGCCCCGTTCTGGCACAGCCCGTTCAGTCTTTCGGCAGTGCTGGCGGGCACGTCGATCTGCGTCATGTCATTCCTGGGGTTCGATGCGGTGTCCACGCTGGCCGAAGATACGGCCGACCGCAGCGGGCGCACTTTGGGCCGCGCGATCCTGCTGGTGCTGGCGTTTGCCACTGCGCTGTTCGTGATGGCGGCGTGGGTCTTGGGCAATGCAATGGCGGGGGTGCAATTCAACAGCCTTGATGCTGCGGCTTATGAACTCGCCGCGAACCTTGGCGGGGTGTGGTGCGGGTTGGCGCTCGCCTGGGCTTATGCGCTGCTGGTGGGGCTGAGCAATGCGCTGCCGATGCAAGTCGGGGTGGCGCGGGTGCTCTATGCGATGGCGCGCGACCGGCAATTGCCCGGCGCGCTGGCGCGGCTGCACCCGCGCCACAACACCCCGCACGTGGCGATGCTGGCTTCGACCGGCGTCTCGCTGGCGGTGGCACTGTGGTTGCGCGGCGATGTGGACCGGCTGGCGGCTTTCGTCAATTTTGGCGCGCTGTTCGGGTTTGCGCTGATCCATGTCTGCGTGCTGGTGCATTTTGCGCGCGCTGCGCGGCGCAATGGGCTGGTCCATGTCGCATCCCCGCTGCTGGGGATTGCGGTCGTCGCGGCAATCCTGTCGGGGATGAACCAGTCCGCGCTGCTGCTGGGCGGGGCGTGGCTGATCGCCGGGCTGGGCTGGTGGTGGTTGCAGGCGCGCCAGATCGGCGATGCGGTTGCACCGGGCTGAAGCGCGCCCTTGTGCATGGCGCTGGGGCAACTATGATCGCGTGCAAACAACTATGCCGGGGAAAGAATGCCGATGCCCATCGCTGCCACCGTCAACGGCAAAGCGGTTACGCTCCACGCCGATGAAGACACCCCTTTGCTGTGGGTCTTGCGCGAAGAACTGGGGCTGACCGGGACCAAATTCGGCTGCGGCATTGCGGCTTGCGGGGCGTGCAGCGTGCATATCGATGGCGAAGTGGCGCGGTCGTGCAGCGTGCCGGTCGGCAGCGTGGCGGGCAAGGCGATCACCACGATCGAAGCGCTGGGCCAGCCGGGCGCGCCGCACCCGTTACAGGCCGCATGGATTGCGCATCAGGTACCACAATGCGGCTATTGCCAATCGGGCCAATTGATGGCCGCCGCCGCGCTGCTCAAACAGAACCCGCACCCCGATGATGCCGCCATCGACGCGGCCATGACCAATATCTGCCGCTGCGGCACATATGTTCGCATCCGCGCGGCCATCCACGCGGTCGCGGGGGCAAGCGCATGAAACTGCAACGCCGCTATTTTCTGTTCGCGGGTGCCGGTGCACTCGGTGCCGGGGTGTTCGGCCTCTGGTGGGGTGACCGCGCCGCGCTGACGCGGGCCAAAGCACTGACGGCTGGCGAAGGGCAAAGTTCGTTCGGCGGTTGGCTCAAGATCGGGGCGGATGACACTGTAACGATCTATTCGCCGCATATCGATTTCGGCCAAGGGTCGCACACCGCGCTCGCGCAAATGCTGGCTGATGAACTCGATGCCGATTGGGCGAAAGTGCGCGTCGAACAAGCCCCGGCGGATTATGCCTTCGGCAATACCGCTTTGGCCAAACTGTTCGTGCCGATGATGTCGGGGCATCCCGATCTGGTCAAACACCTGCCCGATACGGTGTTTTCGCTGCTCGCGCGCAATGTGCCGCTGCAGATCACCGGGGGGTCATCGGCGATTCGCGGTACCGGGCAAGTGGGGTTCCGCGTGGTCGGGGCCGCCGCGCGCGCGGCCTTGATCGCCACGACGGCAGAACGGCTGAATGTGCCCGCCGCCGAACTGGTCGCCGCGCACAGCCGGATCAGCCATGCCGCATCAGGACGCGTGCTGCGCTATGGCGAACTCGCCGCCGCTGCGGCCAGCCGCACGCTGCCCCATGATCCCGTGCTCAAGACCCCCGGCCAATTCCGCCTGATCGGCAAGCCGGTGGACCGCTTTGACATTCCCGCCAAAGTCGATGGCAGCGCGCGCTATGGCATTGACGTTGTGTTGCCCGACATGCGCGTGGCCACCGTGATCGCCGCACCGGTGCGCGGCGGCAAATTGCTGGCGGTCGATCATGCGCCCGCGCTGGCGGTGCGCGGGGTGGAAAAAGTCATCGCGCTCGACAATGCGGTGGTGGTGGTGGCGAATGGCTATTGGCCCGCGCTGAAAGGGGCGCGCGCGCTCGCGCCCAAATTCAGCGATGGCGGCCATGGCAAGCTTGACAGCGCGGGCATATTTGCGGCGCAAGCCGCGCTGATCGATACGGCCAAGCCCGATCACGCTTATGGTTCGGGCGATGTCGCCGCCGCGCTCGCCAGTCCTGGCGTGCGCCCGTTAAGCGCCGAATATCGGGTGCCGTTTTTGCATCAGGCGGCGATGGAGCCGTTTGCGCTGACCGGGCATTTTGCCCAAGGCCACCTGACCGTATGGGGCGCAACGCAAGACCCGATCCAGACGCGCAACTTGCTGGCAAAATTTGCCGGGCTGTCGGTCGATCAGGTCACGTTTCACCCGATGATTATGGGTGGCGGGTTTGGCCGCCGCTTTCCACCTTATACGCAGATCATCGAACAGATCGCGCGGGTGGCGATGCAAGTCGATCACCCGGTCAAGATCATCTGGTCGCGCGAAGAAGACGTGCGCCAAGGGGCCTATCGCCCGCAATCCTCCGCGCGGTTGCGCGCCGCGCTCGGCCCCGATGGCCGGATTGCCGCGTGGCAGACCGACTATGCGCAATTCGCCGATGCAGAGGCGGAAACGGTGTTCCCCTATCAGGTCGCGGCCACCGCGCGGCGGCATTACACCTATATCTCCAACCAGGTCGATGCTTATTGGCGCTCGGTCAATTCCACGCAACTGGGGTTTTACACCGAAAGCTTTATCGACGAACTGGCGCATCTCGCGGGCAAAGACCCCTATCAGTTTCGCCGCGCGCATCTGCCCGAAGGGGGGCGGCATCGCGCGGTGCTCGATGCCGTGGCCAGCCGCAGCGGCTGGGGCACGCCGCTGGCACCGGGCCGGGCGCGCGGCATTGCGCTGGTCGAAAGCTTTGGTTCGATCTGCGCGCACGTGATCGAGGCCTCGGTTGATCCCGATGGCACGCCGCGCGTCCATGCGGTGACCGCCGTGGTCGATTGTGGAATGACGGTAAACCCGCGCAACGCCGAAGCGCAAGTTCAGGGCGGTATCCTGATGGGCCTGTCGAGCGCTTTGGGCGAAGCGATCACGCTGACCGCAGGCGCAGTCGATCAGAGCAATTTCAGCGATTATCCGGTGCTCAAACTGCTTGATGCCCCCGTGATTGCGGTGCACTTCATCGACAGCGGCGCGCCGATCGGGGGCTTGGGTGAACCCGGCCTGCCGCCTGCCAGCCCGGCATTGGCCAATGCGCTGTTTGCCGCGACGGGTAAGCGGATTCGGCACTTGCCGATTGGTCGCCAGTTGGCGTGATGGCGGGTGGCTTTTTGGGGTGTTGGCGGCAGGTGATGTTCAAAGCGGGGGCGTGGCTCGCGCTTGCACCCAGCCGATAGCCCCCACCCCCAACCCCCTCCCCTGAAGGGGCGGGGGCTTTGTGTTACCGGCGGGTCGCGAAATCGTGGACCAGATCATAGAGGAATGCTCGCCCCCGCATCAGCGCGGTGATCTCGACATGTTCGTTCACGCCGTGGATGCCGTTGTAGTCGGGGTTGACCCAGATTCCCGGAACGCCATACGTCGGGATGCCCACGGCTGCGAGGTAAATGCCATCAGTGGCACCGGTTGACATCGTCGGCAGCAGCGGCACTTTGGGGAAATGCCGCGCGATCATGGCCTCAATCGGGGCGATCACTGCGGGGGAAAGCGGCGGCGCGCTGCCCTGCACGTGATCGGGGTAGAGCGTGGTCACGGTCACGCCCGGATCGCCAATCGCCGCGACCAGCGCGGCGCGCACCGAATCATAGCTGTGCCCCGGCAGGATGCGGCAATTGACGATGGCCCCGGCGCTTTGCGGCAGCGCATTGGTGGCATGGCCGCCATCGAGCATCGTTGCCACGCAGGTCGTGCGCAGCGTGGCGTGCATCGTGCGGTCATGGTCGAGCACGGCCACCGCTGCGGCAAACGCCGTGCTGTCGGGCGGCGCGCTGGCGACGGTCTGCATCGCCGCCCCCACCGCGCCGCCAAACAGCGCACTGCCTTTGGCAAAGAACGCGCGCGTGGTATCGTTCAGTTCCGCCGGAAAGTCGTGGTCGCGCACGCGGATCAGCGCGTCGGACAGGCGATAGATCGCATTGTCGCGCAGCGGGATCGAGCTGTGCCCGCCGGGGCTGTGCGCCTCTAGCCGGTAATCCTGCGACGCCTTTTCGCCAACTTGCAGCGTTTGCACCACCAGACGCCCGCCTTCGATCAGCGCTTTGCCATCGGTGCGTCCGCCGCCGCCTTCGTTGAGCGCGAATTCGGCATCGATCAGGTCGCGCCGGTTTTGCGCCAGCCATTGCGCGCCATTGAATGCGCCGCTGGTTTCCTCACCACAGGTCAGCGCGAGTTTGAGCGTGCGGCGGATCGCCACGCGCCCCGCTTTCAGCCGCGCCAAAGTATCGACCCACACCGCCGCCATCGCTTTGTCATCAAATGCGCCGCGCGCCCAGAAATAGCCATCGCGCTCGGTCAGCACGAACGGGTCCGACGCCCATTCGCCACGCGGCGCTTCGACCACGTCCAGATGCGCCAGCAGCAGGATTGGCCGCGCGCGGGGGTCGCTGCCGGGCAGGATCGCCACCAGCCCGCCATCGCGCGGGTGCTCCGGCGGGGCGAAATAGCTGATCTGATCGGCGGCAAACCCAGCTTCGGTCAGCCGCGCGCCCATGCGCTGCGCCGCCAGCGTGCAACTGCCCGCGCTATGCGTGGTATCGGTTTCGACCAGCGTTTTGAATGTCGCGCGGAATGCGGCTTCACCCGTGTCGGTGGCGGCATGGGCGACGGGTGCGATCAACGCGGCGGCGGCCAGAATCAGGCGCTGGAATGGGCGGTTCATGGCGGCGACTATGCCAGCAAACCGGCGAATGACAATCCGCTGTGACTTGTGCAAAACATGGCGGATTCGCTTGGGTTTCCGCTGACAGGTGCTATGGCGGACCGATGGCCAGTACCAACGAAAACATCCCCAACACCAACGCTTATGGCGCGGATTCGATCAAAGTCCTTAAAGGACTGGATGCCGTGCGCAAACGCCCCGGCATGTATATCGGTGATACCGACGATGGCTCGGGCCTGCACCACATGGTGTTCGAAGTATCGGACAATGCGATTGACGAGGCGCTGGCCGGGCATTGCGATCTGGTGCTGATCGAACTCAACCCCGATGGCTCGGTCTCGGTTGAAGACAACGGGCGCGGCATTCCCACTGGCATCCATTCGGAAGAGGGCATTTCCGCCGCCGAAGTCATTATGACTCAGCTTCACGCCGGGGGTAAATTCGAAAACACCAGCGATGATAACGCCTATAAAGTCTCAGGCGGGTTGCACGGCGTGGGCGTGTCGGTGGTCAATGCGCTGTCCGAATGGCTGGAACTGACGATCTGGCGCGATGGTGTCGAACACTGGATGCGGTTTTCCTATGGCGATGCGGTCGCCCCGCTGGTCGAGCGCGGCCCCGCCCCGGTGATCGACGGCAAAGTCAAAAAGGGCACGCGCGTGACCTTTTTTGCCAGCCACGCCACGTTCAAGAATGTTACCGAATTTGATTTTGACAAGCTGGAACACCGCTATCGCGAACTCGCGTTCCTGAATTCCGGGGTGCGCATCCTGCTGCGCGACCGCCGCCACGCCGATGTCAAAGAACATGATCTCTATTACGAGGGCGGCATCGCCGCTTTCGTCAAATATCTTGACCGCAACAAGCAACCGCTGGTGCCCGATCCGATTGCGATTTCGGCCAACCGCGATGGCGTCGGCATCGATGTGTCGCTGCAATGGAACGACAGCTATTACGAAAATGTGTTGTGCTTCACCAACAATATCCCGCAGCGCGATGGCGGCACGCATCTCGCAGCGTTCCGCGCCGCGCTGACCCGCACGATCAACGGCTATGCCGACCGGTCGGGCCAGATGAAAAAGGAAAAAGTCACACTGTCGGGCGATGACATGCGCGAAGGACTGACCGCGATTGTCTCGGTCAAACTGCCCGATCCCAAATTTTCCAGCCAGACCAAGGACAAATTGGTCAGTTCCGAAGTGCGCCAGCCGCTTGAAAGCCTGATGGCGGACAAGATGAACGAATGGCTGGAGGAAAACCCCGCCTACGCCCGCGCCGTCATCCAGAAAGTGATCGACGCCGCCGCCGCGCGCGAAGCCGCACGCCGCGCGCGCGAATTGACCCGGCGCAAAGGCGTGATGGATATTGCCAGCCTGCCGGGCAAGCTCGCCGATTGCCAGGAACGCGATCCGTCAAAATGCGAGCTGTTCCTCGTCGAAGGCGATTCGGCGGGCGGTTCGGCCAAACAGGGCCGCGACCGCACGATTCAGGCGATCCTGCCGCTCAAGGGCAAGATCCTCAATGTCGAACGCGCGCGGTTTGACCGCATTATCGGCTCAAAGGAAGTGGGCACGCTGATTCAGGCGATGGGCACCGGCATTCGCGATGAATTCAACATTGAAAAGCTGCGCTATCACAAGATCGTCATCATGACCGATGCCGATGTCGATGGTGCGCATATCCGCACGCTCTTGCTCACGTTTTTCCACCGCCAATTGCCCGAAATCATCAAGCAGGGCCATTTGTTCATCGCGCAGCCGCCGCTGTACAAAGTCGCCAAAGGCCGCAGCGAAGTCTATCTCAAAGACAATGCCGCGCTCGACCGCTATCTCGTCGATGCCGGGCTGGCGGGCCGGGTGCTCGAAACCAGCGGCGGCGCGCGCGGCGGGGCCGATTTGCGCGATCTGGTCGATCATGCGCTGAAACTGCGCGATCTGATGGCTTTCGTGCCCAAACGCTATGATCCGGCGATTATCGAAGCGCTGGCTCTGGCGGGCGCGCTCGATCCCGCGCTCGACGACGCGGGCCGCACGCGCGCCCAAACCCGCACCGCCGAATGGCTCGAACGCGGCGATCCCGAAGCGCGCTGGACCGCGCATATCGCGGTCGAAGGCGGATACCATATCCAGCGGCTGTGGCGCGGGGTGACCGACCACCACCTGATCGAGCCCGGCTTCCTCATCAGCCAGGAAGCCCGCCGTCTCAACCGCCTCGCCACCGAACACGCCGACGCTTACGCCGGCACCGCCCGCCTCGCGCGCTTGTCCAGCGCCACCCCCGAACCCGCCGATACCGACGAAGAACCCGCCGCCCCAGTCCGCGCCACGGCCACCGGCGATCTCATCAGCCGCCCCTCGCAACTGATCGAACAGATCTTCGCCGCCGGGCGCAAAGGCCTGTCGATTCAGCGCTACAAAGGCCTCGGCGAAATGAACGCCGAACAATTGTGGGAAACCACGCTCGACCCCGGCCACCGCACCCTGCTGCAAGTCAAGATCGAAGACGCCGACGTGACCGACGAAATCCTCACCCGCCTGATGGGTGACGTCGTCGAACCCCGCCGCGAATTCATCCAGGACAACGCGCTGAATGTGGCCAACCTGGACGTGTAGCGCAAAATCGCGCCGCGCTGTGACCACCCCACCCAACAGCTTTGCCCCCTGTGGGGGAGATGTCAGCCCGCCGGGCTGACAGAGGTGGCAAGCGGCGCAGGACCAAGCGCAGCGCAACAGAGCCATTGCCCCCGGGGGAATTCCCGACATCGTCAATTGGATATGCTTTCCCCGACCCACCAGATGGCGTTCAATTCCCTCGCCGCGTTTGCGCCACGCCTGCTCCCTGTGGGCTTCGCCGGTTTCAGCAATGACCAGAAACACACCGGCCCGCGTTGCCGCATTCGTGGCAACGCGGGCCGGCAGCGATCACCCGTTCGCCAAGCTGCTGCACGCGGCGTTCGTTCAGTTGCTTCGCCGTGTCGGCGAGCGCCTTCATCCTCGCTTGAGAGGTGATGCGGCGATAACACTTGTAATGCGGCTAGAGCGGAATGCGATTAGATTGAATCGCATTCCGCTCTAGAGTCTTTGTTTTCGCGTGATTTATTGAGAGCAGCAGGCCGCCGAAGGTAAAATCCGGTGCCCACTTTTTACCTTCGGTGGACTGCGGCTCGCATCATACTCTAGATCGGTCGGCCAGAAAATGGCGAAGTGAAGCCACAATTTCCGGTCAGACTATGCCGGAACGGCATGAAGCTGCGGTTGTAAGTTGCCTTGTTCCGGTGATGGAACCAAAGTACCACTATCAAGGGTGTTTGCATCGGGGGTAAACGATGAGATTCTTGGCCTGGGTGGGGCAAACAATCCTTGGCCACAAGCCCGCTGATAATCGCGCGCCGACAAGCAGCGCGCGCGCGTCACAAGCGGCAAATGGCCTGGGTGGGCTGGCGCTTGAGATCGCGCGGCTTGATCTGATAAAGCAAGGGTGTGCTGCCTTGGCCACCCAACATGTGCTGATGCGGGCCAATCCGGAATTGCTTGACGCCCTGCACACGGTCTGCAGCAACGCTACGAGCCGCACTTATCCGGAGTGGTGTAACAGCACGGACAAGGATGCGGCGGAACGCGCCAGCAATATCGCGCTGGCTAGCGGGGAGGTCGTTGACCCAGAGATCGTCGCGCGCTTTATCGCGCTGCGGCAGGCGTCAGGCCACGGCCTGTTCAGACACGCGGGTTGGGACAAAGTGCCAACGCCTGTCCTGTTGCTGGTTGATGCGATCAGGTCCGGTCTTTACGCGGCTTCGCAGGATAACGGCGGCAGTATCCCCGTCCATCGCATCATTTCGACCGATTTCCTGCTCAAACTGATCCGGGCTGCGGGCGGCGATATCACCGATTTGTTCTTCGTGCTGTTCAAAGGGCGCGGCTATAACGCCGAGCCAGACCTGACTTTGGCGCATTGGCGCGAGTCCGAGCGCCTCGGCGAACTGGCCCGCGCCGCGCCGGACAGCTTTGCCACCGCCGCGCTGCGGATCGGCGGTGTTAACCTGGGTGCGCTGCTGGATGCAGCGCGGAACATAGGGATCGACGGTACGCCCGCCATGCGCGCTTTGCTGGTTGCGCTGCTGGGCAAAGGTCAGGGCAAGATCGAGCGCCAGCATGGCGTGCGCAGTCTGGCGCTGCTGGCCGAAGCGGACCTTCACGCACTGGTAACCGAGGGCTTTGCAACCGGCGATATCGAAACGCGCCATGGCCTGGTCGAAGCCGCAGGTCGCAACGGTGGCGCATCGCTGCTCGCCCTGCTGGTCGAACTGGGGGCGAAGGAACGGGCCGGCAAAGTCAAGGCGGCGATCGCCACTTGCATCGAAAGCGCAAACGCCCGCACCGAGCC
This sequence comes from uncultured Sphingomonadales bacterium, assembly GCA_903848655.1. Classification (GTDB taxonomy): domain Bacteria; phylum Pseudomonadota; class Alphaproteobacteria; order Sphingomonadales; family Sphingomonadaceae; genus Novosphingobium. The sequence continues at coordinate 47,578 of CAINGT010000025.1, forward strand.
AGCGTCCTTAGCAGGCGTGGCGACGCCCGGCTACCCGGCGATCGACGGCCGTTTCATCGCCATTCCGCCGCTTTGCCTGCCACCTGCAGAGCCGGTACCACCCGCGACAGCGCCCGAGCGCGACGCCTATCTGGCGATCATCGCCGCGATTCAGGCGGATAAGGCCACCAAGCTTGCCGCCATATCAGGGCCAGGCCACAGGGACTATGCCAGCAACTTGCCGTTGCAAGCAGAACAGATCGAAGCAACGTTTGCCCTGCTGACCGAAGGCCGCGCGCAGCGTTCGGAACTCGTCGCCGATGTGAACAATTGGGTCCGCGCCAACGACCAGGGAATCGCATGGTTCACGGCGATTCTCGACAATCGGCCGCTGGGCGTGGCGGCGCGAGTGGTTTTGGCCAGCTCTTTCAATGTGCTGGATTCGATCGCTCGCGGCAGACGCCTTTACGATTATCAAGAGTTCGGTGTTGATCGCATCCTCGGATGGATCGAATCCGGCCAGTTGGGGCTGCGCGAGCTCTATGCCATCGAGGACGAAATAGCGTTGTGCCGCGCAAAGCCGGGAGAACAGCCCCAGGCCATCTCAAGCGGCCAAGCCCTCCTGCACGCGCTCATGATCCAGCAGAACAGTTGGCATAGCGATCCGCTGCTCCCGCGCAGTTTCACGTCGCTGCCGCGCGATGCGGTCTGGCCGCTGATTGCCGACAATTTCGCACTGCTTGATGAAGCCTTTGGACTGGTATCGTCAGAACAGGCGAGCCCGCTTTCGTCGAGCCGGGCGATGGCGCTGCTCGCGCTGTTGCCTGCGGTACCCCGGCGCTATCTGCCCCGCCTGCTCGAACTCGGTCTGACCGGCAAACGCGCCGAACAACAGGCGGCGATGGCGCTGTTGCACTCGGCCAGCGATCTGGACAGCCGACTGGCGGCGGCACTTGACGATTCGCGCCAGCACGTGCGCGCCGCTGCCGCAAAGTGGTTGGCCGATATCCGCGCGACCGGCAGCGAAGCCGCATTGCGCAAGCGGCTAAATCAGGAAAAGTCCGATCCGGTCCGCGCGGCGCTAATCATCAGCCTGCAGCGGATGGGTTTTAACTTGTCCGACGTGATCGGGCCCGCCGTCCTGATCGCCGCAGCCGAGGCAGCGGGCGCCAAAGCGACTGCGGCCCTGCCCGCATGGCTTATCGCGCACAGTCTGCCTGTGCCGCATTTCCGCGACGGTTCGACGGTCCCGCCACTGGTCGTCCGCCACTGGCTGGCGCTGGCGATCCGGCTGAAAGACCCGGCAGCCAGCGGGCAGTTCGGGATCTATCTCGATCAATTGCGCGATGAAGACGCGCGCATGGTGTCGAATTGGGTGCTCGATAGCTGGATTTCCTTCGACACCCGGACACCAAGCCAAGAAGAGGCGACGGCATTTGCCAAGGCGGTTTATGGCAATTTGGTTGTGTATGACGGGTCGAAGGCAGTTCGCGGGTCCGAATTGCCGAGCGACCAGCAGGCCGTGCTGATTGCGAATATTGCCCGGGAAAAAGCCAACGAACTGGTCAACTCGGGTGCCGAAACCAAGGGTCTGCTTGCGCTTGCCTGCCGGGCCGATCCGGTCTGGGCGGCCAACCGCGTGCGCTGGTTCCTCAAAAAACACGCGCGACGGACCAGCCAGGCGGTGGCGTTGTTCGAAGTCATGGCCGGGATCGGCCAGCCCGCTACGCTGCAAGTGGTGATCGCCGCCTCGGTCCGGTCCAAGCAGAAAGGAACGCAAGCCCGCGCGGCCGAAATCGCCGCTCGCTATGCCGAAGATCGCGGCTGGAGCGTGACTGATCTGGCTGATCGCACGGTCCCCACCGCCGGGTTCGACGATGACGGCGTGCTCGAACTGCCCTGCGGCGAAGATGGCAAGCTTTACACCGCCCGGCTTGATGCCATGCTGGCGATCCACGTGTTCAACCCCGACGGCAAAGCGGTGAAAGGGTTGCCCGGCGGTGACGATGAAGCAACCCGCGAAGCCAAAAAGGCCTTCTCCGCCGCCAAGAAAGAGCTGGCACAAGTCATCGACCTGCAAGGCAGTCGGCTGTTCGAGGCAATGTGTGTCGAACGCGCCTGGCCGGTGGACGATTGGCGGCTGGCGTTTCACGACCATCGTGTCATGCGCCGTCTGATCGAGCGGCTGGTGTGGCAGGGGCTGGACGACAATGGCGATCCGCTTGGCCTGTTCCGGCCAACGCAAGAGGGTGATTTCACCGATGCTGAGGACAATCCGGTGGCAATCGATGACTTTGCCAAAGTCCGCCTTGCGCACGGTGCGCTGGTCGATGCCGCTACGTGTGCGGCGTGGTCGGCGCACCTGACGGACTATGAAATCAAGCCCTTCCTCGCGCAGTTCGATGCCGTGCGCGCGCCTTTGACCGACGATGCGCGCGAGGCCGAAGCCATCTTCGACCGGCAAGGCTGGAAGGCTGACAGCATGACCTACCGTGGCTTGTCCGAAAAGCGCGGCTATCAGCGAGTCACCGGCGATGGCGGCGGGTGCAACGAATATGCAAAGACATTCCCCAGCCACGGCATCACCGCCACGATCCGCCATACCGGGTCTTACGCGGTCGATGAGAACAATGCGGTCGCGCTGAAAGAGCTGCGCTTCGCAAAGGAAGGCCATCGCGGCACGTTTCGCCTGAAAGACGTACCGCCGGTCATGCTGGCCGAATGCCGAGCAGATTATCACGCCATCGCGGCCAAGGGTGCCTTTGATCCCGAGTGGAAAAGCATTTCGCCGTGGTGAGCAAGTGCGTGATGAGAGCCGCAATCCACCGAAGGTAACAAGCGGGAACCGGTTTTTCGCATCATGCTCTAGTGGCGCGAGTCGTTCAGAATGACGGGTAGAGATTTTTGAGTTTGATGCGAGCGTCGTCGGTTGTGAACTGCCAATCGGCTTTGGCATGATGCGTGTTTCGATGGTTTTGCCATGCGGCAACCTCGTTGATCAGAG
>CAINGT010000026.1 GCA_903848655.1 uncultured Sphingomonadales bacterium
ACCCCGCGCTTCGCGCTGCCACCTCCCCCAAAGGGCTACGGGATGCACACATCTTTTGGCCCAGATTTTTTTACAATTAAATCAGTGGCATAAGGTTACACAATCCTTGCTGACGGAGCGGCGGTGAAAGCCCCTCCCCATAGGGGAGGGGTTGGGGAGGGGGTTTTAACGCCCGAAATGTCGTGCAATATCTTGGTGTTAGCACACCCCCACCCAACCCTCCCCCTTCAGGGGGAGGGCTTTTTGGTGCGGTCATCCGCGTGCAGAGCAAGATGTGTGAATCCCGTAGCCCCTGAGGGGAGAGGCTCAAAGAGAACTTTGCGGGAGACCTCCGAGAGGGCACAAAATCGACTTGTTCAGCGCTTCCCTACCAACTCTGGCCGCTATTCCGCCGCAATCGTCTGGCAGTGGCTCCTTCGCTTAAACGGAGATACCCATGGACCGCGCCGATACCAGCGCCCGCATTGCCACCGTGATCGCCCCGTTCAACAAGAACGGCGTGGTCCTGACCGAAGCCAGCACATTTGCCGGCGATCTCGAATGGGACAGTCTGACGGTGATGGACTTTGTCGCGGCCATCGAAGATGAATTCGATATCATCATCAGCATGAACCAGCAGGCCGAAATCGAAAGCTATGGCCAGTTGATCGACGCTGTTACCCGGCTGAGGGGCTGAACGACCGCCATGACCGATACCGCTACCGCCACCCCCACCATCGACTTGCTGGCGCGGTTTGACCCGCTGATCGAACAGCGCCGCGCGCTGCTGTCGAGCGGGATCACCGATCCGTTCAATCTGGTGATGGAGCGCGTGATTTCGCCCACCGTCGCTGTCTGCAACGGGCGCGAAACGATCCTGCTCGGCACGTACAACTATATGGGCATGACCTTCGATCCCGATGTCATCGCGGCGGGCAAGCAGGCGCTCGATGACTTCGGTTCGGGCACCACCGGCAGCCGCGTGCTCAATGGCACTTATGCCGGGCACCGCGCGGTCGAAGCGGCTTTGCGCGAATTTTATGCCATGGATCATGCCATGGTGTTTTCGACCGGCTATCAGGCCAATCTCGGCATTATCAGCACGGTTGCGGGCAAAGGCGATTATATCGTGCTCGATATCGACAGCCATGCCTCGATCTGGGATGGCTGCAAGATGGGCGATGCCGAAGTCGTGCCGTTCAAGCACAACGATATCGACGCAATGGAAAAACGCCTGCGCCGCATCCCGGCGGGCGCGGGCAAGCTGGTGATCCTCGAAGGCGTCTATTCGATGCTTGGCGATATCGCCCCGTTGCGCGAAATGATCGCGGTGGCCAAAGCGCATGGCGCGATGGTGCTGGTCGATGAAGCGCATTCAATGGGCTTTATCGGTCCCAACGGACGCGGCGTGGCCGAAGACCAGGGCGTGCTCGATCAGGTCGATTTCGTGATCGGCACGTTTTCCAAGTCGGTCGGCACGGTTGGCGGGTTCTGCGTGTCAAACCACCCGAAGTTCGAAATCCTGCGGCTGGTCTGCCGCCCTTATGTGTTCACCGCCAGCCTGCCGCCCAGCGTGGTGCACACCGCCGCCACCTCGATTCGCAAGCTGATGCATGCTGCGCCCAAACGCGCGCATCTGTGGGCCAATTCGCGCACGCTCCACGCCGGACTGATCGCGCTGGGCTTTACGCTCGGCACGCAGACCCCGCAAAGCGCGATCATCGCGGTAATCATGCCCGATCTCGAACGCGGCGCGGCCATGTGGGAAGCGCTGCTGCACGAAGGATTGTACGTCAATCTGGCGCGCCCGCCCGCTACGCCCGCTGGGATGACGCTGTTGCGCTGTTCGCTCTGCGCCGAACATTCGGCCGATCAGGTCCAGACGATTATCGGCATGTTCGAACGCGCGGGCAAAGCGGTGGGGATTATTTGAGCGCGGCGGCGCACGCGTCAGCGCCGGTGGAACGGTGCCCGGTCAAAACAGGCACCAGCACGAACCCGGCAATCACCAGCACCACGAATCCGCCCGTTACCCACAGCAAATAGCGGTCGATAAAGGCCTTGATCGGCGCGCCGAACAGGCGGAACAACACACCCACGATCATAAAGCTGATCGCGCGCGACAGCAGGCTGGCCCCGACGAACAGGCCGAGCGGCACCCCGACAAACCCGGCGGTAATCGTCACCAACTTGAACGGGATCGGCGTTACGCCTTTGCCGACGATCAGCAGAAACGCATTGGCGCGCAACTGGCACGCGGCATAAGGAAAACTGTGCGCCAGATGCAGCCAGTCGAGCAGCTTGGCCCCCACGCTGGCATACAGGAAATGCCCGATGGCATAGCCCAACAACCCGCCCGCCACCGATGCCAGCGTCGCCACCACCGCATAGCGCAGCGCCCGGCGCGGATTGGCAAGGCACATCAGCCCCAACAGCGGGTGCGGCGGGATCGGAAAAAAGCTGGCTTCGACAAAGGCGAACAGCGCCAGCCACGCGGTCGCATGGCGATGCGCGGCTTTGGCGAGCGTCCAATCATAGAGGCGGCGAAGCATGGCGGAGTCCGTATCCAGCAAAGAGGCGAGAGGCGATTAGCCGCGTGCGCGGCAAAAGCCTATAGCGGAATGCGATTAGATTGAATCGCATTCCGCTATAGAGTCTTTGTTTTCGCGTGATTTATTGCGAAAAACCGGTTCCCACTTTTTCGCATCACGCTCTAGCGCGAAACGGTGCTGGCTTGCCTGTCCCGCCAAAGCGGGGCATGGCCAAGCAGACCAGTGAAAGGACCAAGGCCAGATGGGTGAGCTGACAATCGTGCCAATCAGCACCGCGCGTGAGCGCAAGGCCTTTGTCGATCTGGCCTATCGGCTCAATGCGTCTGACCCCAACTGGGTACCGCCGCTGCGGATGGAGGCAATCGAACTGGTCACGCCGGGCAAGAACCCGTTTTTCGAACATGCCGATGTGCAGTTCTTTATGGCGCGGCGCGATGGCCGCGATGTCGGGCGGATTTCGGTGCATATCGATCATCTGGCGGTGGCGATGGACCCGGTGCAAGGCATGGGGCCGGGCACCGGCAACTGGGGTTTGCTCGAAGCCGAAGACGAAGCCGTGGCCCATGCGCTGATCGCGCGCGCCGAAAGCTGGCTGCGCGAACGCGGCATGACCCGCGTGCTGGCACCGATGTCGATGTCGGTATGGGAAGAACCGGGGCAGTTGACCACGGGGTTCGATCATCCGCCCACGGTGATGATGGGCCATCAGCCCGAACGGTACAACGATTACATCCTTGCGCTCGGCGATTACACCCCGGCGAAACTGCTCAAGACGTATGAGCTGGATATCACCAAAGACTTTCCCCCGCTGATCCAGCGGATCGTGCAATCGGGTGAAAAAAACCCGCGCATCACTATTCGCAATGTCAACAAAGCCGATTTCGCCGCCGAAGCCGCGCTGATCCTCGATATTCTCAACGATGCATGGTCGGACAATTGGGGCTTTGTGCCGTTTACCCAGACCGAGATCGGTTATGCCGGCAAAAAGTTCAAACCCATCGTCCACAACGATCTGATTATGGTCGCCGAATATGATGGCGAACCGGTCGCGTTCATGATGACGCTGCCCGATTTGAACGAAGCGATCAAGCCGATGCGCGGACGGCTGTTCCCGTTCAATGTCATCAAATTGCTGCTATGGTTGCGCCGCCCGCGCGTGCGCACGATGCGCGTGCCGCTGATGGGGGTGCGCAAAAAGCTGCAAGCATCGCGGCTGGCCAGCCAGTTGGCGTTCATGATGATCGAATATATCCGCCGCAATTCGATCACCCGCTATGGCGCCAGCCGGGGCGAAATCGGCTGGATCCTCGAAGACAACCAGGGGATGGTGGCGATTGCCGACGCGATCAACAGCCACGTCAACAAAGTCTACACGATCTACCAAAAAGCGCTGTGAAACGGGCCGCGAAGCTGGTCCGCAACACCCGCTTCGGCACAGATCCGCGCCTTATCAGTTGACGGCGTCTTTCAGCGTCTTGCCCGCCTTGAACTTGGGCTGGGCCGAAGCCTTGATCGCCAGCGGTTCGCCGGTGCGCGGGTTGCGTCCGGTCGAAGCCTTGCGCTTGGCCACTGAAAATGTGCCAAACCCAACCAGCCGCACTTCATCGCCTTTGGTCAGCGCGGCGGTCACGGCATCAAACAGCGCGTCGACCGCTTTGGCCGCATCGGCTTTGGTCAATCCGCTGGTATCGGCAACAGCGCCGATCAGTTCGTTCTTGTTCATTCCGGAAACCCCCTTTGGTCGTTGATGCAGACTGCATGATCGCATGCGGTTGATGCGTCGCGCTGGAATCACCGCGACCAGGCGGTAATCTTGAACGGCAAACTTTGCCTCTGTCAAAGGCAAATGCTCCGCAGCGGGGCAAATTTGCCGATGGGTTTGCGGCCCGCGTGGCGATGCTGGGGGCTGCCGGGGGCGTGGGGGCGCCCCCGGCCAGCGATCAATGTGCGGTTTGCGGTGCGATCACTGCCGGAGACGGGCTTGCCGGTTGGCTGGCCAGATCATCGGCTTCGGTCCATTCGATCGGTTCGGGCCGTGACACCAGCGCCAGCGCCAAGACTTCATCGACATGGGCGACCGGGATGATATCCAGCCCAGCCAGAATGTTGGCAGGGATTTCGGCCAAGTCCTTGCGGTTTTCTTCCGGGATCAGCACGGTCTTGATCCCGCCACGCAGCGCCGCGAGCAGCTTTTCCTTCAGCCCGCCAATCGCCAGCACGCGCCCCCGCAGAGTGACTTCGCCGGTCATGGCCAGATCGGCGCGCACCGCGATCCCGGTGAGCGTGGACACCATCGCGGTCACCATGCCGATCCCTGCGCTTGGCCCGTCTTTGGGCACCGCGCCTTCGGGCAAGTGGACGTGCAAGTCCTTGCGCTGAAAGATCGAGGGACGAATGCCATAGACAGGGCCGCGCGACTTGACGAAGCTGAACGCCATCTGCACGCTTTCGCTCATCACTTCGCCCAGCTTGCCGGTGGTGCGCACCGCGCCTTTGCCCGGCACTGTCACGCTTTCGATGGTCAGCAATTCGCCGCCGACTTCGGTCCAGGCAAGGCCGGTCACCGCGCCGATCTGGTTTTCTTCATCCGAAACGCCGTGGCGGAATTTGCGCACCCCGGCAAAATCGGCGAGGTTTTCGGGCGTAACGGTAATCGCGCGATCTTTGCCTTCGAGAATGCGGCGCAGCGCCTTGCGCGCCAGCCGCGCGATTTCGCGCTCGAGCGTGCGCACCCCGGCCTCGCGCGTGTAAAACCGCACGAGATCGCGCAAAGCCGCCGGTTCGAGCGTGAATTCGCCCGGTTTGAGGCCATGCGCCGCCACTTGCTTGGCAATCAGGTGGCGTTCGGCGATCTCCACCTTTTCGTCTTCGGTATAGCCTTCGAGCCGGATGATCTCCATCCGGTCGAGCAACGCTTGCGGCAGATTGAGACTGTTGGCAGTGCACACGAACATCACCGCCGACAGATCGACATCGACTTCGAGATAGTGGTCCTGAAACCGCGCGTTCTGTTCGGGATCGAGCACTTCGAGCAGCGCCGATGCCGGATCGCCCCGGAAATCCTGCCCCAGCTTGTCGATTTCATCCAGCAGGAACAAGGGGTTCATCGTTTCCGCCTTGCGCAAGTTGGTCACGATCTTGCCCGGTAGCGATCCGATATAGGTGCGCCGGTGGCCGCGAATCTCTGCCTCATCGCGCACCCCGCCGAGCGACTGGCGGATGAACTGCCGCCCGGTCGCTTTGGCGATCGATTTGCCCAAACTGGTCTTGCCCACGCCCGGCGGGCCGACCAGGCACAAGATCGGGCCTTTGAGCTGGTTGGTGCGCGCCTGCACCGCGAGATATTCGATGATCCGATCTTTGACTTTGTCGAGCGCATAATGATCGGCATCGAGCACTGCTTGCGCCGCGCCGATATCGCGCTTCAGCTTGCTGCGCTTGCCCCATGGCAGCCCCAGCAGGACATCGAGATAGTTGCGGATGACAGTCGCCTCGGCGCTCATCGGCTGCATGGATTTCAGCTTTTTCAGCTCGGCCTGCGCTTTGCCGCGCGCGTCTTTCGACAGTTTGAGCGTGTCGATCTTTTTCGCCAGTTCGTCGAGCTCGCTCGCACCCCCTTCATCGCCGCCGCCCAGTTCCGACTGGATCGCCTTCATCTGCTCGTTGAGATAATATTCGCGCTGGGTCTTTTCCATCTGGCGTTTGACCCGGCCCCGGATCTTGCGCTCGACGTGCAGCACGCCGAGTTCGCCTTCCATGAACGACAGCACCATTTCAAGCCGCCGCAACGGATCATCCTGCGACAGTACGGCCTGCTTGTCGGACACTTTGGCGGACAGGTTGGCGGCGACTGCGTCAGCCAATTTGCCCGCATCGTCGATTTCACCGAGCTGCGATCCGGCATCTTGCGGCAGTTTCTTCGACAATTTGGCATATTCGCCGAATTGTTCGACGACTTGGCGCATCAGCGCCGAAATTTCCGCGCCGCCGGTCGCTTCGGGTTCTACCAGTTCGACTTCGGCCACCAGCAGGGCACCATGATTTCCGTCTTCGGCGGAAAGGTCAACCAGCCGGGCGCGTTGATGCCCTTCGACCAGCACACGCACGGTGCCATCGGGCAATTTCAGCAATTGCAGCACTTTGGCGATGACGCCGGTATCATACAAATCATCCTGATCGGGATCATCGATTCCCGGATCAAGCTGAGCGAGCAGAAAGATATCTTTCTCCCCGGCCATCGCGGCTTCGAGCGCGGCCACCGACTTTTCGCGACCAACGAACAAGGGCACGACCATCCCGGGAAAAACCACGATGTCGCGCAGCGGCAGTAGAGGAAAATGATGCATGGCCGGTCTGGTTCCTTTCCCCCGCTGGCGCGACCTGCCGGTCATTCGCCTTGGGGCTTTGCGTGGATATGGGAGCGCAGTGCGCCCGCCGCAATGGCTTTCCCTCCAAAGACGGTGGAGCAAGGCGGGATTGCAGGGCACCTTTGCGATACGTGCGGTTCCCGACCGCCGGGCAGCCGAAAGGTTAAACAACCATCGTTAGCGATCATGGCTTCGAGTGTCGTGCTGACTGTCGAGGAGTCGCGGAATGTCGACCGTTCGTGTCGTGACCATTAAAACCCGATTTGCGCGGGCGCTGATCGTGCTGATCGCGGTTGCGTTGCTGCAATCGGCGGGCTTCGTCTATGTGCAGTATGCCGCGCATAAATTGGGGCAGCAGCAGGAACTGATGACCTCGGTCACTGCGCATCAGATGTGGGGCGACATGAAGCACGATGGCATCCAGGGCGATGTGTTTCGCCTGATCGATGCCAAACAGCGCGGCGATGAAGCCAAAGTGCGCGAAACGCTGACCGGGGTCGGGGAAGACATCGACGCCCTTGTCAAGACGTACGACTTCGTGTTCGCGCAGACTTATCCCGAACCGCTGCAGTCGATTTCGCGCAAAGTGGTGGCTGACCGCGACAACTATATCATCAATGCGCGCGAGATCAGCCATCGGATCGAACAGTCCCCCGGCGATATCCGTGCCGCGCTCGACAGCTTTACCGCCTCGTTCGACCGGTTCGAAAAAAGCCAGGAAGCACTGGCCGACGCAATCAAGGCCGAACGCGAACACGAAGCCGCCCAAGGCGATCGGCTGTTCCAGATCGCGCTGGGGGTGACGTTCGCCTGTATGCTGGCAGTCGCCGCTGCGCTCGGCTGGGCCACCCGGTTCGTTTCGCGGCGGGTGGTGCATCCGGTCGAAAGGATCGCCGCGACGCTGCGACGGATGGGGCGCGGCGATTACAGCGAAGCGATCAGCGGCAATGATCGCGGCGATGAAGTCGAACAGATGGCAGCTGCAGCGGCGGTGTTTCGCGACAATGCGCTGGCGATGCGCCAGGCCGAAATCGACCAGCAGCGCGTGGTGGCCGAACTGGCCGCCGGATTGTCGCAACTGGCCGAACGCGATCTGGAATACCGCATCGACATCGCGCTGCCCGCGCAGTACGAGCAATTGCGCCTGAATTTCAACCAGGCCGCGCATTCGCTCGGGCTGGCGCTCGGGTCGGTGCGCGTTGGCGCGGCGGCGCTCAACCGTTCGATCAGCGAAATCCGCAGCGCCGCCGATGATCTGTCGCAGCGCAATTTGCGGCAGGCCGCGTCGCTTGAAGAAACCTCTGCAGCGATGAACCAGGTTACCGCCAGCGTGCAGGATACCGCCACCAGCGCCGAAGCGGTGCGCACCACGATCATTCAGGCGCAACGCGAAGCCGGGCAAGGCGGCGCGGTGGTCACCCGCGCGATATCAGCAATGGCCGAAATCGAAACCTCGACGCAGGAAATCAGCCAGATCATCGGGGTGATCGACGGGATCGCGTTCCAGACCAATCTGCTCGCGCTTAACGCCGGGGTCGAAGCGGCGCGCGCGGGCGATGCCGGGCGCGGCTTTGCGGTGGTCGCCACCGAAGTGCGCGCGCTGGCGCAACGCTCTGCCGATGCGGCGAACCATATCAAGACGCTGATAACCAGTTCGACCCGTCAGGTCGGCACCGGGGTCGCCTTGGTCGGCGAAACCGGCGAAATGCTGCGCGCGATTGTTGATCGCGTCGGCGAAGTCACCACAATGGTCAGCCGCATCGCCGATACCGCGCAAACGCAGGCGGTGCATCTGGGCCAGGTCAACGAAGCGGTCGGTGAAATGGACCGGGTAACCCAGCAAAACGCCGCGATGGTCGAACAGACCACCGCCGCCGCGCGCAGTCTGGGCAACGAGGCCGAGCAATTGGGAGAGATGGTGCGCCAGTTCCGCACCCGCGATGGCGAAAAGCGCCGCACCGAAGCCACGGCCGGACAAGGTAAGCGCCGTCAGTCGCTGGCCGGGGAATACGACGGCGGTACAGACGCTGGTAACGACGCCCTGATGGACGGCACGGGTCACCGATTTGCAGGCCGCACCGCCTTTGGTTAGGGACTTTGCTTCACCCGCTTTCCCAAACGGCGCGGCTCGCAATAAATCACGCGAAAACAAAGACTCTAGAGCGGAATGGGATTCAATCTAATCGCATTCCGCTCTAATCCAGTGCCGCCAGCTTTTCGCCGCTGTCATCAAGGGCGGCGCGGATCGTATCGACGATCTGGTCGATTTCGGCGTGGGTGATGACCAGCGGCGGGCTCATGACGATCGAATCGCGGATCGCGCGCACCATCAATCCGCGCGCGATGCAGGCGTCGCGCACGATCGGTCCGGCCTGGCCACCATGGCCGTGGCGGCGGTTGGTGCCGGGTTCGGACACGATTTCAACCGCGCCGATCAGGCCGAGCGAGCGCACTTCGCCAACGAGAGCATGCGGGGCCAGCCGATCGGCCAGCGCGCGCGCCAGATATGGGCCGGTATCGCTGCGGGTACGATCAATCAGGTGTTCGTCTTCGATAATCTGAATATTGCGCAGCGCCACGGCCGCCGCGACCGGGTGGCCCGAATAGGTATAGCCATGGACGAAATCATCATCCATCGCGCGCAACACGGCCACGATCTCGCGCGATACGGCAGTCGCCGAAATCGGCAGATAGCCCGACGATAGCCCTTTGGCCATCGACACCACATCGGGGCGAATGCCGAAGTGCTGAAATCCAAACCATTCACCCAGCCGCCCAAACCCGCAGATCACTTCGTCGGCCACCAGCAGAATGCCATATTTGCGGCAGATCGCCGCAACTTTGGGCCAATAGCCCGGCGGCGGAATGATCACGCCGCCCGCGCCTTGCACCGGTTCCCCGATAAAGGCGGCGACATTGCCGGGGCCGACCGCCAGAATACGCTCTTCGATGGCGGCAGCGGCGCGCGTGGCAAAGGCTTCGGCGTCTTCGCCGAACCCCTCGCCAAAGTGATAGGGCTGCATCACGTGTTCGATGCCGGGGATCGGCAGCCCGCCTTGTGCATGCATATAGGTCATCCCGCCAAGGCTGGCCCCGGCGACGGTTGACCCGTGATAGGCGTTGTGGCGGCTGATGAAGATCGTGCGGTTCGGCTCGCCTTTGGCTGCCCAATAGGTCCGTACCAGCCGGAATACCGTGTCATTGGCTTCGGACCCGCTGTTGTTGAAAAACACGTGTTGCAGATCACCACCCAAGAGCTCGGCGATTTTTGACGCAAGTTCGATCGGCGGGACGGTCGCGGTGCGGAAAAACGTGTTGTAATAGGCCAGTTCGCCCATCTGGCGCGCCGCCACTTCGACCAGCTCGGGGCGGTCATAGCCGACATTGACGCACCACAGCCCGGCCATGCCATCGAGAATTGCCTGACCATCGCCATCATACAGCGTCGATCCGCTGGCATGGGTGATGATCCGGCTGCCGCCCATGTCCGCTTGCAAGCGATAGTTCGATTGGGCGGGCAAGTGATGCGCGACATCGCGGGCGCGCAGCGCGGGGATGTCATAATTGCGGGCGGTTACCATCGTGGTGTTCCAGATCAGAGAATCTAAGATCACAGTTATGGACAAGCCCTTGCTGCGTCAATGCGGTCGCGCTGCAATCAGCCCGATCACCAACAAAGGTGATCGTTTCACCTTGCCAAGTTTGGGGAATGATCCGCATTTGCTGATGCAGGCGAACAAGAGGCCGATGGCATGAAATCACGCGCGGCGATCCCGCCTGAACCCGACGATTATGCCGACAGTGGCGATGCCCCCGCGTCATTGCGTGAAAAAGTCTATCAGGACTTGCGTCATCGGCTGATTACCGGGCGGATTGCGCCGGGGATCGGCCTTTCGACGCGCGGGCTGGCGCTGGAACTGGGGGTCAGCCAGATGCCGGTGCGCGATGCGCTGAGCCGTATTGCCGCCGAAGGCGCGGTCGAGATCCGGTCAAAACGCGCGGTGATGGTGCCCGCCATGACGCCTGCGCGGTTTGCCGAGATCATGCGGTTGCGCACGCTGCTCGAACCGATGGTGGCCAGCGCCGCGCTGCCGCATATTGGCGCGGACGTGTTGCGCCAGATCGAAGCCGCCGATCACGCCACCGATGCCGCGCTCGCGGGTGGCGATGTGCGTGGCTATATGGCGTCAAACCATCGCTTTCATGCGTTGATATATGGTGCCGCGCCGCTGCCACTGGCCTTGCGGCTGATCGAAAGCCTGTGGATGCAGTTCGGCCCGTTTATGCGCGTGGTCTATGGCCGTTATGGCACCGCGAGCATGGTCGATCAGCACCGAGCGGCGATTGCCGCCATCGCGCGCGGTGATGCCCCTGCGCTGGCCACCGCGATTGCCGCCGATATCGGCGATTGTGCCGATCTGATGGCGGACTGGGAACGCGCGACCGGCTGATTACGCCCGTGCGATCACCGGAAATTCGTCAAGCGGCAAAGCATCGCCCGGTCGCAGCCGCGCGGCAAGGTGCGGATAGGGCGGCGATGTCGCGCCACCGCGATCCGCGTAGACCACATCATCGCCCAGCCAGCGCGTGGAAAACGCCCGTCGCGCCCCCGCACCGGGATTGCCAGGCGCGCCATGCACGGTGCGAAAATCAAACGCGATGCAATCACCCGGCTCCAGATCCCACGCCATAATGCGATAGTCATCGCGGTGCGCAGAAATGTCGGGCATTTCGGCGAATGTGCCGGGTGAATGGTCATAGGCGCTGCCATCGAACCGGCGCGGGCGAAACAATTTGCCCCAACGATGGCTGCCCGCGACCGCTTCAACGCAGATAGCGCGCGGCACCGGATCGAGCGGAACCCACAAGCTGACCGTCTGGTGCCCTTCGACACAATAATAGGGGCTGTCATGGTGCCACGGAGTGGGAATATCCGCCCCTGGCTCTTTGACCAGCAGATGTTCGTGAAAAATCCGCGCGGTGCGCGATTGCATCAAGGCCAGCGCGATGGCCCCCGCCGGGCTGGTTTCAACAAAGGAACGGAATTCGGCGATCTGCGTCCAGTTGCAATAATCGCCGAAAAACCGCGCGCCGTGCTTGGTGTAAGTGCGGTGCAGCGAGCTCGGAGCAGCCATATTGGCCGCGGCCCCTTCGCGCAACGGCGCAATCCAGTCGGCAAACACCCCGCGCAACATCACCACCCCGTCGTTGGCAAATGCGGAAAGCGTATCGGGTGACAACAAAGGCGATCCGGTCATGGGCAGAATGATCCACAAAGCACCGCTTGTAAGCGCCAAGCATGAGAGATCAAGCCGTTCTGCCCGATGCCGTTCTGCCGGATGAGCCGGGCTTGCGGCGATCCGGCAGGTGCGCCATGATGGTCGGAAATAGGGGGGTTGCGATGTTGACTGCACCAAAGCTGCGCTTGTTGGCGTTGATCGCGGCGCTTGCCGCACCCGGTTTCGCCTCGGCCAAAACCGCTGCCGATCTTATCCTCCACAACGGGCAAGTGCTGACCGTCGATGCCGCGTTTTCGCGCGCCACGGCGGTGGTGGTGCGCGCTGGGCGGATTGTTGGCACCGGCGGTGAAGATGTGCTCGATCAGTACAGCGCGCCGCAAGTGATCGACTTGCATGGCCGCACGCTGCTGCCCGGGTTCATTGACACGCACCTTCATCCGATTCCCATTGGCCCCAGCGACATCGACCCGCAATCGGCGCGCTCGGTCGGTGATATTCAGGCGCTGGTGCGGGCCAAAGCGGCCGAGCTCGGGCCGGGGCGCTGGATCACCGGCTATGGCTGGCAGGAAGCAGCGCTGGCCGAACACCGCAATCTGACGCGCGCCGATCTCGATGCCGCCGCGCCTGCCAATCCGGTGCTGCTGGTGCGGGCAGGCGCGCATTCGGCGGTGGCCAATTCGCTCGCGCTCAAACTTGCCGGGATCGACCGCTCGACGCCTGATCCCAAAGGCGGGCTGATCGAACACGATGCCTCGGGCGAACCCGGCGGGATAATCCGCGAACGGCAGGATATTATCGAAGCGCTGATCCCGCCGCCAACTTGGGCGGCGATGAAAGCGCCGATGATCCAGACTTTGCGCGGTTTTCTGGCGCTTGGCATCACCAGCTTTCACGATGCCAGCGGCACTATCGACGATGAACCGGTGGGGCAGGGGGGTGTGGCCCCGCCGCCGGGCGGAGAAGCGGCCAGTGGCGAGATGACGTTTCGCCGCGCGCAAGCGCTTTATGCCGAAATGGGCGACCGGTTGCCGCGCCTGACGATGTATATCTCCTATCCCGGCGCGGAACGGTTGCGGGCATTTCCGCATCACACCGGCTATGGCGATGACCGCGTGCGGCTGGGCGCAATTGGTGAAAATCTGGTCGATGGCGGATTTACCGGGCCGACCGCGTGGCTGCTCGCCGATTACAAGGGTCAGCCGGGGTTTCGCGGCAAAGGCCGTTATACCGATGCCGAATTGCAGGACATGGTGGACCAGGCCAACCGGCTCGGCTGGCAACTCGGGCTCCACTGCATCGGCGATGCCGCCATCGTGCAGACGATCAACGCTTACGCGCGCTCGCTCGAAACCATTCCTGATCCGGCGCATCGCGCTGATGATCGGCGCTGGTTTACCGACCATTTCACGATCATGCCGCCCGATGCAACGATGGCGACAATGGCGCGCGATCATATCGCCATCGCGCAACAGCCCAATTTTCTCTACAACCTTGAAAACCGCTATGTCGCGCTGCTCGATGACTGGCGGTTGGCGCACAACAACCCGATTGCCACGCCCGCGCACACATTCGGACTGTTCATGGCGTTTGGCAGCGACAATCTGCCGATTGGCCCGCTCGTCGGGCTCTATGCCGCGATCACACGCAAAGGCCCCAGCGGCGCGGTCCACGGGCCAGAAGAAGCGATTGGCCGCGCCGAAGCGATCCGCCGCTATACTGCCGATGGGGCGTGGCTATCGCGTGAAGAGGCGATCAAGGGCAGCCTTGAACCCGGCAAGCTTGCCGATATGGTGGTGCTGCCGTTCGATCCGCTGACCGCCGACCCGCAAGCCTTTCTCGACGGCAAAGTCGATATGACATTTGTGGGCGGCAAACTGGTCTATGCGCGGCCCTGATCGTCAGCGCGCAACCGCTGGGCAAGTGCCTCGATCTCGTTGGGGTTGAGCAGCCAAGTCCGCGTCTTGCGCCCTTCGCGAAACACCGGACGGGTCAGCAGGATGCGCGCCTGCGCTTTGGCGAACGGCTTGAACAGCATGTAATGCGTGACGCAATCGCGGATCGTGGCGATGACCGGGGTCTTGCCGTCAAGGTCGATGAGCGTGGCGGGCTGGTCCCAAGGAATGGTGTGCATGGAGGGGTTTTAGCCTAACCGTGGTGGCAAGAATAGCCCGGCGGTTTTATAGCGGAATGCGATTAGATTGAATCGCATCCCGCTATAGAGTCTTTGTTTTCGCGTGATTTATTGCGAAAAACCGGTTCCCACTTTTTCGCATCACGCTCTAGCAAGGCTTGCGCCAAGGCGAGGTCTTCGCTGGTATCGACGTCGAGCGCGGCTTGGCCCGGCAGCAGCAGCGTTGGGGCATTGTGCAACAACGCGCCCGCGCCGCGATCCCCGTCAAGCGTGCTGAGCGCGGCAAAGTGTTGCGCGCCGAACAGCACTGGCGGCATCACGCTCGCCGGGGCGCGGCTTGCCAGCCGGTCGCCGTCAAAACCGGCGATCAGCGCTTCGATGTGCGCGCGCGGCACGAGCGGCATATCGGCGAGCGCGACCAGCACGGCACTTGCACCCGATTGCACCGCTGCGGCCACACCCAGCGCCAGCGAGCGCGATTGCGGCGCACCGGGTGGATCAAGCAGGATCGTGGCATAGCCGGGCAATTCGGGTGTGGTGGGGCCAATCACTGCCCCATGCAGGGCAAAGTCGAACGTGCGCAACATATCGGCAGCGTGGCGCGCCAGTGGCTTGCCCGCCAGCGGCGCGGCCAGCTTCGCCCCGCCAAACCGCTGCCCGCACCCGGCAGCGAGCAGCACCAGCGCGATACGGTCGAGTCTCACGCCCGCCCGCGCGTGGCGGCAAAATCGAAAGCCCCCGCCCCTTTAGGGGAGGGGGTTGGGGGTGGGGTGCGGCGGCTTAGCGAAATTGCTCGGTGCCCCCCACTCCCATCACGCACGCACCGGAGCACCAGGCTGCCACGCCATACGCCCAGCGCAAGCTTCATAATCTTGCACCAGCTCGGCCAAGATCGACAGCGCCAGCGTAGCAGGATTGCGCGTGGCGGGGATCACGCCAATCGGCCCGCGCAAGGCGTCGATGCGCGCCGCTGGCACCCCGGCGGCGCGCAACCGGTCAACCCGTGCCTGATGCGTGCGATGGCTACCGACCGCGCCGTGATAATAGGCGGGCAGGGCCAAGGCTTGGGGCAGCAGACAGTCTTCCCAATCGCGATCATGAAACACGAACACGATGGCGGTCCACGCATCGCCGGTCAGCGCAGGCAAGTGTGTACGCGTGAGTAGCGGCAGGATCACATCATCCCCCGCACAGTCGGGCAGCGGGGCATAAGCGCAAACGTCCACGCCAAAGCCGCGCGCCAGCCTCACCAGCGCGCGCAGATCCTCGCCATGGCCCAACGCGATCAGCCGCAAAGGCGGGGCATAGTGCTGGACATGCTCGCCCAGCGCCAGCGTTGCGGGCTGCCGCTGATCGAGCCGCGCCAGCGCCGCGCGCACCCGCGCGGGATCGGGCTGCGGGGTAAACAGGACATCGATACCCCCGCCGCACGGCAGGCGCACATCGATATAGGGCGAACCGACGCCATAACGCACAGTGCGCGGCACGCCTGCGGCCAAGACTTCCATTGCTTCGGCGGCAATCGCGGTTTCAATGCAGCCGCCGGAAAATGATCCGATCTGCCGTCCATCGGCCAGCACTGCCATTTGCGTGCCGATGGCACGCGAAGCGCTGCCGGTGATCGCGGTCAGCGTCATCAACACGCCGGGCACGCCTTCGCGCGCGCCCCGGTCGATCAGGCGCAAGGCGTCAATCGGCGCTGCGGCGATCATGGCTTTGCGCCGATATAGAGATCGCGGATCGAAGCGGGGGCATGGCATTGCCGCACCAGTTGTCGCGTCAGCCGGTCGCGCTCTGCCGTCAGATTGGCATTGGTCAGCGCCAGTGGCCGTTCGCGCGCCACTTCATCGGCGGTGAATGGCCGGGTACCCACGGGTGCGCTGCTGCCGCCGATCACGAACACGACATAGTTCATCATGTCGGCAAGCTGGGCATTGTCGGTAATGCGGCTGTGCGCAACATTGGGCAGGCGGATCAGATAGGCGCGCGCCGCAGGAGTACACATGAACCAGCCCACCCGCCCGGCAAGCTCGGGCAGCCGCGCCGGGACAGTGTCGCCCGTTACGCCGTGGCACCCGCCGCAATGTTCGACATAGTCGGCGCGGGCCTGTTCGGGATCGGCCATCAGCGTGCGCGGATCGGGCCGATCCGATGCGGCGAACACTGCCGCGCAGGGCAGCATCATCACCGCTGCCACAGCCAGCCAGCGGGAAACCATCATGGCAGTGTGCCCGCTCAGGCTGCCCCCACCATGACGGCGGTCGAACAATGGTATTCCATGTTTTTCACGCCAAAGCACCAGATGATATCGTTGTTGAGCTGCTGGGTGTACAATTGCGTTTCACGGTCAGACCCGTTGCAATTGCACTTGTTGGCAAAAGCTTTGCCGCAGCAGTCGCGATAGGCGATCAGATAGGCTTTGCCGTCATCGGGGTTGATGCACGTGCCGACCCATGAAACGGGCGATGGTTCTGCCCCCGGTGGGCACGAGTGGATGCCACCGCCCGAGCACGTGCACAGCGACCCATCGATCGCGCAATAGCGCCAATAGGTGCATTTGGTGTCATCGGTGGTCTGTGCCTGCCGCGCGAACACGGTCTTGGTTTCTGGTGACCGGTCGGGCTTGGCGGCTTCGGCCCGGCTGACCGGCAGCAGCGGAAACACCGGGGCGGCAACCAGCGCCACACCCACCCGCGCCAGCATTCCGCGCCGCGAGGTGCCGCCGGCAAAGCGGCGCAAAAGCTTTTCGCCAAAGCTGTCAGCATTGAACTTTGTCATACAAACTCCCGTTTTCACGCGCTCAGCAGCATTCGGAATATGCCTCTCCCCTCCCCTTTAGGGGAGGGGCCGGGGGTGGGGGGCCGCCTCGCTTTTGCACCAAGCGGCGAGGTGGGCCCCACCCCCAACCCCCTCCCCTGAAGGGGAGGGGGCTTTAACTCGATCCTCCAACCCCTCCGCTGTAGGGAAGGGGGCTTTAATCTATTTCTGTCAGGCTGGTGTCAGCCCGTCGATATAATCCTGCACCGAGCTTACGCCCATTTCGTGTGCGATCACCAGACTTTCGAGATGTTCGCGGCTGTTGACCAGCCCTTTGGACAAGATCACGCCATCGGCATCGAGCAGGATGGCGTAAGGCAGCTTCCCAACGGCATATGCCTGCCCAACATCAGGCCCGTTGATAAACTGGTATCCGCCCAGTCCTTGCTGCGCAATCATTGCGCGCTGCGCATCGGGCGTGTCATCGCCGATGAAAATCAGTTGCACGCGTTCATCGCGGGCAAAGCTTTTTGCCATCGGAATCAGGTTCTTGCACAAGGGACACGTGGCCGAAACAAACATCAGCAATCGCAGCGCCGAACCGGGGGCAGGGCCGCCGATGACCACTGCCGCGCCATCGAGCGTCGTCGCCGGAATTGCCCCCGATTGCGCGCCTACCGCCGGACCTCCGGCAGTGGTCAGTGCGCCCGCTGGCGCGACCCGCATGTGCAGCACACCCACTTGGCGTGCCAACGCCAGCACGGCCACCACCAGCGCCAGGATCACCACCCAGCCAAAAATCGCGGAAAAGACCAGCGCCGTCAGCATCGCAGCATTTATCTCCGCCCGCTCGCCAGCGGCGATGCCGCCAGCGCTGTCAGGCTGTTGAACAACAGGATCATCAGGAACAGCGCCGAACCGGCCACCAGCGCCAGCGCCAGTTCAGCCACGCCCACGCTTTCGCGCGTTGGCGAAGTCAGCGCGTGGATCGTCATCAGCGCCGCCAGCACCCCATTGCGCAGCACCAGACCCCAGCCGAGCGGCTGGCGCAATTGCGAACGGCCACAGCCGCAATCGATCATCCGCCGTCCGCGCACGATATTGATCGCCATCGCCGCGCCGAATACCACCAGCAGCGCCGCTGCCGCCCCGGCCGCACCCCGTACCGCGCCACCGGTCAGCACGCTGGCAAACAGCGCGAGCGCCAACCCCACTTCGACCGCGGGCAACCACGCGGCCACCGGGGCTACCGCCCAGCCGGGCAGGATGCGATAATTCGCCACAACCCCCGGAACGAGCGCACGGTGACGGAATTTCGCCAACCCCGCTTCGGCAAACACGATGCCGCCGCCAATGGCTGCGATCAATCCGGTTTCAAACAGCAGTGAAGTCATCGCATTGGCCTAAGGGATAACCTGAATGAGGCCAGACCCGGCATTCGGGATGCTGAATGTCACCGCCCCGGTTGCAGGGTCGATCACGCTGACGGTTCCAGCAAAGCCAGCGCCCGCCCCGACCCCTTCGCCTTCGGCGACGGTGATCAATTTGGGTGTGGCTTCTTGCGTGACATTGAGCACCGAAGGATGTCCGTCAATCGCCAGTCGCTTGACGACTTTGTGGCTGGCAAGATCGAGATCCCAGATTTCGGTGCCACCGTCCTTGTGCGACCAGTATTCGCCAGCGTGCATCAGCACGAACAGATGTCCCGAAGCGCGGTGCAGCGCGATGGGCTGCCCCCCGCCGGGGAACCAGTTGACATCGAGCGGGCGGGTATCGCCCTTGCGCAATCCCGCCGCTTCTTGCAGCGAAAACGGCGCGCCGATCACCGGCTTGGTGCCGAGCTTGGCGGTATAGACCAGCCCGGTATAGGTCATCATGACCAGTTGATTCTTTGCTGCGTCATACTGCGCGTTGTCGAACACCGGGTCTTTGGTGGCGTCGAAAAACGGTTCGCTGCGGGTGATATCGACTTTTCCGCCGCCCAAGTTGATTGCGGCGAGCGATCCGTCCGAACAGAGCGCGGCGAGGCCCACGCCGGGATTGTTGAACAAGTCGGCACAGCCGGGCAGTTCAAAGCTTTTGACGAATTTGCGCTTGACCAGATCGACCACATTGACCGACGAAATCGGGCTGAAATTGTAGACATAGCCGGTCTTGCCATCGTCGCTGACGATAAAGTTGTGCTCGCGCCCGCCGACAAGGATGCGCCCGGGAATGTCGATATCGCCTTCCAGCTTCATCGTGGCACTGTCATAGACCGAAATGAAATCCTGCCGGGTGCCGTGCAAGCGCCGCGTCCATGCGGTTTCAGCGACATAATAATGCTTGCCCGCCGGGTCGATTGCGAGATCGCCCAGCACGGGAGTTTCGATTTGCGCCAGATACTTGCCATTGGCGGTGTCGTAAATCGTGGTGCCGCTGAGCACGAAGCCGCGCTGAACGAACATCCAGCCCGGTTTCGGCGCGGGCAGCGTCGTTTCCGCTGATTCCTCGGGCGCGACGGCTGCGGTTTGCGCGTATGCCGCTCCAGCACCCACCACGACCGCGCCGAGCGCAGCGGCAAGCCGGATCGCTGTGGCATATCCGGGTTTACGAGACGCAATTCGTTTGGGCAACGTCATTGGTGCTGGCCCCTTAGTGGACACGGTTGGTTCGGCGCAGGGCCGGAAAAACTGCGATCTCCGCCAGCCCGGAAAAGCGCTGTGGAAATCTGTGATCGAAGATGCGGTCATTGCCCAAATCAAGTCAAGCGCCATTCGCGGCTTTGGCCAACCTTTGTTTTGACCGCACCGCGTCCCCACGCCCGAAACCGCTGCTTCGGGCGTGGGTGGTGCAAAGTCGGA
Organism: uncultured Sphingomonadales bacterium; assembly: GCA_903848655.1. GTDB lineage: Bacteria > Pseudomonadota > Alphaproteobacteria > Sphingomonadales > Sphingomonadaceae > Novosphingobium. The sequence continues at coordinate 19,870 of CAINGT010000026.1, forward strand.
TCAGTACTTGTAGCCGATTTTCAACCCGAAAAACTGCGGTTTGATCGGATAGCTGCGCGATGAACCCGAACACAATTCGATCGAACAGAATGTGTTTTTGGACAAGATGCCGCGCTGGTCAAAAGCGTTTTCGATGAAAGCTTCGACCGAAAACTGGCTGAACGTTACCCCGGCTGAAAAGTTGAAAGTGGTGAATCCGGCAGTATCTCCCAGCAGCGCGTTGTTGCCGACATCAAGGTCCGATGTGCTGCCCGATTGATGGAACACTTGCGCCTGCACGAACGCCTTGTTTGCCGCCAAGGGGATGACGTAACGCGCGCTGGCGCTCGATTTGAACTGCGGCTGGCGCGGCAATCGGGTGCCTTTGGCTGCGGCCAGATTGCCGTCAGCCTCCGAACAGCTTGCCGGAACCTGAAAGCTGGCATTGAGCACGCAAAAGTCGCTCGACAAGGCTGCGTTGTTATAAGCCGCAGTCGCCGATAGGGTCAATTTGTCCACCGGTTGCCATTCGATATCGCTTTCGATGCCATAAACCCGGGCGTTTCCGGCATTGACCGTGACCGGCGCGCCTTGCGTGCCGGGTGGAATGACGGCATACTGGATGCCTTTCCACTGTTCATAGTAAACCGCGCCATTCCAGCGGAACTGGCCGCCAAAGCGCAATTTCCACCCCAGCTCAAAATTGGCGAGCGAGTCAGAGTTGTAAGGCCCCGCATTGGCGATCCGGTTGCCACCGCCCGGACGGAACCCGGTTGAATAGGTGGTATAGACCATTTTTGACGGTTCGATCTGCCATGACAGGCTGACTTTGTGGGTTTCGCCGGTCTGGTGATAGGCGATATTGGTGTTGATACAGCTCAATCGTGATGGGTGGATGAACTTGCCGTAAAGCGCCGTCGGGTCGGTGTTCCAGCAGCCCGGTGTGCCATTGGCCTGAAACGCCTTTTTGGTATTTTTGGCGCTGCTCCACGTTCCCGCGAAACCATAATTGCCATTGTCGGAGATAAAATAGCGGATGCCGCCGGTTGCTTTGAGTTCGGGCGTCAGATTGACATTGCCTTCGACAAACCCGGCCCCGTCTTTGAAATGGCGATCTTGTTCAACCAGATAGTAACTGTCGGGTGAATAAGACCCGCTGAGCGCTGGAGAAAATGGTGGGATGCCTTTGTCGGGCACACCGCTGTTGAGTGCGGTGCTCAAACCGGGAATATAGTAGTTATCATCATAACTGATTCGCTGATATTGATAAAATGCGCCAGCCGTGATCTGAAAGGGCAGGCTTTTTGGCGTAGTCAGGCGCAATTCCTGCGTGAATTTTTTCTGGCTGTCGTGCCCGTAATATTGTTGGGTGGGATTGATGAACTTGCCATTTTTGTCCTTGAAGTTGGTATAATACAGCCCGACCGAGCCTTCTGCGGCATAATGGTCATAGGTCACTGAATAATAAGTATAATCATTGGCGTTTGAAATCGTCCGTTGAAAATACCCGGTCGCCGACACCAGATCGAAATCGCCGATTTTGCCCTGAATCGACAATTCTGCCTGATACCAGTGGTCGCGCAGATATGTCGGGCTGTAGTCGTGGACTTGCAGATCGCCGACACGCGGGTCGTAATTGTAGCCGCCTTGCGAATTGAGATATTGATAGGTCACGGCGGGGGTGATCGTCCAGTCCGGCGCTGGTTGCCAACTGATCGCGGCGCGCCCGCCATATTCCTCGTTGGGGTTGTAAGCGTTCTGCACCAGCGCGGTATTGTCGAGCGTGATCGGCACCGATTCGTAGCTGACCGTGCCATGGGTGTTGTCGATATAGCCGCCGGTTTTGGCATAGAACCCCATCAGTCGCACCGCGACCGTGCTGCCCAGCGGCACATTGACAAACCCTTCGATCGATCCGCCCGCCGCACCTTTGCCGAATGTGTTGACTTCGGTATCGATCCCGGCCTCGACTTTGCCGAATTTGGGCTTGTTGGTGATGATGCGCAGCGTTCCGGCGAGCGAACTTGCGCCAAACAGCGTGCCTTGCGGGCCTGACAGGGCCTCTACCCGTTCGACATCATAGACATGCACTTCGGGATTGTTGCCGTTGGACGTGATCGGAATGTTGTCGAGATAGACGCCAACAGTCGGTGCCTGCCCGCCGCTGACCGATATGCCGCGGAAAAACGGCTCGCTGCGGCCTGGTCCCAGCGATTCAAACGAGACTGAAGGCAGCATGTTGGCATAGTCAGCGAAAGTCGCGACATGGTTTTGTTCCAGCTTGGCACCGTCGAAAGCCTGAATGCTGATCGGGACTTTCTGGATACTTTCCGATTTGTGCGTCGCCGTTACCACGATTTCGGTCAGCCCTTCGCCACCCGCCGCGGGCGCGTCTTCGGCATGGGCCAAGCCCGGCAGCGCCATGACGGCGAACATTGCGGTGGTGCCCAGCATCCGCAGCAGGCGAGTCCGGCGGTGTGATCGCGTGTCCATCTTCGTGTGCTCCCCTGATGAGCAAAATCGGCGACTTTCCGGCTTGGCCCCATCCGGATGATCGGCGGCTATCGAGCGCTTCTGCAACGCTGTGAGCCGATCATGATACGTTGCACTTTTGTGTCAACAGCCTTGTCTCGCGGCGCTACAAGGGTGGTTGTGGGGCGGGGCAATTGCTTTCACTATGCGCAATCAGCCATGCACAAGGAGCATCGCGTTCATGCCATCATCCGCTGCGACGGTTTCGCTCGACGCGGCCTTTGCCCATGCCGGGGCGCTGCTTGGGTCCGACCCAGCGCTGGCATTGGCGCAAGCGCGCGAAATCTTGCGCGCGGTGCCCGGCCATCCGCAGGCGGTGCTGATCGAAGGGCAGGCCTTGCGGCTGCTCGGCGATCTGGCAGGCGCGCGCGCGGTGCTGGCGGCGCTCTATGCGCAACAGCCGCGCTCGGCCTTGACCGCGTTTGAATTCGCGCTGGTGCTGGGGCAAGCGGGGGAAGTGGGGCAGGCGATTGCCGCGCTTGAACGCGCGGTTCAGTTGAAGCCCGATTTTGTACCCGCGTGGGCGGCGCTGGCAGGCGCACAGCGGCAGGCGGGAAACGAGTCGCGCGCGCGCGCCGCCGATGTCAGCATGGTGGCGGCTGCGGCGCGCGATCCTGTGTTGCTGAACGCGGCGGTGGCGATGCACGCTCAGAACTTTGGCGAAGCCGAGCGCCTGCTCGATGATCGTATCGCCGCCAATCCGCGCGATGCGGCCGCCTTGCGCTTGCGCGGCGAAGTGGCGTGGCGGCAAGGGCGGCTTGATGAAGCCATCGGTATGCTGCACCAAACGCTCGCGATTGCGCCCGGGTTTGCCGCCGCGCGCGAATTGCTGGTGCGGATCGTGCAGATGGGCCCTGATGTTGCCGAAGCCTTGCACCATGCGCAGATACTGCTGGCGGATGAGCCCGACAATGTCGGCCATGCGCTGCTCGCCGCATCGTTGCAGGTGCGGCTGGGCGAACAGCAGGCCGCTGCCACGATGTATCGCCGGTTGATTGCGCGCGGGGTCGATCAGCCGCGCGTCTGGCTCAATCTGGGCCATGTCGAAAAGACGCTGGGTCGGCAGGGTGATGCGATCAGTGCCTATCGCCGCGCGCTGGCGCGCGAACCCGCTTTGGGGGAGGCATGGTGGAGCCTGGCCAATCTCAAGACCGTGCGGTTCGATGCGGCGGACACGGCTGCGATGCTGGCCGCCGAACCGGCGGTCGAAGACGATGAACAGGCCTGCCAATTGCTGTTCGCGCTGGGCAAGGCTTATGAAGATGCGGGCGATGCGGCGCGCAGCTTTGACCATTACGCCCGCGCCAATGCGCTGCGGCGCAGCCTGATCGACTATGATCCGGCACAGATCGAAACAGGCGCGCGCGACCATGCCGCGCTGTTCACCGCGCCGTTCATCGCCAGCCGGGCGGGGGCCGGGTGCATGGCCGATGATCCGGTGTTCGTGGTCGGGTTGCCGCGCGCCGGATCGACGCTGATCGAACAGATCCTGTCGAGCCATTCGCAGATCGAAGGAACGATGGAACTGCCCGATCTGATGATGATTGGTGATCGGCTCAATACCCGCGTCGAAGATGGCGAGTTCGCCAGCTTTGCCGATGCCTTGCGCGCGTTGAGCCATGCCGATCTCACCCGGCTGGGCGAAGAATATATCGATCGCACGCGCGTCCACCGCAAAGAGCCCAAACCGCGCTTTATCGACAAGATGCCCAACAACTGGATGTATGTCGGGCTGATCCGGCTGATCCTGCCGCGCGCCACGGTGATCGACGCACGCCGCCATCCGATGGGCTGCTGCTTTTCCGGGTGGAAGCAGTTTTTTGCGCGCGGGCAAGTGTTTACGTATGATCTCGATGAAATCGGGCGCTATTATCGTGCTTACGTCGCGCAAATGGCAGCGTTTGATCGCGCCGCGCCGGGCGCGGTGCACCGCGTGATCTATGAAGCGATGGTGGCCGATACCGCAGGCGAAGTGCGCCGCTTGCTGGCGCATGTCGGGGTGCCGTTCGAGGACCAGTGCCTGGCATTTTACACCAACCGCCGCGCGGTGCGCACCGCCAGTTCCGAACAAGTGCGCCAGCCGATCTTTACCGACGGGATCGATCACTGGCGGCAGTTCGAACCGTGGCTGGAGCCATTGCGCGCGGCGCTGGGGTCGGTGGCGACATACTATCCCGATGTGGCGCCGGAGATTGCGGTATAAGCGTATTCAGATTTCGAGCTGGCTGCCCAGTTCGATCACGCGGTTGGTCGGCAGGCGAAAGAACTGCATCGCGCTTTCGGCGTTGCGGATCATCCACGCGAACAGCTTTTCGCGCCACAGCGCCATGCCGGGCCGTTTGGATGCGATCAGCGTTTGGCGGGCGAGGAAATAGCTGGTTTCCATTGGCTTGAACGGTCCACCCGCGCGGTGTTCCGCAGCGAGTTCGGCGGGCACATTGGCTTCGTCCATAAAGCCGATGCGGATAATCATGCGGTAAAACCCGTGGCCCACGCTATCGACCACGCGGCGCACTTCGGGGGGAACATGCGGCACCCCTTCGGTCACCACGGTCAGGATCACCACGCGTTCGTGCAGAATATGGTTGTGTTTCAGATTGTGCAGCAGCGCAGGGGGAATACCCTCCGCCGATGATGACAGGAACACCGAAGTGCCCGGCACACGGCGGACTTTTTCGCACACCGAATTGAGGAACACGTCAAACGGCATCGAATCTTCGGCCAGCCGTTCGCGCAAGATGCGCCGCCCGGTGGACCAAGTGGTCAGCATCACGAACACGACACCTGCCACCAGCAGCGGAAACCAGCCGCCATCGGGAATCTTGGTCAGATTTGACGCGAAATAGGCGCCATCAACCACCAGAAACACCGCCGTCATCGCCCCGGCCAGCAGCGGCGGCCATTTCCACACCGCAAAGGTCAAAATGCCCAGCATACAGGCGGTAATGAACATTGTGCCCGTTACCGCGATGCCATACGCCGATGCGAGGTTGTTCGACGATTTGAACCCCACCACCAGCAGCAGCACGAGCGCCAGCAACGCCCAGTTGATCAACGGCACATAGATCTGCCCGGCGGCTTTGGCGCTGGTGTGCAGGATGCGGATGCGCGGCAGAAAGCCAAGCTGGATCGCCTGTTGCGACACCGAATAAGCGCCCGAGATCACTGCCTGGCTGGCGATGATTGTGGCCAGCGTGGCGAGAATCACCAGCGGCAGGCGGCCCCATTCGGGGGCCATCAAAAAGAACGGGTTTTCTACGAGTGCCGGATTGCGCAGCAGTAGCGCCGATTGTCCAAGATAATTGAGCAACAGGCACGGAAATGCCACCCACAGCCAAGCGACCATGATCGCCCGCCGCCCGAAATGGCCCATATCGGCATAGAGCGCTTCGGCCCCGGTCACCGCCAGAATAACCGATCCCAGCGCCAGAAACGCCAGCAGTGGGTCGAGCGTGAAAAAGTTCACCGCATAGATCGGATTGAGCGCCCACAGGATTTCGGGCGCTTGCATGATGCCGGATATCCCCATCACCGCGATGACGAGAAAATAGATCAGCATGACCGGGCCGAACAGCTTGCCCACGGCTGCCGTGCCGCGCGACTGGATCGCGAACAAGCCGACCAGAATGGCGACGGAGATCGGCAGCACCAGTTCCTTGAACGCGGGCTGCACCACTTCCAAGCCTTCGACCGCCGACAGCACCGACATGGCCGGGGTGATGATCGCATCGCCATAGAACAGCGCGGTGGCGATAATGCCCAGCATGACCGTCAGCGAGGTCCAGCGGTTCTGCCCCAGCCTTCGTCCGATCAGCGCGAGCAGCGCGAGGCTGCCGCCTTCGCCCTTGTTGTCGGCATAGAGGATCACGAACACATATTTGATCGTGACCACCAGCGTCATCGTCCAGAAGATCAGCGACAGCACGCCAAACACATGCGCTGGATCGACCACCAGTTGATGCGCGCCGATAAAGCTTTCGCGCAAGGCATAGAGCGGGCTGGTGCCGATGTCGCCAAACACCACGCCGATGGCCCCTACCGCCAATGTGGTCTGGCTGTCGTGGTGCGGGTGGGCAAGGTCGGCGGCAGCTATCGCGCGGTCGATCTGCGGGGTATCGGTCGGGGCGGAAGAAATCGCGGTAATCCTGTCAATCATGGGCAAAGCGGCCATAATCCCGCCCGGCATCTTCGACTGGCCGCCCCCACCAGCCCGACGATTTTCTTCGGGACAGGAAGCAGGGCGGGGGAGGTCTGAGTCGCCCAGCGAACGCAAGGCCATTACGCCATTTTCTGGTCGTCTGCGAGCATCTTCATGCCCATGGCAGGATGCATTGCAGACTTGGTACATTATGCTTTAGGCTTGGTGACAAGCCAGCGCAATCGCTGTCAGGACTGGCGGGGACTATCGTGGACAGAGCAAACAGGATCGCGGCGCGGTGAGCCAATCGACACGACCGCCTTTGGCCTTGCAGGAATTCCTTGCCGGTGAAGCGGCAGGGGGCATCATCCTGATCGGTGCGGCGGTGCTGGCGATGGTTATCGCCAATAGCCGCTGGGCCGACGGCTATTTCCATCTGTTGCACAGCCATGCGGGGCCGGCGCTCAGCGCCAAACTGGGGCCGATGACGCCGCATTTGTGGATCAACGACGGGTTGATGGCGGTGTTCTTTCTGGTGGTCGGGCTGGAAATCAAGCGCGAATTTGTCGATGGGCGGCTGGTGACATGGCAGCAGCGGCGGCTGCCGTTCGTGGCTGCGCTGGGTGGCATGGTTGCGCCGGCGCTGGTGTTTCTGGGCTTTTCCGGCGGATCGCCCGATCTGGCGCAAGGCTGGGCGATTCCGGCGGCGACCGATATCGCCTTTGCCATCGGGGTCATGGCGCTGCTGGGAAGCCGGGTGCCCACTGCGCTCAAGCTGTTTTTGACCACGATTGCCATAGTCGATGACATGGGCGCGGTGGTTATCATCGCGCTGGCCTATACCGCGAGTATCAAGGGCATCGCGCTGCTCGCCGCTTTGGTCATTCTGGGCGCGATGCTGCTGATGAACCGGGCGGGCGTGCGCCGCTTGCTGCCTTATATGATCGGGTTTGCGCTGCTGTGGTATGCAGTGCTGGTGTCGGGGGTGCACGCGACGATTGCCGGCGTGCTGGCGGCGTTTACCATTCCGGTGACGGTAACCCCCGGAACGGATGAAGCACCTGATTCGCCGCTGCACCGGCTCGAACATGCGCTCCATCCGTGGTCGGCGTTTCTGATCGTGCCGGTGTTCGGCTTTGCCAATGCCGGGATTGCGCTGGGCGGTTTTGGCTTGCACACGCTGATCGAACCACTGCCGTTGGGGATTGCGGCGGGGCTGTTCCTTGGCAAGCAGTGCGGTATTTTTGCGTCGATCTGGCTTGCGGTGAAGGTCGGCTTTGCGCAGCTGCCGCACGGCGCGAGCTGGTTGCAGCTCTATGGCCTGTCTGCGTTGTGCGGAATTGGTTTCACGATGAGCCTGTTTATCGCGATGCTGGCGTTCGCATCCGAACCGTCCTTGGTGGCAGTGGCGAAACTGGGGGTGGTAACCGGCTCGGTGCTGTCGGGCGTGCTCGGGTACCTCGTGCTGCGGTTTGCGCCGCTTGCGGCTGCTGCGGGTGGAGCGGCGGCGTGACCATCGATGACCCGCTGACCCCGGCACAACTGGTCGCGGTTGCCGAGGGCGCGCCAGTTGCAATCAGTGCCGCCGCAGCCGCGCGCATCGGTCATGCGCGGCTGCTGGTCGAGGCGATCCTTGCCAGCGGCATTCCGGCTTATGGCGTCAATACCGGCGTGGGCGCGCTGGTGAACACTGCCGTCGATGGCCCGGCGCAGCGGCGCTTGTCGCGCCAACTGGTGATGAGCCATGCCTGCGGGATCGGCGCGCCGCTGCCCGACACCGCCGTGCGCGCGATTATCGCCGCGCAAGTGAACCTGTTTGCGCATGGCCGGTCAGGCGTGCGGCTGGCGGTGGTCGAAGCACTGGTCGCGCTGCTCAACCACGCGGTCATCCCGGTGGTGCCGACCGGGGGTTCGGTCGGATATCTGACGCATATGGCGCATATCGCGCTGGTCTTGATCGGCGAGGGCCAGGCGTGGGTCGGGGGCCGCGTGCTGCCCGGCGCGGCGGCGCTGGCGAGCGCCGGGCTGGTGCCGCTGGTGCTTGAGGCGAAAGAGGGGTTGAGCCTGCTCAATGGTACCCCTTGCGCGACCGGGCTTGGCTGCCTGGGCTGGGACCGCGCGCGCCGTATGGTCGAATGCGCCGATGGCGTTGCGGCGCTGACGCTCGAAGCGCTCGGCGCGCAAATGGCGGCGTTTGATGGCGATGTCTTGCAGCTACGCGTGTCGGCTGGGATCGCGCAATCGGGAGCCAGCGTGCGCCAGTGGCTGGCGGGCAGCACACATCCTGGCGCGGGCCGGTTGCAGGATGCACTGTCGCTGCGCGCGGTTCCGCACGTGCATGGCGCGGTGCGCGATGCCGTGGCGCATGGCGAAGCGGTGCTGGCGGACGAATTGCGTTCGGTCACCGACAATCCGGTGGTCGGCGGCACGTTTGCCGCACCGTGCGTGCAATCACAGGCCCATGCCGTGGCCACCGGTCTGGCGCTGGCGATGGACAGCCTTGCCATCGCCGCCGCGCATCTGGGGATGATCGCCGAACGGCGGCTGGATCGGCTGGTCAATCCGCTGGTCAGCGGGCTGCCGCCGTTTCTGGCGAGCGATCCGGGCGTTGCTAGCGGGTTCATGATCGCGCAGTACAGCGCCGCCGCGCTCGTCGGCGAAAACCGCCGCCTTGCCGCGCCCGCCAGCCTTGACGGCGGGATTACGTCGGCCTTGCAGGAAGACTATCTGGCGCATCCGACCGCCGCCGCGATCAAGGCTTTGGCGCTGCTCGACAATGTTGCAGTGATTTTGGGGATCGAACTGGCCGCTGCCGCACAGGCGCACGATCTGGCGGTTCCCCCCGCAGCGCGCGCGCCGGGCACCGCCGCGCTGCACCGCCATGTGCGCGATCACATCGCGCCTTATGCCGATGATGTGCCAATGGCCGATGTCATCGCCGCCGCCGCCGCGCTGATCCGCGCCGGGCTGCCACCTGCCGGCCCGAACCGCGCGACGAGTTCGTGACTGCCCGCAACGAATGTCTGGCGCACTACCGTCACGCTGTCTGCGCCGCGCCACGTGCGCCGTTCGATGGCGAGGCAGGCATCGCCGGGGCTTATTCCCAACACTTTGGCTTGCGCGCGGCTGGCGGCAAGCGCGCCGATGCGGTTTTCCGCCTCGGTCCATGGGATATGCCGCAACAGCCAGGTACCCGGCGGCTCGGTCGAAAAATCGACCGGCTCAATGGCGGGCACGAGTGCCAGATTGATCAACCGCTCTTCGAGCGCAAAGGCCACGCCATCGGCCAGATGCAGCCCGGTCAGCCGCATCACCCGGCCAACGTCGCCCAAGTCCGCCGCCGCCTGCCGGTCGCGCGCGGTGTCGCTGATCTGCCGGTCGAGCAGGCGAAAGGCATAGACTTGCCCGCGCGCAGTCACCGCAGAGCCAAGATCGGGCACATCGAGCACCATTGCCACCGTGCGCGGCCGGGCAACGAAAGTTCCCGCGCGTTTGCGCCGTTCGAGCAGGCCGCGCGTCGCCAGCGCCGACAGCGCCTTGTTCACCGTCATCCGCGCGCAGCCATAGCGCGCCATCAGTTCGAGTTCTGACGGGATGCGATCACCGGGGCGCAGTGTGCCGCTGATAATGCGTGTTTCGATATCCTGCCGGATGCGTTCGTGCAGCGGCAGGGCGGAAAAACCCTTCGCGGTCATCGCAGATTGGCCGGATCGGGCCAGGCGTGGATTTGCGTTTCGCCGATCAGCGACTGGCCCGGCGGCGCGGAACAGGCCGGATCGAGCATCGCGCGCACCCGGCGGCCAAACAGCAGCACGAGCAAAGCGCCGCTTCCCGCGATTCCGGCATCGAGCAGCCAATAGCGCACCGGCCCCAGCACTTCGATAAATTGCCCCAGCCAGCCGAGCAGGAAATAGGCCAGCGCCATCGCCAGCTTAAACACCCCCATCATCGTTGCGCTGACGCGATAGGGCGCATAGCGCGAGGTAATCGCACCAGCGGGCGGCTCAAACCACGCGCATGACCAGTCGATGATGAAATAGACCCCGACCAGCGCGACCCACGACACCCCCGGCACCAGCGCCAGCCCCGCCGCATAGACAAAGGCCAGCGCCACCCCGGCGCAACCGATGCCGATTTTGGTAATATCGTGCGGTTCGCGCCCTTTTGCCGCCCAGCGCTGCCAGATCATCGCCGATGCGGTAATCGTGCCCATCGCCATCGCCCCGTCGAAGAAATTCATCCACGTGATCGGCATGTCCCAGCCCAGCACGGTATGATCGACGGCTTTGTCCGCCCAGACGAGCATTAACGCATAGCATTGCTGATAGGCGGCATTGACGAGCACATAAGGCACGAACACCAGCACGAGCGCGCAAATATTGCGCCAGTCGGCCCGCCGCAGCGGCTGGCGATGCGCGGCATCGGCCACCGGGCGCAGCGGCAGCCGCCGCCGCCCGGCAAGATACGTCGCTGCGCCGACCATCATCCCGATTCCCGCCGCGCCAAACCCCCAATGCCAACCAACGCGTTCGCCCAGCGTGCCGGTGATCAGCGGTGACAGCAGCGAGCCGAGGCTCGACGCGATGAGAAATAGCGCAAAAGCGCGCGTGCGCCGCGCATCGTCGGGCGCGTACAAATCGCCGACTTGCGACGACAAATTGCCGATCACCAATCCGCCACCGACGATCAACAGCCCCAGCGCGACCAGAAACAGCGGCGTGATCGCCATGGCCAAATGCCCCGCCGCCATCAACAGCGCGCCGATGCAGATCGTGCGCGTTTTGCCTAGCAACCGGTCGGCCAGCCACGCACCGCCCAGCGGCGTGACATAGATGAACCCGGCGTAAAGCCCATAAGTCTGCGAGGCAAAGCCCAGATCGGTCATCGGCCCGAACAACTGGGTCAGCAGCGCGCGATAGCCCGCCATGCCCCAGACCCGCCCCGCCGCGCCCGATTTGAGCAAGTCCTCGGTCATGTAGAGCATCAGCAGCGCTTGCATCCCGTAGAACGAATAGCGTTCCCACAACTGCGTGCCGCAAAGCACCCCAAGCCCTGCGGGATGGCCAAAAAAGCGCGTATCGGCAGTGCGGCTGCCGGTCACAGCAGCCGCCCCAGACAGGCGCGATAGGCCGTGCCGATGGCGTCGCGCCGGTGGTGCCGCCCGCCCGCCACGACTTTGACCCCGCGCCGCCAGACGCAATCGATTGCGCCGCGCCCGGCGGCGAAAATCCAACCATCGAGCAGCGCCTCGGCACCGCGCGCGGCCAGCCCCGGATGTGCGGCATCGAGACTGACAATATCGGCGGCCAGACCGGGCACGATGCCGCTGGCTGCGCCCAGTGCTTGCGCGCCGCCCGCCAGCGCACCGCCGAACAGCGCGCTGCCGCTGCGTTCACCCGCGCCGCGTGGCACCAAGTTGCGCCCGCGCCGCACCAGTCGCTGGCCATATTCGAGCCAGCGCAATTCTTCGCTCGCATCGATCAGCACGTTTGAATCGCTGCCCACGCCAAACCGGCCCCCGGCGGCGAGATAGGGCTCGGCGGGGAACAGCCCATCGCCCAGATTGGCCTCGGTCACCGGGCACAGCCCCGCCACCGCGCCGCTCGCCGCCAGCGCGCGGGCTTCGCCATCGGTGATATGCGTGGCATGGATCAGGCACCAGCGCGGATCGACCGGGGCAGCATCGAGCAACCATTGCACCGGGCGCGCGCCCGACCACGCAAGGCAGGCTTCGACTTCGGCGGTCTGTTCGGCGATATGAATATGCACCGGCCCGGATGGGGATAGCGCCAGCAGCTCGGCAAGTTCATCAGGGGTCACCGCGCGCAACGAATGCGGCGCGATTCCCAGCACCGCATCGGGCAGCGCGGCGATGGCGTGGCGGCTGGCGTCGAACAGGCGGGCATAGCCATCGCGCGATGACACAAACCGCCGCTGATCGCCGCGCGGCGGCACCCCGCCAAACCCCGCATGGGCATAGAACACCGGCAGCAGCGTCAGCGCGATGCCGCTGTCGGCGGCGGCTGCGGCAAGCGCCGCACCCATCGCGGCGGGATCGGCATAAGCCGTGCCGTCAAGAGCGTGGTGCAGATAATGAAACTCGCCAACGCGGGTAAACCCGGTTTCGAGCATTTCGACATAGGCTTGTGCGGCGATGGCGCGGACATCGTCGGGGGTCAGCCGGTCAAGAAACCGGTACATCACTTCGCGCCACGTCCAAAAGCTGTCGTCGGTCGCGCCCCTGGTTTCAGCCAGCCCGGCCATGCCGCGCTGAAACGCGTGCGAATGGAGATTGGCCAGCCCCGGAATGGCAATGGCGTGGCAGTGATCGCCCGGCTGCGGCGCGACACCACCGGTAACCGCCGTGATTACGCCGCCTGCAACTGCCACGCGCACATTTCTCACCCAGCCTTGCGGGAGCAGGGCCTGCGCAAAGTGCAGCGTAACCGGCGCAGAGGGCATGGTGGGCAATCCCTAAAAGAAACACTGAACAAGTACCTCTTAGATCCTCCCCCTTTGGGGGAGGGGTACTCCCGCAAACGACACGCCGATTATGACAAGCCGCTGTGATTATGTCTATACATATTCACCCGCCTGTGGCAGACTTCAGGTTCCCACTCATGCCGGGTTCAGCCATGCGTTGCGATACGATCCTGACCGATGCCCACGTGCTGACGATGGCCCCCGGTGCGCCGTCGCCCACGGCTCCAATCGCGCACGCACTGGTGGCAATTACCAACGGCCGGATCGTCTATGCCGGGCCAGCCGCCGATGCCCCGCGCTTTGCGCCGGAGCACACCGTGGCCTGCGACGGGCGGCTGGTGACGCCTGCCCCCATCGATGCCCATACCCATCTGGTGCACGGCGGGCACCGCGCGGGCGAATTCGAAATGCGGCTCGATGGCGTCAGTTATGAAGCGATTGCCCGCGCCGGGGGCGGGATCGTGGCGACAATGGCAGCGACGCGGCGCGCCTCGGTCGATGATCTGGTCGCCGCCGCGCTGCCCCGGCTCGACGCCTTGCTTGCTGAAGGCGTCGGCACGGTCGAGATCAAGTCGGGCTATGGCCTGACCACAGCCAGCGAGATTGCCATGCTGCGCGCCGCACGGCACTTGGGCACGCTGCGCCCGGTGCGCGTGGTCACGACGTTTCTGGGTGCCCATGCGCTGCCGCCCGAATATGCCGGGCGCGCCGACGGCTATATCGACCATATCTGCACCGCGATGCTGCCTGCTATCGCCGCCGAAGGTCTGGCCGATAGCGTCGATGCCTTTTGCGAAACTATCGCCTTTTCGCCCGATCAAGTGGCAAAAGTGTTTGCAGCGGCAGCGGCGCTCGGGCTGCCGGTGCGGATCCATGCCGAACAATTGTCCAATCAGGGCGGCGCGGCGCTGGCGGCGCGGCATGGGGCGTTGTCCGCCGACCATCTCGAATATCTTGATCCCGCCGGAATCGCGGCGATGGCCCGCGCGGGCACGGTCGCCACGCTGTTGCCCGGCGCGTTCTATGTCTGCCGCGAAACGCGGCTGCCGCCGGTCGCGCAATTGCGCGCGGCGGGGGTGCCAATGGCGGTGGCAACCGATTGCAACCCCGGCACCAGCCCGATGTCGTCAATCCTGCTGGCGATGAACATGGCGGCCACGCTGTTCCGCCTGACGATTGCCGAATGCTGGCAAGGGGTTACGGTCAATGCGGCGCGCGCGCTCGGACTGGCGGGCGAAACCGGAGCGCTGGTGCCGGGGTTGAGCGCCGATATCGCGATCTGGAATGCCGACAGCGCGGCGGAACTCGTCTATCGGCTGGGTGCGCGCCCGCTCCATGCCCGCATCTGGAAAGGCCAGCTATGCTGACCCCGACTGACCCGATTGTGCTGATCCCCGGTGCGGTGCCGCTGGCCGATTGGCGCGCGATCTGGCTTGGCGCGGGCGCGCGGCTGGACCCCGCCGCCGCGCCAGCGATTGCCGCCAGCGCCGCCGCGATCACGCGCATTCTGGCCCGGGGCGAGCCAGTTTATGGCATCAACACCGGCTTTGGCAAATTGGCCAGCGTGCGCATCGCCGATGCCGATCTTGCCAGCCTGCAACGCAATATCGTGCTCAGCCATGCCGCCGGGACGGGCGCCCCCTCGCCCGTTCCCATCGTGCGGCTGATGATGGCGCTCAAACTCGCCAGCCTTGGCCAAGGGGCCAGCGGCGTGCGCCCGGCGACGACGGCGCTGCTCGAAGCGATGCTGCACCACGGCCTGACCCCGGTGGTGCCGTGCCAAGGCTCGGTCGGCGCGAGCGGCGATCTGGCCCCGCTGGCGCATATGACGGCGGCGATGATCGGCGTGGGCGAAATCGATATGGGTGGCGAGCGTCTGCCCGCTGACGTGGCGCTGGCGCGCGCCGGTCTGGCCCCGATCACGCTCGGCCCCAAAGAAGGCCTCGCGCTGCTCAACGGCACGCAGTTTTCCACCGCCAATGCGCTGGCGGGGCTGTTCGGCGCGGAGCGCGTGTTTGGTTCGGCGCTGATCACCGGCGCGCTTGCGACCGAAGCGGCCAAAGGGTCCGATACCCCGTTTGACCCGCGCATCCACGCCTTGCGCCGCCACCCCGGCCAGATTGCGGTCGCCGCAGCGTTGCGCACGCTGATGACAGGCAGCGCCATTCGCGCCAGCCACACGCGCGACGATCCGCGCGTGCAAGACCCCTACTGTTTGCGTTGCCAGCCGCAAGTGATGGGCGCGGTGCTCGATCTGCTGCGGCAAGCGGCGCAGACGCTGGCAACTGAAGCCAACGGCGTGTCGGACAATCCGCTGATTTTCGTCGATGAGCGCGGCGGCGATGAAGCGCTGTCGGGCGGCAATTTCCATGCCGAGCCGGTCGCCTTTGCCGCCGACATGATCGCGCTGGCGCTGTGCGAGATCGGCTCGCTTGCCGAACGGCGGATCGCAATGCTGGTCGATCCGGCGCTGTCGGGGCTGCCGGCGTTTCTGACTCCGCACGCCGGATTGCATTCGGGTTTCATGATCCCGCAAGTGACCGCCGCTGCGCTGGTGAGCGAAAACAAGCAGCGCGCCTATCCCGCCAGCGTCGATTCGATCCCCACCAGCGCCAATCAGGAAGACCATGTCTCGATGGCGGCGCATGGCGCGCGGCGGCTGGCCGACATGGTCGCCAATGTCGATGCAGTGGTGGGAATCGAATATCTGGCGGCGGTGCAAGGTTGCGAGTTTCATGCCCCGCTCGCCTCATCGCCCATGCTCGAAGCGGCGCGCGCGCTGTTGCGCACGCACGTTCCGCCGCTGGTCGAAGATCGCCACTTTTACCCCGATATCGAAGCGGCCAATGCACTGGTGCGGTCGGGCGCGCTGGTGCGCAGCATCGTGATGGCATTGCCGGGGGTCTGCGGATGAGCGCGTGGCTTGACATCGAGCGCGGTCCCGCGCCGCTGATCGTCGCCTTTCCGCACGGCGGCACCGGTCTCGCCGATTGCGCGGACCAGTTCGCCACGCCGTGGCTGGCACGGGTCGATACCGACTGGTGGATCGCTGATCTCTATGCTTTTGCCCGCGATCTCGGGGCAACCATGATCGCCACGCGGATCAGCCGGTCGGTGATTGACGTCAACCGCGATCCTTCGGGCGTATCGCTCTATCCGGGGCAGGCCACCACCGGCCTTGTGCCCACCACGACATTTGCTGGTGAACCACTATCAGCCGAACCTTCTGCCGCAGAAATCGCGCGCCGCCGCGCGGCGTGGTTTGATCCCTATCATGCCGCGCTCACCGCCGAAATCGCGCGACTGCGCGCCGCCCACGCACGCGTGGTGGTCTATGACGCGCATTCGATCCGCAGCCATATTCCGCGCCTGTTTGACGGTGAACTGCCGCAGATCAATATCGGCACCAATGGCGGCACGACGTGCGCTGCCGAGCTTGCAGCAGGGATGGAACAAGTCGCCGCCGCATCGCCTTACAGCCATGTGATGAATGGCCGGTTCAAGGGCGGCTGGACCACGCGCCACTATGGCCAGCCCGCCGATGGCGTTCACGCCATCCAGATCGAGCTGGCGATGCGCGGCTATCTGGCCGAACCTGCCGCGCTGACCGAGGACACTTGGCCCGCCCCGCTCGATCCCGTCCGCGCCGCCGCGCTGCGCCCGGTGCTGACCGCCATGCTAACCCATTGCCTCGCCTTTGCCACAGGACAGCCATGACCGCGAACCCCCGCCTCGACAACACCCGCACCATCTACCCGGCGACCGGCACGACGCTTTCCGCCAAAAGCTGGCTGACCGAAGCGCCCTTGCGGATGCTGATGAACAATCTGCACCCCGATGTGGCCGAACGGCCCGAAGAACTCGTGGTCTATGGCGGGATTGGCCGCGCCGCGCGCGACTGGGCGGCCTATGACACGATTGTCGCCACGCTGCGGCGGCTCAACGACGATGAAACGCTGCTGATCCAGTCGGGCAAGCCGGTTGGCGTGTTTCGCACCCATGCCGATGCGCCGCGCGTGCTGATCGCCAATTCCAACCTCGTGCCGAAATGGGCGACGTGGGAGCATTTCAACGAACTCGATCGGCAGGGTCTGGCAATGTACGGCCAGATGACCGCCGGTTCGTGGATCTATATCGGCACGCAAGGCATCGTGCAGGGCACGTATGAAACGTTCGTCGAAATGGGCCGCCAGCACTATGGCGGCGATCTGGCGGGCCGCTGGCTCCTGACCGCAGGGCTTGGCGGCATGGGCGGCGCGCAACCGCTGGCGGCGGTGATGGCCGGGGCGAGTTGCCTTGCCATCGAATGTCAGGCCAGCCGGATCGAC
Source organism: uncultured Sphingomonadales bacterium (assembly GCA_903848655.1). Taxonomy (GTDB): domain Bacteria; phylum Pseudomonadota; class Alphaproteobacteria; order Sphingomonadales; family Sphingomonadaceae; genus Novosphingobium. The sequence goes on from CAINGT010000026.1 coordinate 37,330, forward strand.
ATGCGGCTGCGCACCGGCTATCTCGACCGCAGCGCCGCCACGCTCGACGAAGCGATGGCGATCATCACCGCCGCCAATGCCGCGCGCCAGCCGGTCTCGGTCGGGTTGCTGGGCAATGCCGCCGAAATCCTGCCCGAAATGCTCGCGCGTGGCATTGTGCCCGACTTGCTGACCGATCAGACATCGGCGCACGACCCGATCAACGGCTATCTCCCCGCCGGATGGAGCGTGGCCGAATGGGTGGACAAGCGCGAACGCGAACCCGCAGTGGTGGCACACGCGGCCAAAGCGAGCATGGCGCGCCATGTCGAAGCCATGCTCGAATTTCAGCGCCGTGGCGTGCCGACCACCGATTATGGCAACAATATCCGCCAGGTCGCACTCGATGAAGGGGTGATCGGCGCATTCGGCTTTCCCGGTTTTGTCCCCGCCTATATCCGCCCGCTGTTCTGCCGGGGCATCGGTCCGTTTCGCTGGGTGGCGCTGTCGGGCGATCCCGAAGACATCTACAAGACCGACGCCAAAGTGAAGGAATTGATCCCCGATAACCCGCACTTGCACCGCTGGCTCGACATGGCGCGCGAAAAGATCCGCTTTCAGGGCTTGCCCGCGCGCATTTGCTGGGTCGGTCTGGGGGATCGTCACCGGCTCGGCCTGGCGTTCAACGCAATGGTCGCATCGGGCGAAGTGAAAGCGCCCATCGTCATCGGCCGCGATCACCTTGACAGCGGATCGGTCGCCAGCCCCAACCGCGAAACCGAAGCAATGGCCGATGGATCGGACGCGGTGTCCGACTGGCCACTGCTCAACGCGCTGCTCAACACCGCCAGCGGCGCGACGTGGGTGTCACTGCACCACGGCGGCGGCGTTGGGATGGGCTATTCGCAGCATTCGGGCATGGTCATCGTTGCCGATGGCACACCCGAAGCGGCCAAGCGGCTCGAACGCGTGTTGTGGAACGACCCGGCGACCGGCGTCATGCGCCACGCCGACGCCGGCTATGCACTGGCACGCGACTGCGCGGCGGACAAAGGTCTCGACCTGCCCGGCATCATGGGCTGATCCCAATCCCAGGCTGGCCAGCACTTCCGCGCCGGTGGGCGATACGAATGCGGTCTTGCCAGCATCGGTTGACGTGATAGCGGTAGCGGGGGGCGCAACGGGCGTTCTTTTTAGGCCGTCTGGTGATTGGCTGCTTGTAAGGGGGGCTGGTGCTGGCCTAACCTTTGCGGGGGAAAGGGTAAAGCCATGGGGTTACCGGGGCAATCGCCGGACACGTGGCACTGCTGCAAGGGCTGTGACCAATCGTTGCGCAACGGCGGATCATCCGTCCGTGCAACCCTGCCAAGGAACCGCGCTGCATGAGCCTTGACGTCCCGATGAGCCGCCGGTCAAAGGCCGCCGAAATCGATGTGCATATCGTCGATGTCTTGCGTCATCGCGTGGGCAAAGATGAACGCGCGGCCAAGCCGCATGACTGGTATACGGCCACGGTCTATGCCTTGCGCGATGCGATTATCGACGTGTGGATGGAATCGACGCGCGAAACATATGCCAAAGGCGGCAAGCGGGTCTATTATCTGAGCCTCGAATTCCTGATCGGGCGGCTGTTGCGCGATGCGCTGACCAATATGGGCCTGACGCGCGAGATGGAAAAGGCACTGCGCGATCACGGGCTCGACCTTGGCGCGCTCGAAGAGCTGGAACCCGATGCCGCGCTCGGCAATGGCGGGCTGGGGCGGTTGGCGGCCTGTTTCATGGAAAGCCTCGCCAGTCTCGACATCCCGGCTTATGGCTATGGCATTCGATACAAGAACGGCATGTTCCGCCAGCGCATCGACGATGGCTGGCAGGTCGAACTGCCCGAAACCTGGCTGAGCCATGGCAACCCGTGGGAATTTCCGCGCCGCGAAAGCGCCTATCTGATCGGGTTCGGCGGCGAAGTGGTGGATCGCGGCGATGCGGTCGAATGGATTCCCGCCGAACAAGTCGAAGCCAGCGCCTATGACACCCCGGTCGTCGGCTGGCGCGGCAAACGCGTCAACACGTTGCGGCTGTGGACCGCGCGCTCGCTCGATCCGATCCGGCTCGACCGGTTCAACGCGGGCGATCACGTCGGCGCGCTGGCCGAAGAGGCGCGCGCCGATGCCTTGGTGCGTGTGCTCTACCCTGCCGACAACACGCCTTCGGGGCAGGAATTGCGGCTGCGGCAAGAGTTCTTTTTTACCGCCGCCTCGATCCAGGATATCGTGCGCCGCCATGTCCAGTTCCACGGCGATGTGCGGACTTTGCCGGACAAGGCCGCCATCCAGTTGAACGATACGCATCCTTCGGTGGCGGTGGCCGAACTGATGCGGCTGCTGGTTGATATTCACGGGCTGGAATTCAACGCGGCGTGGGATATCACGCGCCAGACCATCGGCTATACCAATCACACGTTGTTGCCCGAAGCGCTCGAATCGTGGCCTTTGCCGCTGTTCGAACGGCTGCTGCCGCGCCACATGCAGATCATCTATGCGATCAACAGCCGGGTCTTGCGCGAAGCGCGGCGCGCGGGGCTGTCCGACGCGCAGATTTCCGCGATCAGCCTGATCGACGAACATGGCGAACGGCGCGTGCGGATGGCCAATCTGGCATTTGTCGGCGCGCACAGCGTCAACGGCGTGGCGGCGCTGCACACCGATCTGATGAAGACGACGGTGTTTGCCGATCTCAACGCGCTGTACCCCACGCGCATCAACAACAAGACCAATGGCGTTACCCCGCGCCGCTGGCTGCTCAAATGCAATCCCGACCTTGTCGCGGTGCTGCGCGATGCGATTGGCGATGCATTTCTCGATGATGCCGAAAAGCTGACCGATCTCAATGCGCTGGCCGATGATCGCGCGCTGGGCGAACGCATTGCCGAAGTCAAACGGTCGAACAAAGTCGCGCTGGCCGGGCATCTCAAGGCGCTGACCGGAGTACGGCTCGATCCCGATGCGCTGTTCGATGTGCACATCAAGCGCATCCATGAATACAAGCGGCAGTTGCTCAATCTGATCGAGACGGTGGCGCTCTATGACCAGATCCGCAGCCATCCCGAACGCGACTGGGTGCCCCGGGTGAAGATTTTCGGCGGCAAGGCGGCACCCAGCTATCACAATGCCAAACTGATCATCAAACTGGCCAACGACATCGCGCGGCGGATCAATTCCGATCCTTCGGTTGGCGGGCTGCTCAAAGTGGTGTTCGTGCCCAATTACAATGTAACGCTCGCCGAACGGCTGATCCCGGCAGCGGATTTGTCCGAACAGATTTCCACCGCCGGGATGGAGGCGTCGGGCACCGGCAATATGAAATTCGCGCTCAACGGGGCGCTGACCATCGGCACGCTCGATGGCGCGAATATCGAGATCAAGGACCGCGTGGGCGATGCCAATATCGCGATCTTTGGCCTGACCGCCGACGCGGTGATCGAGGCGCGCGCCAACGGCTATAACCCGCGCGCGGTGATCGAACAGTCGCGCGAATTGCGGCAGGCGATTTCGGCCATTGCCAGCGGCGTGTTCAGCCCCGATGATCCGGATCGCTATGCCGGATTGATGGGTGGGTTGTATGACAGCGACTGGTTCATGGTTGCGGCGGATTTTGACAGCTATCACGCCGCGCAACGCAGCATCGATGCACGCTGGGAAGACAAGGCGGCATGGCGCGCAAGCGCGATCCGAAATATTGCCAATGTCGGGTGGTTTTCGTCGGATCGCACGATCCGCGAATATGCCCGCGATATCTGGGGGGTGTAAAGCGGGGGGGGACTAAAGCCCCTCCCCTTCAGGGGAGGGGTTGGGGTGGGGGCTGCCCCCAAGCACGCACCCAGCCGATAGCCCCCACCCAACCGATTGCCCCCACCCCCAACCCCCTCCCCTGAAGAGGAGGGGGCATTAAGAACCACGGGAGAGGACCAACCCACAATGCAGCCGCCGGCCGCCGCCATTGCCGCCTTGCTCGATGGCACCCATGCCGATCCCTTTGCCATGCTGGGGCTGCATCCGGGTCCGGCGGGCGGCTTTGCCCGCGCGCTGTTGCGCGGCGCGGCCGAGGCAGAGGCGTTCAGCCTTGATGGTACCGCGCTCGGGACAATGACGTGCGTCGATCCGCGCGGGCTGTTTGAGGCGCGGATCGATGCCGCGCGCCAGCCTTTGCGCTATCACTGCCGCAATGGCGAACACACATGGTGGCTGACCGATGCGTATTCGTTCGGCCCGGTGCTGGGGCCGACCGATGATTTCCTGATTGGCGAAGGCACGCATTTCCGGCTGTTCGACAAATTGGGCGCGCATGTCATCGACCACGAAGGCGCGCGCGGGGTGCATTTTGCGGTCTGGGCACCCAATGCCGCGCGCGTCGCGGTGGTGGGCGATTTCAACGACTGGGACGCGCGCATCCATCCCTTTCGCCGCCGCACCGATACCGGCATCTGGGAACTGTTCGTGCCCGATATCGGCGAAGGGCGCGCTTACAAGTTTCACATCACCGCCGCCGATGGCACGGTGCAGCCGCTCAAGGCCGATCCGTTCGCGTTCGCGTCAGAGCTGCGCCCTGCCACTGCCTCGATCGTCGCCGCGCCGGGCAAGCCCGAATGGGGCGATGCCGCGCACCGCGCGCATTGGGCCAGGACCGATCCGCGCCGGGTGCCGATATCGATCTATGAAGTCCACCCCGGTTCGTGGCGGCGGCCACCGGGACGCGAGTTTCCGACGTGGGATGAACTGGCCGACCAGTTGATCGCTTATGTCGTCGATATGGGCTTTACCCACATCGAATTCATGCCGGTCAGCGAACATCCTTATGATCCGAGCTGGGGCTATCAGACCACCGGGCTCTATGCGCCGACCGCGCGGTTTGGCGGGCCGGACGGGTTTGCGCGGTTTGTCGATGGCGCGCACCGCGCCGGGATCGGCGTGCTGATCGACTGGGTGCCCGCGCATTTCCCCACCGATGCGCACGGGCTGGCGCGGTTTGATGGCACCAGTCTGTATGAACATGCCGATCCACGGCAGGGCTTTCACCCCGACTGGAACACCGCGATCTACAATTTCGGGCGGCGCGAGGTGGAATCGTTTCTCGTCAACAATGCGCTGTTCTGGTCCGAAGTCTATCACGTGGACGGGCTGCGCGTCGATGCCGTCGCTTCGATGCTCTACCGCGATTATTCGCGCGCGGCGGGTGAATGGATTCCCAACGACGCGGGCGGGCGCGAAAACTGGGAAGCGGTGCGGTTTTTGCAGGCGATGAACCGCGCGGTCTATGGCCAGCATCCCGGCACGATCACGCTGGCCGAAGAAAGCACGTCGTGGCCCGGCGTGTGCCAACCGGTCCATGCCGGGGGGCTGGGGTTCGGGTTCAAATGGAACATGGGCTTCATGCACGACACGCTGCAATATATGGCGCGTGATCCGGTGCACCGGCGCTATCATCACGACGAGATCACCTTCGGGCTGGTCTATGCCTTTGCCGAAAACTTTGTGCTGCCGCTGAGCCATGATGAAGTGGTGCATGGCAAAGGCTCGCTGATCGCCAAGATGAGCGGCGATGACTGGCAGAAATTCGCCAATCTGCGCGCCTATTACGGGCTGATGTGGGGCTATCCGGGCAAAAAGCTGCTGTTCATGGGGCAGGAATTTGCCCAGCGGCGCGAATGGAGCGAAGCGCGCGAGCTGGACTGGCACCTGCTGGCGCATGATCCGCATCGCGGGGTGCAAGGCTGGGTGCGCGATCTCAACCGCGCTTATGCCCGGCTGCCCGCGCTGCACGCACGCGATTGCGAGGCCGAAGGGTTCCGCTGGCTGGTGGTCGATGATGTCGCCGCCAGCGTGTTCGCGTGGGTGCGCATGGCCCCGGAGGCCAATCCGGTGGCGGTGGTCAGCAATTTTACCCCGACGCTGCACGCGCATTACCGCCTGCCGCTGCCGCATGATGGCGTGTGGCGCGAAGTGCTCAACAGCGATGCCGCCTTGTACGGCGGATCGGGGCAGGGCAATCTGGGCGCGGTAACAGCGCACGACGGCGCGGCGCTGGTGGTGCTGCCGCCGCTGGCGACGGTACTGTTTGAATTTACGGGTAGCGGTGACACTCAAGCGTGAGGCACGAGGGATGAGGGACAGGACACTGGAGCAGCCATTGGCGCGTGATGCGATGGCCTATGTTTTGGCGGGCGGACGCGGCAGCCGGCTGAAAGAATTGACTGATAACCGCGCCAAACCGGCGGTCTATTTCGGCGGGGTCAGCCGGATCATCGACTTTGCGCTGTCCAACGCGCTCAATTCGGGGATTCGCCGGATCGGCGTCGCCACGCAGTACAAAGCGCATTCGCTGATCCGCCATATGAACCGCGCGTGGAACTTTCTGCGGCCCGAACGCAACGAAAGCTTTGACATTCTGCCCGCGTCGCAGCGCATTTCCGAACAGATGTGGTACGAAGGCACTGCCGATGCGGTGTTTCAGAATATCGACATTATCGAAAGCCACGCGCCCAAATATATGGTGATCCTGGCGGGCGATCATATTTACAAGATGGACTACGAATTGATGCTGCGCCAGCACGTCAATTCGGGTGCGGATGTCACCATCGGCTGTCTGGTCGTGCCCAAACTCGAAGCGACCGGGTTTGGCGTGATGGCGGTGGACAAAGCCAGCCGGATCACCGCTTTTGTCGAAAAACCCGCCGATCCACCGACGATCCCCGGCGATGATGCGCACAGTCTGGCATCGATGGGGATCTATGTGTTTGAAACGCGGTTCCTGTTCGAACAGTTGCGGCGTGATGCGGCAACGCCGGGATCGACGCGCGATTTCGGCAACGACATCATCCCTTATATCGTCAAGCACGGCACAGCGGTGGCGCACAAATTTACCGACAGTTGCATCCGCGCCGCCGAACAGATCGGCGAATACTGGCGCGATGTCGGCACGCTCGATGCTTATTTCGATGCCAATCTCGATCTCACCGATACGGTGCCAAAGCTGAATATGTATGACCGCGACTGGCCGATCTGGACCGACCAGATCGTCGCCGCCCCGGCCAAATTCGTGCACGATCAGGACGGACGGCGCGGCATGGCGATATCGTCGCTAATCAGTCAGGATTGCATCGTGTCGGGCGCGCTGGCGCGGCGCAGCCTGTTGTTCACCGGGGTCAAGATGGGGTCGTTTTCTGCGGTCGAAGAAGGCGTGATCTTGCCCTATTGCAATATCGGGCGCGGCGCGCGGCTCAAACGCGTGATCCTCGATTCGGGCGTGCGCATCCCCGAAGGGCTGGTGGTGGGCGAAGACCCCGAACTCGACGCACGCCGCTTTCGCCGCACCGAACAGGGCGTGTGCCTGATTACCAAGGCGATGGTGCAGGCGCTCGATGCGTAGCGGGGCAGGCATTCCATGGTTAGCTCCTCCCCCTTTGGGGG
>CAINGT010000027.1 GCA_903848655.1 uncultured Sphingomonadales bacterium
CGTCAGCCCTGCGGGCTGCCACCTCCCCCAAAGGGGGAGGACCTGCGATGGTGCGGCGCTCGCGGTCAGTCCGGAGCCATCGCCAGCGCTGCGAGCGATTCGGCTTCGATCAGCAGCGCGTCGTCGGCGCTGCCGGGGGGCAGGCTTTCGCGGCCGATCATCACCAGTACCGGCACGGCCAGCGGGCTGACCCGGTCAAGCACCACATGCACCAGATCGGCGGCGGCGCGGTCGAGCAAAGTGCCCAGCCGCCCCACATCGGTCAGCCGCGCGCGCGCGTCGGCCCAGGCCGCTTCGATCAGCCAATGCGCGGGTTCGTATTTGCACAGAACGTCATAAATCAGATCGGTCGAAAACGTCACTTGCCGCCCGGTCTTGCGCTTGCCGGGGATCTGGCGTTCGACCAGCCCGGAAATCACCGCGACTTCGCGAAACGCGCGGCGCAGCAGGTAAGACTGGCTGACCCACGCGACGAATTCATCGCCCATGATCGTTGGCGACAGCAACGCGGCGGGGTCTTGCACCGGGTGCAGCCCCCACACCGCCAGCGCATAGTCGTTGGCGACAAACCCCAGCGGGGCCAGCCCGGCGCTTTCCATCCGCCGTGTCAGCAACATGCCGAGCGACTGGTTGGCGTTCCACCCGGCGAATGTATAGACCACGCTATAGGCGCGCCCGCCATGCGGAAAGCTTTCCATCAGCAAATCACCCGGCCCGGGCAGGCGGCTGTAGCGGTCCTGCATTTCCAGCCAGTGCCGCACATCATCGGGCATCCGCGCCCACCCGCCGCGATCGGTCAGCAAGCCGCGCACGCGGTCTGCCAGATGCGTTGTCAGCGGCAGCCGCCCGCCCATATAGCTGGGGATCTGGCCCGCGCGGCGCGCGGCGCGCACGATCACCGCGCCATCGCGCAAGCCTTCGACCGCCAGATCGAGCCCGGCAAAGCGGAAGGTGTCGCCGGGGGCCAGTTGCGCGCCAAAGCTTTCTTCGACTTTGCCAAGGCTGCGGCCATTGCCAAAGCGCACATCGAGCATTTCGGAATCGACGATGATCCCGGCGTTGAGCCGGTGGCGCGCGGCGACTGCGGGATGCGCCAGCCGCCAGCGCCCATCGCCATCGCGTACGATCCGGCGAAACCGGTCATAGGCGCGCAAGGCATAGCCGCCGGTGGCGACGAACGCGAGCACCCGCTGCCACGCCGCTTCATCGAGCCAGCCATAGCCATAGCACGTGCGGATTTCGGCGAGCAACGCGGCTTCGTCGAACGGCCCGGCGCAGGCAACCGCCATGACATGCTGCGCCAGGACATCGCGCCCACCGGGGCGAAATTCATCACCATCGCGCTGCCCCGCCGCCACCGCATCGCACGCCGCCAGCGCTTCGATAAATTCAAACCGGTTGCCCGGCACCAGCACCGCGCGGCTGGGCTGGTCGAGCCGGTGGTTAGCACGGCCGATGCGCTGCAACAGCCGCGATGATCCTTTGGGCGCGCCCATCTGCACCACCAGATCGATATCGCCCCAATCGACCCCCAGATCGAGGCTGGCGGTGCACACCAGCGCGCGCAACTGCCCCGCCGCCATCGCGCTTTCGACTTTGGCGCGCGCTTCGCGGCTGAGCGAGCCGTGATGGATGCCGATGGCGAGCTGATCGTCGTTGATATCCCACAACCGCGAAAACAGATATTCGGCCAGAAACCGTGTGTTGGTGAACACCAGCGTGGTGCGGTGGCGGCGGATCAGGTCATAGACTTGCGGCACCGCCCAAGTCCCCGCGTGGCCACCCCACGGCACCCGGCGGTCAGCGGGTTGCAGGATCGACACCTCGGGCGGCGCGCCGGGTTCGCCGGTCACCAGCGTAACGCTGGCGGGATCACCCCCCGGTGCCAGCCACGCGCGATAGCCATCGGCATCGCCCAGCGTCGCCGATAAGCCAATGCGTTGCAGCGCCGGGCTGAATGTTTGCAACCGCGCCAGCGCCAGTGCGAGCAGATCGCCGCGCTTGGTGGTGGCAAAGGCATGGATTTCATCGACCACCACGCGCCGCAACCCGGCAAACAGCGCCGCGCTGTCGGGATAGCTGAGCAGCAAGGATAGCGATTCGGGAGTCGTTAGCAGAATATGCGGCGGGCGGGCGCGTTGCCGCGCCTTGCGCTCGCCCGAAGTATCGCCGCTGCGCGTTTCGATGCGGATTGGCAGGCCAAGGTCGGCCACCGGCGTCAGCAGATTGCGCTCGACATCGTGCGCCAATGCTTTGAGCGGCGAAATATAAAGCGTGTGCAGCCCTTCGGGCGCTGGCACCCCCGCCAGCCGCGATGGGGTAAACGCCGCCAATGTCGGCAGAAATCCCGCCAGTGTCTTGCCCGCGCCGGTATCGGCCACCAGCAAAGCGTGCCGCGCCTGCGCCGCCGCCGCCAGCATCGCCACCTGATGCTGCCGCACCCGCCAGCCGCGCGCGGCAAACCACGCGGCGAGTTCGGGGGGCAGAATGGCATCGGTCATCACAAGAGCCTTACGGAGCCTGAGCATAGGGCAATGGCGCAGAGCGTCACCCCGCCAACCAATCTGCTCCCCTTTTTGGGGGGCTATCGCATAGGACGTCTGACACAGAAATACGAAGCACACGGACCGACACTTCGGCGTGAGTTACCCTGGGTCCTCCCCCCTTGGGGGAGGTGGCAGCC
>CAINGT010000028.1 GCA_903848655.1 uncultured Sphingomonadales bacterium
ATAAGCAGTCCTTTCTTCTTCCTAAGCCCCTCCCCTGAAGGGGAGGGGTTGGGGTGGGGTTTCTCGTTAATGCGCGACGTTGGACCCGGACGAGAAACCCCACCCCCAGCCCCTCCCCTGAAGGGGAGGGGGCGGAGCGGGCCGCGCGGTTTTGCGCAACCGCTTATGCCAAGATCAATCTGGCGCTGCATGTGCGTGGGCGGCGCGCGGATGGGTATCATGACCTTGAAACGCTGTTTGCGTTTGTCGATGCGGGCGATGCGTTGGCGGTTGCCCCGGCGGCGGGCGACAGCCTGACCGTGACTGGCGAATTCGGCGGGATGTTGACCGATCCTGCCGACAATATCGTGATTCGCGCGCTCGCGCTGTTGCCGCGCGATACCGGCTGGGCGGTCGCGCTGGACAAGCGGTTGCCGGTGGCGGCGGGGCTGGGTGGCGGATCGGCGGATGCCGGGGCGCTGTTCCGGCTGGTCGAGCGGCAGTGTGGCCTGCCTGCCGACTGGGCCGAACGCGCGGCGGGGCTGGGCGCGGATGTGCCTGCTTGCGTGCGCAGCCGCGCGGTGCTGGGGCTGGGCACTGGGACCGAGCTGACCGACGTGGCCAATGATCTGGCGGGAACGGCGGTCTTGCTCGTCAACCCGCGCGTGCCGCTGGCGACCGGCCCGGTGTTTCGCGGGTGGGACGGGATTGATCGCGGGCCTTTGCCCCAAGGCGATGTACGCACGATCACGCTGGCGGGGCGCAACGATCTGCAAGCCCCGGCCATCGCCCTGGTACCGCCCATCACCGCAGTGCTCGACTGGCTGGGGCAGAGCGGCGCGTGGCTGGCGCGCATGTCAGGCTCTGGCGCGACATGTTTTGCGCTCTATGACAGCGCCGCCGCGCGCGATGCCGCCGCTGCGGCGGTGCCAACCGCGTGGTGGCACATGGCGGGTGCGCTGCGATGAGCGAAGCATGGCGCATTCTGGGCGATCCGCGCCCGGGGGGAATCCTGATCGAGGCGGACCATGCATCGGCGCGGGTGCCCGGCGATATCGATCTGGGGATCGATCCGGCCTTGCTGGCCGAGCACATCGCGGTCGATATCGGCGTGGCAGACATTGCCGCCTTGCTGGTCGAACGGCCCGGCTTTGCCGCGTTTGTCGGCAATGTCAGCCGGCTGGTGTGCGATTTCAACCGCGCCGAACACGGCCCGGCGGTCGCGCCGATTGCCAGCGACGGCCATGCCATTCCCGGCAACGCGCTCGACCATGCCGGGCACGAGGCACGGCTGGCGCGGTTTTACCGGCCCTATCACGCCGCGCTGGCGGCGCTGATCGACCGGGCGCGCCCCGCGCTGATCCTGTCGCTGCACAGCTTTACCCCGCGCCTCGCCAGCCATCCCGATGAAATACGGCCCTGGCATATCGGCATTCTGTACAACCGCGACCGGCGCGGGGCCGATTTGGCCCTGCCGTGGTTGCGGCGCGAGCCGGGGCTGGTGGTCGGCGATCAGCAGCCTTATTCGGGCACGCTGCTCAACGCGACGATGGACCGCCACGCCGAAGCGCGCGGGCTGCTCTATATCGGGGTCGAAATCCGTCAGGATCTGATTGGCGATGCGGCGGGGCAGGCGCAATGGGCGGACCGGCTGGAGCGCCTGTGCCGCCACGGTATCGAACACAATCTGTGTTGAAACGCGCGATAGATCGCGTTTTAAAGTCTACCCGGTCCGCTCCCCCACCCGACCACCCAACGACAGTACCCTATGGGTGGTCGGGTGGGGGAGCGGGCCGGGATAGACTTCCCGAACCGCCAGGTTCGGGTTAGGCAATCAGGCGCAATAATTCTTCGACCCGGACGCCCGCCTCGGGTAAAGCGCGCGCAATCATCCGTTGGAGTTTCGTCATGCCCGCTTATCGTTCACGCACCACCACCCATGGACGCAATATGGCCGGGGCGCGCGGGTTGTGGCGCGCGACGGGGATGACCGATGCCGATTTCGGCAAGCCGATCATCGCGGTGGTCAATTCGTTCACCCAGTTCGTGCCCGGCCATGTCCATCTGAAGGACTTGGGCCAATTGGTCGCGGGCGAGATCGCGGCGGCAGGCGGCGTGGCCAAGGAATTCAACACGATTGCAGTCGATGACGGGATCGCGATGGGGCATGACGGGATGCTCTATTCGCTGCCCAGCCGCGATCTGATTGCCGACAGCGTCGAATATATGGTCAATGCCCATTGCGCCGATGCGATGGTGTGCATTTCCAACTGCGATAAAATCACGCCGGGGATGCTGATGGCGGCGCTGCGGATCAATATTCCGGTGGTGTTCGTATCGGGCGGGCCGATGGAGGCGGGCAAAGTCGTGCTGCGCGGCAGTGAACAGGCGCTCGATCTGGTCGATGCGATGGTGGCCGCCGCCGATGAGCGCTATACCGATGAAGAAGTCGCCGCCATCGAACGCTCGGCGTGTCCGACGTGCGGATCGTGCAGCGGCATGTTCACCGCCAATTCGATGAACTGCCTGACCGAAGCGCTGGGCCTGTCGCTGCCGGGCAATGGCTCGGTCCTCGCCACCCATGCCGACCGCGAGGCGCTGTTCCGTCGCGCCGGGCGCGTGATCGTCGATCTGGCGCGGCGCTGGTACGAAGCCGATGATGCCAGCGCGCTGCCGCGCACCATCGCCGGGTTTGCCGCGTTTGAAAACGCGATGAGCCTCGATATCGCGATGGGCGGTTCGACCAATACCGTGCTGCATCTGCTCGCCGCCGCGCACGAAGCCGAGGTGCCGTTCACGATGGCCGATATCGACCGGCTGTCGCGCCGGGTGCCGTGCCTCGCCAAAGTCGCCCCGGCCAAATCGGACGTGCATATGGAAGACGTGCACCGCGCCGGGGGGATCATGGCGCTGCTGGGCGAACTCGAACGCGGCGGGCTGATCCACACCGATCTGCCCACCGTGCACAGCCGCACCCTGGGCGAAGCACTGGCGCACTGGGACATTGGCCGCGATCCTGCGCCCGAAGTGCAGCAGTTCTATCGCGCGGCGCCCGGCGGCGTGCCAACGCAAGTCGCGTTCAGCCAGAACCGCCGCTGGGCCGCGCTCGATACCGACCGTGCAACGGGCGTGATCCGCGATATCGACCACGCCTTTTCCGCCGATGGCGGGCTGGCCGTGCTGACGGGCAATATCGCGGCGGATGGCTGCATCGTCAAAACCGCCGGGGTCGATGCCAGCATTCTTACATTCAGCGGCCCCGCCGTGGTGTTTGAAAGCCAGGACGCGGCGGTGACCGGTATCCTGACCGGGCAAGTCACCGCAGGCGATGTCGTGGTGATCCGCTATGAAGGGCCGCGCGGCGGGCCGGGGATGCAGGAGATGTTGTATCCGACCAGCTACATCAAGTCCAAAGGGCTGGGCAAAGCGTGCGCGCTGATTACCGACGGGCGCTTTTCGGGCGGCACTTCGGGCCTGTCGATCGGCCATGTCTCGCCCGAAGCCGCCGAAGGCGGGACTATCGCGCTCGTTGAAAACGGCGATGTCATCACCATCGATATCCACGCCCGCACCATCCACCTGCATGTCGATGATGCCGATCTCGCCGCCCGCCGCGCGACCAAGCTGCTTGCTGGACCGGACGCTTTCACCCCGGCGAAACCGCGCCCGCGCAAAGTGTCGGTTGCCTTGCAGGCTTATGCCGCGATGACCACGAGCGCATCGCGTGGCGCGGTGCGCGATGTCGGGCAGCTTAAGACGCGCTAAACGGGCCATCCGCGCAACCCCCTGACCCGGGGTTCAACGCCCGCAAACCATGATCGGCGATAGCAGGGGCCTTGCTCGAACGAGAGGCTGCCGCGATGTTCGTCGAATCCCTGCCCGTGGGGCAACCCGCGCTGCCCGATGCCGATACCGTGATTGCCACGCTGACGGCGGTCATGGCCGATGGGGCCGACCATCCCGAACTGTGGGCGATGATCCCCGCGCTGGCAGGCACGATCCCTGATCTGGCGGACCGGCTGACCACCCGCGCCGATGATGCGCTGCCCATCGCGCTGCTGCGCGGCCTCGTGCAAGCGGCACGCGGCGATTGCGCCGCCGCGCTCGCGGCGCTTGGACCTTTGGCGCTGCACCATTCGCAATCGGCGCTGGTGCAAGGGGTGGTGTTCCATATTCAGGCGCTCGCCGATCCCGACAACCCGCGTTACCAGCTTGCGGGCAAAGTCTGCACTGCGCCGTTTGAACAGCTCGATGTGCTCGAAGCATCGGTGCACCAGTGCTGCGCCAGTTGGTTGCAAACATCGGCGGGCGATCTGGGCACGACGCCATGGCCGCAAGTCTGGAACAGCGCGGCGGCGCAAGCGGTGCGCGCGAGCGTGCTCGATGGCAGCTATCGCTATTGCAACAAGACCGCGTGCCCCAAGATTCAGGCCAATGGCTTGCCCGAGGCGGCGGCGGTGGCGGCGCGGTCGCCGTTCTGGGCCGACGTTATCACAAACGCGCGCGTGGCGCTGGATCGCGGGCCGCGCGTCGTCAATCTCGCCTATGACCGCACGTGCAACCTCGCCTGCCCAAGCTGCCGCACCGAACGCTATGCCGCCGATGATGCGACGCGCGCGCGGTTTGACCGCTTGCAGGACGTGGCAATTCTGCCAATGCTCAAACACGCCGACATCGTGTTCGTGACCGGATCGGGCGATCCGTTTGCCAGCAAGAATTTCCGCCAATTGCTGACCGCGCTGACACCGCAAGACTATCCGCACTTGCGGTTTCAGATCATGACCAACGGCATGTTGTTCACCCCGCGCCAATGGGCCGGATTTCCCAATTTGCACGGGCGGGTGGCAATGCTGAAAATCAGCATCGACGCCGCCACCGGCCCCACGCACGAAGCGCTGCGGCTGGGCGCGCGGTGGGACACGATGTATGAAAACATGCGCTTTGCCGGGCAGCTTGCGCGCAGCGGCGTGATCGACCAGTTCGATCTGGTGTTTACCGTGCAGCACGCGAATTTCCGCGAAATGGGTGCGGCGGTCGATCTGGCCAAAGCGGTCGGCGCAACGGGCATCTATTTTGCGCGCATGACCAATTGGGGCACGTTCAGCGCCAGCGACTATGCGGACCGCGCGGTATTCGTGCCCGGACATCGCGATCATCCCGCGTTTCTGGCGGCGATGGCCGATGCGCGGCTGCGCGATCCGATGGTGATGCTGGGCGATCTGGCCGAATTCGCGCCGGATCGGGCAGGACAGGGGCGTATCTTCGTGCACTGACCGCTCCCCCTTTCCCTTTCGCGCGCAATCGGGGTAAAGGCCGCGCGCATGAGCGCCACCGACACCGATTTGCTGCCCGAAGGGCTGGAAGACCGCCTGCCGCGCGAAGCGGCGACCACCACGCGGGTCATGCGCGCGATCCTGGGTGTGATGCACGGCCACGGCTATGACCGGGTGCTGCCGCCGATGATCGAATTCGCCGGCACGCTGGGCGCGCGGATGGCGGGGATCGAACTGCGCCGCGCATTCCGGTTCGTCGATCCGCAAAGCTTGCGCATGATGATCTTGCGCGGCGATCACACCCCGCAGATCGGGCGGATCGCGGCATCGCGGCTGGCGGGCGCGGCGCGGCCCTTGCGGCTGTGCTATGCCGGGCAAGTCCTGCAAATCCGTGGCGACGGGCTCGATCCCGCGCGCGAAAAGCTGCAATGCGGCGCGGAACTGATCGGCGCGGACAATGTCGCGGCGGCGAGCGAAATCGTGGCCATGGCAATCGAGGCGTTGCAAGCGGCGGGGGCGAGCGGGGTCAGTGTCGATTTCACACTGCCCGATCTGGTCGATGTGCTGGCGGCGCAAGCGCTGCCTTTGCCACCCGATGCCATCGCGGGCGTGCGGCGCGAACTCGATACCAAAGACGCCGGCGGCCTGATCGCGGCGGGCGGGGCAGACTATGTGCCGCTGCTCTATGCCACGGGCGATTTTGACCGCGCCATCGAACGGCTGGCGGCATTCGATGCGGGCGGGGTCTTGGCCGGGCGGATCGCTGCGCTGCGCGAGATTGCCGCGCGGCTGGGCGGTCGGGCGCGGCTGACGCTCGATCCGAGCGAGCGCCACGGCTTTGATTATCAATCGTGGTTCGGCTTTACGCTCTATGCCCAAGGAGTGCGCGGGGTGCTGGGGCGCGGTGGGACCTATCGCATCGCCGGGGCAGACGGGGGCGAAGTGGCTTCGGGCTATTCGCTGTTCCCCGATGCGCTGATCGATGTGCTGGCGCGCGCTGAACCCGATGAAGATCGCGTGTTCCTGCCGCTGGGGCACGATCTTGAGGCGGCGGCGCGATTGCGCGCGATTGGCTGGCGGACAGTGGCGGCCTTGTCGGACGCGGACAGCGCCGCGGCGCAAGGATGCAGCCACGTGCTGACCGCGAACGGTCCGGAAGCGCTTGCGCCTGAACCTTGACTTGCGTTGCGCTATCCCCCTAGGGCCGCGCCGGGTCAGGGGCCGCGCAGGTTTGCATCACCCGGCGGCAACCACACGCGCTTGGCAAAGCGCCCGGCATGGGACACAGCACATTCATGGCAAATGTTACCGTAATCGGCGCGCAATGGGGCGATGAGGGCAAAGGCAAGATCGTTGACTGGCTGGCCAGCCGCGCCGATGCGGTGGTGCGGTTTCAGGGCGGGCACAATGCCGGGCATACGCTGGTGGTGGGCGATCAGGTCTACAAGCTGAGCCTGCTGCCATCGGGAATCGTGACCGGCACCTTGTCGATCATCGGCAATGGCGTGGTGCTCGATCCCTGGGCGCTCAAGGCCGAAGTGGACAAGCTGACCGGCCAGGGCATTGCCATCAACCCCGAAAACTTTGCAATTGCCGACAATTGCCCACTGATCCTGCCGCTGCACCGCGATCTTGACGGGTTGCGCGAAGCCGCCGCCGGAACCGGCAAGATCGGCACCACCGGGCGCGGCATTGGCCCCGCCTATGAAGACAAAGTCGGCCGCCGCGCGATCCGGGTGTGCGATCTGGCGCATCTCGATTCGCTTGGCACCCAGCTTGACCGGCTCTGCGCGCACCACGATGCCTTGCGCGCGGGGTTTGGCCAGCCACCGGTCGATCGCGCGGCGCTGGTCGATGCCTTGCGCGAAATCGCGCCGTTCGTGCTGCAATATGCGCAAGTCGTGTGGAAACGGCTGCAAACCGTGCGCAAGGCGGGCGCGCGCGTGCTGTTCGAAGGCGCGCAAGGCGTGCTGCTCGATGTCGATCACGGGACATATCCGTTCGTCACGTCGTCCAACACGGTGTCGGGCACGGCGGCATCGGGATCGGGGCTGGGGCCGGGCGCAACCGGGTTCGTGCTCGGTATTGTCAAGGCTTATACCACGCGCGTCGGGTCTGGCCCGTTCCCGACCGAACTGACCGACGAAACCGGGCAAAAACTGGGCGAACGCGGCCACGAATTCGGCACGGTGACCGGGCGCAAGCGGCGCTGCGGCTGGTTCGATGCGGTACTGGTGCGGCAGTCTTGCGCGATTTCCGGGGTCACCGGGATCGCACTGACCAAGCTCGACGTGCTCGACGGGTTTGACCGGGTCAAAATCTGCACCGGCTATCGCTTGCGCGGCAAAGTGCTCGACTATCTGCCCAGCCATGCCGCCGATCAGGCGGAAGTCGAACCGATCTACGAAGACTTTGAAGGGTGGCGTGGCACCACCGCAGGTGCGCGCTCATGGGCCGATCTGCCCGCCCAAGCGATCAAATATATCCAGCGAGTGCAGGAACTTATCGAAACCCCGGTGGCGCTGGTATCGACCTCGCCCGAACGCGAAGACACGATTCTGGTGCGCGATCCGTTCCTTGATTAAGCGGTAACGCAAAAAAGCCGGAGCTCCTGCCAAATCCGCATCATCCGTCATTGACGTTTTGGTAATATGTTCGTGTCTTGTTCATTGAGCGGCGGGACAAGATTGGGGTGGCAATTGGCACAGGCAGGACCGGATTTCGACTATGACTATGGCGGTCCCGGTGCATTGATCTCCGGCACAGGGCAGCGTTCCGGGCTGGCGGTGTCGATTTACGCTGATCGGGGCTATTTGCGCGCAGAAATGGCCGAAGATGCGGCGGCTGCAGGTTTGCGCGTGGCGCAGACGACCGATCTGGCGCGGTTGCTCGAACCGGGCGAACTTCCCTCGCTACCCGATCTGGTGCTGGTTGATTGTCCGATGATCGATAGTGCGGAATTGGCGGCGCTGGCTCGGCTCGATCAGCGCGCGTCGCAGTTCGGATCGCACCTCGTTGTTTCCACTTCGATGGGTTCGCTCGATGACGTGTTCGGCTGCCTTGATCTTGCCGATGCGCAGATACTGGTCTCGCCCAGCCGTGCTGATCGGGTGATCGCGCTTGGCCGGGTGCTGGCGCGCAGCAGCAACCGGGTGCGCGAACTGTCCGAAGAAGACCGGCTCAGCCTGCTGCGATTGACCGAGCAGGTCAGCCAGATTGCGCACAAGCTGGAACAATTGTCCGCGCACGGCACCGACGATGCGTCCAGCGCGTTCCGGTTCGAATTGCTGGCGGGGCTCAACGACAAGGGAGATGCCAAACTCGATCCGCAATTTGACGGGGCGAGCGACCGGCTGGTCCGCGCATCGCGACCGCCGCTGCCCGATCCGCGGCTGGTGCGCAAAATCATCCGCCATCGGCAATTGCGCGCGCGCTTTTTCGAAGAGGACCTGTTTGCCGATCCGGCATGGGACATGCTACTCGATCTGACGGCGGCACGGGTAGAACACGTGCGCGTGTCGGTAACATCGCTGTGCATCGCTTCGGGCGTGCCACCGACCACCGCCTTGCGCTGGATCGGTCAGATGACCGATTTCGCGCTGTTGCAGCGAGTCGACGATGAAACCGACCGCCGCCGCGCCTTTATAACGCTGACCGATAAAGCCGCCGATGCGATGGCGCGCTATTTTGCCGAACTGGGCACGAGCGCCGCCAGTCTCGTATAGCACGCAAGGAATAGAGCCTGAGGCGATCGTCTCGAAGCGCATTCCGCTCTAGAGTCTTTGTTTTCGCGTGATTTGTTGCAAAAAACCGGCACCCACTTTTTTGCATCATGCTCTAAACGCGTCATGCTTCAGGGCCAAATCTTGCCCAAGCCGGGAAAAATCTGTTACGCTTGCGACATGGAACGTCCAACCTGGTTGAATGGTCAGGCGGGACCATGGCGTAATGCGGTCAAATGCGCCAGCATCATCGCTACCGTGCCGCGATGGCGCTGACCCGGCTTACTTTGCGCGATTTTCGCAACCACGCCGCAACCCGGCTGGACGGTCTGGCAGCGTTCAACGTGCTGACCGGTGAAAATGGCGCGGGCAAGACCAATGTGCTCGAAGCGATCAGCCTGCTGGCCCCCGGGCGCGGTTTGCGCCGGGCGCAACCGGCGGAGATGGCCGCAGCGCAAGGGCCGGGCGGGTTTGTCGTAGCGGCAGAGCTTGATCACGGCAGCCTTGCGCTGACCACCAGCACCGTGCCACCTGCGCCCAATCGTCGCACCGTGCGGATAAACGGCGCCGAAGGACCGGCCACGCGGCTGGGCGAATGGCTGGCGATTACCTGGCTGACCCCGGCGATGGACCGACTGTTTGCCGAGGGCGCGGGCGCGCGGCGGCGGTTTCTTGACCGGCTGGTGCTGGCGGGTGAACCCGGCCATGCCCGGCTGGCGGCGCGCTATGATACCGCATTGCGCGAACGCAACCGCCTGCTGGCTGATCCTGCGACCCCCGATCCGGCATGGCTTGATGCTTTGGAGGCACACTTGGCGCAAGCCGGAGCGGGCATCGTGGCGGCGCGGCGCGCGCTGGTCCAACGGCTTGCCGCCGCGCTCGCGGCCGAGCCAGACGGGCCGTTTGCGCGCCCCGTGCTGACATATGACAGCGATTCACCTGACAGCGCCGATGCCCTGGCCGCCCGCTTGCGCGACCAGCGCCGCCGTGACCGTGCTGCGGGGCGTACCCTGACCGGCCCCCACCGCGATGATCTGGCGGTCATGCTGGCCGCCAAAGCCACCCCGGCGGCGGCCTGTTCGACCGGCGAACAAAAGGCCATGCTGATCGCGATGGTGTTGGCCCATTCGGCACTGGACAATGGCCAGCGCCCGCGCGTGCTGCTGCTCGATGAAATCGCCGCGCATCTCGATCCGTTGCGCCGCGAAGCGCTGTATGCCCGGCTTGCCGCGACGGGTGCGCAAGTGTGGATGACCGGCACCGAACCTGCCACGTTTGCCGACTTGCCCATTCCGGCATCCTATTGGCATGTCGCCGAAGGGCACGCCGAACCGCGATCCTGATGCGAGCCGCAGGCCGCCAAAGGTAAAAAATGGGAGCCGTGTTTTACCTTCGGCGGCCCGCGGCTCGCAATACATCACGCGAAAACAAAGACTCTAAAGCGGAATGCGATTCAATCTAATCGCATTGCGCTTTAGATATGAATGGGTTTGCCGGTTACCGCCATCGCTGCTTCCTTGATCGCTTCGGAATGAGTCGGATGCGCGTGGCAGGTATAGGCGATGTCTTCGCTCGTCGCGCCAAATTCCATTGCTTGCGCGGCTTGCGCGATCATTGTGCCCGCGAGCGTGGCGACGATCCACACGCCGAGCACGCGGTCGGTCTGTGCATCGGCGATGATTTTGACAAAACCGTCGGCTTCGCGGTTGGTCTTGGCGCGGCTGTTCGCGCTCATCGGGAATTTACCGACTTTGACCGGGCCGAGCGCGCGCGCCGCCGCCTCGGTCAGGCCAACTCCGGCGAATTCGGGCGCGGTATAGACCACGCCGGGGATCACCGCGTGGTTGATGATCCCGGTCAGCCCGGCGATATTTTCCGCCACCGCAATCCCTTCGTCTTCGGCCTTGTGCGCCAGCATCGGACCGGGGATGACATCGCCGATGGCCCATACGCCCGCGACCGCGGTGCGCAAATCGGCATCGGTTTCGATCTGCCCGCGCGCATTGGGGGCAAGGCCGATGGCATCGAGCCCCAGCCCCTCGGTGTGCGGGCGGCGGCCAATCGCCACCAGCACGACATCGGCGTCAAGGCTTTCGGCCGCGCCGCCCGCAGAGGGTTCTGTCGTCAGCACCGCACGCCCGTCGGCGACGTGCGCGGCGGTCACTTTGGTTGACAGCTTCAGGTCGAAACCCTGCTTTTTGAACACTTTTGCCGCTTCTTTGCGCACATCGTCGTCCATGCCGGGAAGCAACTGGTCAAGATATTCGACTACCGTGACTTTCGCCCCCAGCCGCCGCCACACCGAGCCGAGTTCCAGCCCGATGACCCCGCCGCCGATGACCACGAGATGATCGGGCACTTTGGTCAGCGCAAGCGCGCCGGTCGAATCGACGATCACCCCCGCGTCATTGTCCACCGCCACCCCCGGCAGCGGGGTAACCGACGATCCAGTGGCGATAACGATATTTTTGGCCGTGATCCGGGCATCGGCCACGGTCACGCTGTGCGCGTCGGCAAAGGTCGCATGGCCTTTGATCCAGGTGACTTTGTTCTTGCGGAACAGATATTCGATCCCACCGGTCAATTCCTTGACCGCGCTGGCCTTTTCCGCCTGCATCGCCGCCAGATCGAGCGTGACCGGCCCGGTCACCACACCGAATTTGGCCATTGTGCCATGCGCCGCTTCATCGAACAATTCCGACCCGTGCAGCAGCGCCTTTGACGGAATACACCCGACATTCAGGCATGTGCCGCCCAATGTCGCGCGCGCTTCAACACACGCGGTCTTCAGCCCCAGCTGCGCCGCGCGGATCGCCGCAACATAGCCCCCCGGCCCGGCCCCGATCACCAGCACATCGTAATCGTATTCAGCCATTGTTCGCTGCCTCTTGCATTTGGGCCACGATAGCGTTCAAGCCTTCGTGGAAAATCTGGAAACTGCGCGAGAGATTTCCCGCTATACTAACTCGGGCTGCCATGCGCCGCGCTACGTCAACTTTTGGCAGGTTACTCGAACCGGTGTAATGTCCGGCCCGGCTCAATTCGCGTCGCAAGGCTTCGTGTGTGCCGCCTGCGACTGCATCGGGATCGCGATAGCCGCGTTTGCGGCCGAGCGTGGCAGACACCCCCGGAAAAGCGGCGGCAAGCGCAGTCGGATCGCCAAAATGCCACGCTTCGAGTTCTTCGACTACGAGGCGGTTGACAACGCTAAACCGCCCATGGCGCGGGTTCGACTTGGTCGCGAGGTTACAGGCTTGGGCTGTGCTTTCGAGCCGCTGCTTAAGCGCACGGCAATCATCATCATCGCGATCAACCAGCACGATGACCGATGGGCGCATCGCAACCGGCCAGTTCGCATAGCTCGCCAGCCGCTTGGGCAAGTCGCGCAGCAAGTGCTGCTTGGAACCATGGTTGATGATATGCACGCTGATCGCAAGTTCCAATCGGGGCAACAGAACCCCAAGATACGCTTCCATCGAAGGTTCTTCGACATGGATAAACAGGGGTGCCGACGTCACCAGGGGTTTCCTGATTGAATGAAACCCTCGGTCCAAAGCTGGCCGAGTGATGCCCCTTGCGCGATCAACTCGGCAATCCCAGCGATCCCAGCCACGCGTTGTGCTTGCGTGTAGCCCTGTTCATTGCGGGATAAGGCCCACACTTGTTTTGGGTGCAAGGCGTCAAGGAAGAACGGCGAATGCGTCGTAACCACCATTTGTGATCGGGCTGAGGCCAATTGGCATTCTTCCGCGAGTTCATACAGCAATTTGGGATGCAGAAAATTCTCCGGCTCTTCGATTCCCAGAAACGGCGGTGGAGCGGGGTCGTTCAATTGGACAAGGTAAGCCAGCATCTTGAGCGTACCGTCGGAGACGTAGCGCGCCTGAACACCATCTGCAAACGGGGCATCCCGGATTTCGAGCAGCAAGTGCCCGCTTGGCAGAGGTACCGGGTTGACCGCTTCGAGCCTGGGTATGCGCCGCCGCAGGGTCGCGAAAATGGCGTTCAGGCGCTGCGGATGGTTTTCCGCCAGAAACTGGATGACATTCGCCAGATTGTGGCCGGTCCGCGACAAGTGTTCCTGCGCCCCGGCCTCGGGGATAATGCGCGCATCATTGGCCGACAGGTACGACAAGTGCCAGCCGGTAATGAAATCGCGCAACGACTTTGCGCGCGGATTTTCGGCCAGCTGACCCAGCGTGCTGACCGCCAGCACATCCGGACCAGCCAGCGCGCGCTCGGTGCGTTGATCCTCGGGTTCGGGTACTTCACCGGTAATGACCCGGCCGCGTCCTTCGGCATAGTCCAGAAACCGAAATGGCGCGCCATAGCCGCCGCGCTTCCATTGCATCCATTCCGCCGCGACGATCGGCCTGCCCGCGCGATCATCGATGGTCAGATGATAGCGGATCAGGCGCGGATCGATCGGATCGGTATAGGCAATCTCGAACGTGATCGGCCCGGATTGGCCACGGCTGCGCAAATCGGAAAACCGTCCGCGTTTGTCCACGGCGTTACGCAGTCCATCGCGAAAGCAATCCGACAGGAACGCAAACACATCAAAAAACGTCGATTTTCCCGATCCATTGGCTCCGAGCAGGACGGTGAGCGGGGTCAGATCCTTGAATTCGACATTCTGCAATGCGCGAAAATTGCGCACTTTGAGATGCTTGATCCGCGCAACGCCCGGCTGGTCCTGCAACATGGCCGTTTATCCTGTCATGGCTCGCGCTGGGGTGTTCATCACAAATCGATCAGCAGCCGCGTCGGATCTTCGATCGCTTCTTTGATCGTCTTGAGCGCGGTGACGGCTTCGCGGCCGTCGATCAGGCGGTGGTCGTAGGATAGCGCGATATACATCATCGGGCGGATCACGATCTGGCCCTGGCGCACCACCGGGCGGTCTTCGATGCGGTGCAGGCCGAGCACGGCGGATTGTGGCGGGTTGATGATCGGGGTGGACATCAGGCCGCCGAACACGCCGCCGTTCGAAATGGTGAACGTGCCGCCTTTCATGTCGTCCATTGTCAGTGCCCCATCGCGCGCCTTTTTGCCAAAGGCGGCGATGGCCGCTTCGATCCCGGCAAACGATAGCTTGTCCACATTGCGCACCACCGGCACGACCAAGCCGTTGGGGGCCGATACCGCAATCGAGATATCGACATAGTCGTGATAGACGATTTCATCGCCTTCGATCCGCGCGTTGACCGCGGGAATGTCCTTGAGCGCCAGACACGCGGCTTTGGCAAAGAATGACATGAAGCCCAGCTTGATGCCGTGCTTTTTGTCGAACGCATCCTTGAATTTGTCGCGCGCGGCGATCACCGCCGACATATCGACATCGTTGAATGTGGTCAGCAGCGCGGCGGTGTCTTGCGCGCTTTTGAGCCGCTTGGCGATTGTCTGGCGCAGCCGGGTCATTTTGACGCGTTCTTCGGCGCGGCCCGCAGGCGGTGCGGCGGAAACCGGCGCGGTTGCAGGCGCGGGTTGCGCCGCTTTGGCTTGGGCGGCGGCGAGCACGTCTTCTTTGGTCAGCCGCCCGCCCGCGCCGGTGCCGGTGACCGTGGCGGGGTCGATGCCATATTCGAGCACCGCGCGGCGCACCGATGGCGACAGCGCGATGGCGTCATGGTCGGGGGCGGATTTCGCAGCCGCCGGGGGCGGCGCGGCGGCGGGTGTCGGGGCGGCGATGGGTGCGGGCGCGGGGACTGGTGCCGCCGGAGGCGCTGCGGGGGCGGGGGCGGGCGCGGGGGCTGCGACCACGCCCGATGTTTCGATCAGCGCGAGCAGCGCGCCGACTGCCACGGTGTCACCCTCTTTGACCAGCAAGGCCCCCATGATGCCCGCTGCCGGGGCCGAGACTTCGACCGCGACTTTGTCGGTTTCCAGACTGGCAATCGGCTCGTCGAGCGCGACCGCTTGGCCCGGCTGTTTCAGCCAC
Organism: uncultured Sphingomonadales bacterium; assembly: GCA_903848655.1. Taxonomy (GTDB): domain Bacteria; phylum Pseudomonadota; class Alphaproteobacteria; order Sphingomonadales; family Sphingomonadaceae; genus Novosphingobium. The sequence continues at coordinate 14,916 of CAINGT010000028.1, forward strand.
TGGCCGACGGTCGCTTCGCTGACGCTTTCGCCGAGCGTCGGGACTTTGACTTCGATGGACATGATCGCGACTTTCCTTCGGATAATGATCGCAGCGCGACCGTCAGGCCTGTTTGCGGCGGCGGATTTCGCCGCGCACCGACAGCGCGAGCGCGTGCGCAATCAGCGCCGCCTGTTCGCTGGCATGGCGTTTGGCGAGGCCCGTGGCGGGCGATGCCCCCGCGCCGCGCCCGGCATAGCGCGGACGCAGCGCCTTGCTGCCCGCCGCGCGCAAGGCGTCTTCGATCAGTGGTTCGACAAACGACCAGGCCCCGGCGTTGCGGGGTTCTTCCTGACACCACACCACATCTTCGAGGTTGGGCATTCGCTTCAGCCGGATGGCGAGCGGTTCGCCGGGGAACGGATAAAGCTGTTCCAGCCGGATGATCTGCACATCGGCAAAGCCTTGCTGGTCGCGCGCCTCGATCAGGTCATAGGCGACTTTGCCGCTGCACAAGATGACTTTGCGCGTCGCTTCATCGGCGGCCCCATTGGTGTCCGACACGATCCGCTTGAAATGCCCTTCGCCCACGAAATCGCCCGCCACCGATTTGGCGAGCGGGTGGCGCAACAGGCTTTTGGGGGTCATGATCACCAGCGGCTTGCGGAACGGGCGGTGCATCTGGCGGCGCAAGACGTGGAAATAGTTGGCCGGGGTGGTGATATTGCACACCTGGATATTGTCTTCGGCGCAGAGTTGCAAAAACCGTTCGAGCCGCGCCGAGGAATGTTCCGGCCCTTGCCCTTCGTAGCCATGTGGCAGCAGCAGCACGAGCCCGTTGGCGCGCAACCACTTCGCCTCTGACGCGGCGATATATTGGTCGATCACGATCTGCGCGCCATTGGCAAAATCGCCGAATTGCGCTTCCCACAGCACCAGCGTCTTGGGGTCGGCGCTGGCATAGCCATATTCGAACCCCAGCACGCCATATTCGGACAGCGGGCTGTCGTGAACTTCGAACCGGCCATGCGGCAGCGTGGCGAGCGGCACATATTTGTGTTCGTCGGTCTGATCGACCCACACCGCGTGGCGCTGGCTGAATGTGCCGCGCCCCGAATCCTGCCCCGACAGGCGCACATTGAACCCTTCGGTCGCCAGACTGCCGAAGGCCAGCGCTTCACCGGTGGCCCAGTCGAACCCCTGCCCGGTGCGGAACATTTCGCGCTTGGCATCGATCACGCGGCCCAGCGTCTTGTGCACGGTCAGCCCGTCGGGTATCGTCGTGAGCACCCGGCCAAGGCTGTCAAACCGCTTGGCATCGATCCCGGTCGGCACATTGCGCCGCGCGGTAACCGGGTCGGCGGGTTTGTTCAGCCCGCTCCAGCGCCCGCCAAACCAATCGGCCTCGTTCGCCTTGTAGCTTTTGGCGGCGTCGAATTCGGCTTCGAGCGTGGCGACGAAGCGGTCCTCGCTTTCACCCTTCCAATGCGCGTCGATCACGCCTTGCGCCACCAGCCGTTCGGCATAGATCGCGCTGACAGGCGGATGCTGGCGAATTTTGGCGTACATCAGCGGCTGGGTAAAGCTCGGCTCATCGCCTTCATTGTGGCCAAAGCGGCGATAGCACCACATGTCGATGACAATATCGCGCCCGAATTTCTGGCGGTAATCGATCGCCATCTTGCACGCGAACGTCACCGCTTCGGGGTCATCGCCGTTAATGTGGATGATCGGTGCCTGCACCCCTTTGGCAACGTCTGACGGATAGGGCGATCCGCGCGAAAACTGCGGGCTGGTGGTAAAGCCGATCTGGTTGTTGATGATGAAATGGATGCAGCCGCCGGTGTTGTAACCTTTGACCCCGGAAAAACCGAAACATTCCCACACGATGCCCTGCCCGGCAAACGCGGCATCGCCGTGGATCAGCACCGGCAGCACTTGTTTGTGCTTGCCCGGCCCGATGTCGTCGCGAAACACTTGTTGCGCGCGCGCTTTGCCCAGCACCACCGGATCGACCGTTTCGAGGTGCGAAGGGTTGGGTTGCAGGCTCATATGCACTTTGATGCCGTCAAATTCGCGGTCGGTTGACGTGCCCAAGTGGTATTTGACATCGCCCGACCCGCCGACATCTTCGGGATTGGCGCTGCCGCCCGAAAATTCGTGGAAGATCACACGATAAGGCTTGGCCATGACATTGGCGAGAATGTTCAGCCGCCCGCGATGCGCCATGCCATAGATGATTTCGCGCACGCCCAATTGGCCGCCATATTTGATCACCGCTTCGAGCGCGGGAATCATCGATTCGCCGCCATCGAGCCCGAAGCGCTTGGTGCCGACATATTTGCGGCCAAGGAATTTTTCGTATTGTTCACCCCGGATCACCGCGCCCAGAATAGCCTTTTTGCCGTTGGGGGTGAAATCGATCGCTTTGTCGCCGCCTTCGATCCGGTCCTGAATGAACTTGCGTTCGTCCACATCGGCGATGTGCATGAATTCAAACGCGATTTTGCCGCAATAGTTGCGCCGCAGGATCGCCACGATTTCGCGTGGGGTGGCCCATTGCAACCCCAGCACACCGCCAAGCCAGACTTTGCGGTCGAGCGCCGCGCCGGTAAAGCCGTGGTATTCGGGCGACAAGTCGGCGGGAATATCCTGCCGCACCAGCCCGAGCGGATCGAGATCGGCGGTCAGATGTCCGCGCACGCGGTACATGTGGATCAGCAGCATCGCGCGCACCGCATCGGCCGCCGCCTGTTCGAGCGCGGCTTCGTCAAGGCGCGGGCCGGTCTTGCCGAGCGCTTTGGCAATATCGAGCTTGAGCGCCAGCGGATCGAGCGCGCGGGTCAGATCATCGCCTGCCGCCGCATCGGTCACCGGCCAACGCGGCGAGGCCCAGCTCGGGCCGGGCTGCGGGCCTTCTTGCGCCGGATCGAGCGCAAATTCGTGCAATTCGTGACCCATTGTCTCAACTCCTTGGCCCTGGCAACACCGCGCGATCCTGCCACAGCACCGGTAAAATACCCTTGCGCCATGGCCTTAAGGGCAAATACCCGCGATAGCGCCGCCCCATGACCGGGGGGTGAATGGCGATCAGCCGAGCGCGGGATCGATGGCCTTGCACGCCGCCAGCAGCCCGCGCACTTCGTTGACCGAAACTTGCAGGTTGGCCTTGGCCGCATCGTCGAGGCTGATTTCGATGACTTTTTCCACGCCGCCCGCGCCGATCACCACCGGCACGCCGACATAGAGCCCATCGACGCCATACGCGCCATCGACATAGGCGGCAGCGGGCAGCACGCGCTTCTGGTCGCCCAGATAGGCTTTGGCCATCGCGATTCCCGACGCGGCGGGGGCGTAAAACGCCGATCCGGTCTTGAGCAGGCCAACGATTTCGCCGCCGCCGCCGCGCGTGCGCTGCACGATGGCATCGATGCGGTCTTGCGTGGTCACACCCAGCGTGACAAGGTCGGTAACCGGAATGCCCGCGACGGTCGAATAGCCCACCACTGGCACCATCGTGTCACCATGGCCGCCGAGCACGAACGAGCTGACATCGCGCACCGACACGCCGAATTCCCACGCGAGGAAAGTCGAAAACCGCGCCGAATCGAGCACGCCCGCCATGCCCACCACTTTGTGCGTCGGCAGGCCGGAAAATTCGCGCAAAGCCCAGACCATGGCATCCAAGGGATTGGTAATGCAGATCACGAAAGCATCGGGCGCGTGGGTCTTGATCCCTTCGCCCACCGCTTTCATCACCTTCAGATTGATGCCGAGCAGATCATCGCGGCTCATCCCCGGCTTGCGCGCCACCCCGGCGGTCACGATAATGACATCGGCCCCGGCAATGTCGTGATAATCATTCGTGCCGGTGATCGTGGCGTCAAACCCTTCGACCGGGCCGCATTGCGCCAGATCGAGCGCTTTGCCCTGCGGCACGCCTTCGACCACATCGAACAGGACGATATCGCCCAGTTCGGCTTGCGCAGCGAGATGCGCGAGCGTGCCGCCGATATTGCCGGCGCCGATCAGCGCGATTTTCTTGCGAGCCATGCGAATACGGTCCTTTCCCGAAGCTGCGGGACTGAACGAGAACTTTTGACCCGCCGGTACCGGATAGCGACGGTCCCGGCCATTCCCGCGCATGAGTCCCGCATGACAGGGCGAAGGCCGGAGGAGTGGCCGGTCCCTAATCCCGTGGAAAAGCGATTGCAAGGCGTTAAAACACCCTGCTGAAAGGAATTTATGATAACAGTTCGCAATATCATATAGCGATGAAGCGATCATCCGAGCGGGGTGCGGGCTTGTCGGTGCGCGCAGGCCGGGCTATCGGGCGCAAGCCCCATCCACCCGGAGATGGGGCGCAGACCGGGCGGACTGGCCGGTTTCAGCACGGCGGAGGGAGCGAGGTATGGCCGGGTTGAGCGTCGGCATGACGCGCGCAAGCTTGCTGCTGGCTATCGCGGTGCTGGCACCCGCCGCACCGGTCGTTGCGGCCCAAGCGCCGCCCGCTGCGCCAGCCGCCGATGACTATCCCCCGCCCGAAGAGGCGCGGCCCGCAGCCGATGTCAATCCGGTGGCGGAAACCACAGTGGCGACCGGAACAAAGCTGTCGGCGGACAAAGTTGCCCAGCCGGTTACGGTGTTGACCCCCGATGATCTCAATCGCATCGGCGGGGCCGATTTTACGCGCGTGCTGGCGGCGATCCCCGGCGCGACATGGGAACGCTATGGCGCAGCGGGGGCCTATACCGGGCTGCATTTGCGCGGGGCCGGGGTTGATGACGTGCTCGTCATGATCGACGGGGTGCGGATGCAGGATGTCGCCGGGATCGGCAGCGGTTTTGATTTCGGCACGCTGACCGGGCTGGGGATTGATCGCGTCGATGTGTTGCGTGGGGCGGATTCGGTCGTTTGGGGCAGCGGAGCCATTGGCGGGGTGATCGCCATCACCACGCCCGAAACCAAAGGCGTAGTGGCTTCGGGCGAAGTGGGCAGCCGGGGGACGTTTGCCGTCAATGGTGCCACCGGGGTGCGCAAGGATCGCTATGCGCTGGCGCTGAACACCGGCTATACCGCCTCGGATGACATTCCCGGCCGCAAAGAGAATATGCCGGGCGGGTTTCACCAGTGGCGGTTTGGCGGGCGCGCGCGCTATGGCCTGACCGATGATCTGTCGCTGGTCGCGGTAGCGCGCTTTGCTGATAACAAAGCGGGCGGCAATGCCTTTCCATTACCCTTTGAACTGGCAGGCAATACCGTGCAAGGGGCTGAAACCGAACAGTTTTCTGGGCGAACCGGGGCGCATTACGAACGCGGTGCGGTCACACTCGATGCAGGCTATGCGCTGGCCAGCACGCGCCGGGTGTACGATGTGGGTAATGCCGGGGGCGCGGTGGTGGCGACTTGGCTGGGCCGGTCGCAACGCGCCGATCTGATCGGCGCAATCACGCTGCCCGCCGGGTTCATTGCCAATTTCGGCGCTGATGGCGAATGGATCGGCTATTCCAGCAGCTTTGATCGCGAACACCGCGCGCGCATCGCCAGCGGGCATGGGGTGATAAGCTGGTATGGCCATGGCGTGACGCTCGCCGCCGGGGCGCGGCTTGACCATCACAGCGCGTTCGGCAGCCACACCAGCTATAACGCCAATGCCAGCGTGACCGTGCGCGAAGGTCTGCGGTTGCGCACCAGCTTTGCCCAAGCGTTCAAGTCCCCGACGCTCTATCAACTCTATTCGGCTTATGGCAATCCGGCGCTGCGCCCGGAAACCGGCGAAAGCTATGACGCGGGGGTGGACTATTCGGGCGATGATGGCCGGGTGCGGCTGGCAGCTTCGCTCTATCACCGCGACACGCGCAATCTGATCGCCCGGCCCACGACCCGCTTTGCCAATATCGGCCAGACCCGCGCGCAAGGGATCGAGCTTGAAGCCGCGCTGGTACCATCGACCAAGTGGCGGTTTTCGGCACTATACAGTTACGGCAGCGCAACCAGTCGCACGCCGGGCAGCGCCAATCTGGGCAAAGATCTGCGCCGCCGCCCGCGTCATGCGCTGACCACGGCCATCGACTGGACATCACCGTTCAAAGGCATTGTGCTGGGGCTGGATCTGCGCGCGCAATCGGCGAGTTGGGATGATGGTGCCAATACCGTGCGGCTGGGCGCGGGCGAAGTGACGACGTTGCGCGCGAGCCTGCCGCTCGGCAACTTCATCGAATTCTATGCCCGCGTCGAAAATCTGTTCAACGATCATCACGCCACCACCGCGGCATATGGCACCACGGGGCGCGGCCTGTTCGGCGGCATCCGGGTCCGTTTGTGACGCGCAGCACCGGGCGCTGCTGGTGCATCGGCCTTGCGCTGGCGGCGGTGCTGGCGGGCCCCTTGCGGGCGGCCCCGCGCATCGTGTCGCTCAACCCGTGCAGCGATGCGATCCTGACCGAAGTGGCCGATCCCGCGCAAATCGTGGCGCTGTCAGCCTATAGCCACGACCCCGCCACCAGTTCGTTGCCGCCCGCGGTCGCCGCGCGCTACGCCACGACACGCGGCACGCTCGAAGCGGTGCTGATGCTGCACCCCGATGTGGTGGTCGATGGGGCCTTTGTCGCGCCCGCCACTGTGCGTGCCTATCGCGCGCTCGGGCTTCGGCTGGAACTGTTTGGCACGCAGCGCAATCTCGATGACGCGCGGCGCGATATCCGCCGTCTGGCCGCGCTGGCGGGGCACGCTGATCGTGGCGAAGCGCTGATCCGGCGCATCGACGCAGCGCTGATCGCCGCCGCGCCTGCGCACGGCACGGCGCAAATCGATGCCGTGCTGTGGGAATGGGGCGGCATGGTCGCGGGGCGCGATACGCTGATCGGCGATTTGCTGACGCGGACCGGCTTTGCCAACAGCCCGGCGCGGCAGGGTTATGGTCAGGCCGATATCTATCCGATCGAACGCCTGCTGGCAGCACCGCCGCGCGTGATTCTGACCGTGGGCGATGATCGGATGCTGCACCACCCGGCATTGCGCGCGCTGAGCAATACTGCGCACGTGGCGCTGCCCACGGGGTTGATTTCGTGCGGCGGGCCGACGATCATCCCCGCCGTGGCGCAATTGGCGCGCATTCGCCGCGCGCTGATGGGGAGCAAATCCTGATGGCCTTGCGCTGGTGGATCATGCTGTGCACCGCGCTGATCGTGGCAGTGCCGCTGTCACTGCTGGCCGGGGCGGTGTGGATTGCGCCCTTTGCCCCGCCGGTGCGCAATGCCTTGCCGATCCTGTTCGAACTGCGCGCGCCGCGCGCGGTGCTGGCGCTGGTGATCGGCGGCGGGTTGGGTGCGGGCGGGGCGGCGATGCAGGGCTATTTGCGCAATCCGCTCGCCGATCCGGGGCTGTTCGGGATTGCGCCGCTGGCGGCGCTCGGCGCGGTGCTGGCGCTCGCCAGCGGGGTGGCGGGGGATGGCTGGGCCTTGCCCGCTTGCGCGCTGGCGGGTGCGATGGTGGCGATGGCGCTGCTCGCGCTGATCGCGGGCGGCGCTGGCGCGGGCGGCATCGGGCGCGCGATCACGCTGTTCACGCTGGCGGGCATGATGCTGGCCAGCCTCGCCGGGGCGCTGACCAGTCTGGTTATCAGCCTGTCGCCCAATCCCTTTGCCTTGAGCGAAATCGTCACCTGGCTGATGGGTTCGTTGGAAAACCGCAGTTGGCACGACGTACTGATCGCCGCGCCGCCGACGCTGATCGGCATTGTGCTGCTGGCGCGTGGCGGCCCCGCGCTCGATGCGCTGACACTGGGTGATGCGGCGGCGCGGTCATTGGGGGTGGAACCGGCGCGGTTGCAGGCGCGCATGGTAATCGGGCTGGGGCTGGTGGTCGGGGCCGGGGTGGCCGTGGCGGGGATCATCGGGTTTGTCGGGCTGATCGTGCCGCATGTGCTGCGCCCGTTGACCGATCACCGCCCCGGTGCGCTGATCGTGCCCAGCGCGCTGGGCGGCGCGCTGCTGGTGCTGGTGGCCGATAGCCTGTGCCGCGCATGGCCGCTGACCGGCGGCGAATTGCGGCTGGGAATCGCGCTCAGCCTGATCGGTTCGCCGTTTTTCCTCGCGCTGCTGCTGCGGCTGCGGCGCGGGATCGCCTGATGCTGCGCGCCCACGCGCTGACCGTGGCAGGCCGCCTGCACGGTGTCAGTGTGGAGCTGCGCCCGGGCCGCGTAACCGCTATTGTCGGCCCCAATGGCGCGGGCAAATCGACGCTGCTGGCTGCGCTCGCCGGGCTGATCGCGGGCAATGTTTCGCTGGGGGACCGCGCCCTGTCCACGCTCCCTCCGCAAGCCCGCGCGCGCGCCATCGGCTTTCTGCCGCAGGGGCATGACGTGGCGTGGAATCTGACAGTGGCAACGCTCGTCCGCCTCGGCCGCCTGCCACACCGCACCGCGCGCGAAACCGATGACCGCGCAGTGGCCAACGCCCTGACCGCCATGGCGCTGAACCCGCTGGCGGAGCGCCCGGTCGGCACGCTGTCGGGCGGCGAACGCGCGCGGGCATTGCTGGCGCGGCTGCTGGCGGGCGAGCCCGACTGGATCCTCGCCGACGAACCGCTCGCCAACCTCGACCTTGGCCATGCCCGCGCGCTGCTCACGCATTTCCGGCATCTGGCCGACGCCGGCAAAGGCGTCGTGCTGGTGCTGCACGATCTGGCGCAGGCCATGAACCACGCCGATCATGTCGTCGTGCTGCACCGTGGCAGCGTGGCTGCCGCCGGTATTCCCGACCATGCGCTCGATAGCGCCGTGATCGCGCGCGTGTGGGGAGTCGAATCGCACTGGCTGGGCGAACCGCGCAAACGCGCGCTGGTGTGGTAGCGAGTGCCTGCAATCTACGGACGCGAACCAGCCTGCGAACTGGGCAGACGTCGCGTTCACCACGGCACGATCGGGGGCGGCCATGTTGACAATATCTGTCGTGGCGATCATTCGTGTGCTTCCTCTGCCCGCTTTTCGTCACGCTCTGGCTTGAGATGTCATGTCGATCACGGCGCGCGTTCTACTGCTGATTGTCATGCTGGGCGCGGGAGGGGTCGGTGCGGCGCGCTGGTTTGTCGGCCCGCCGCGCGATGCTGTCGTTATTGGCTATCAGACCGGGGTCGATCCGACCAAGCTGGCGCAAGCGGATGGTCTGTACGAACGAGCGCTCGGCAAACCGGTAATCTGGCGCAAATTTGACAGCGGCACCGATGTCATCACCGCGCTGGCGGCGGGCGATATCGATTTCGGCAATCTTGGGTCCAGTCCGCTCGCCGTGGCGGCAACGCGGCAATTGCCGATCACGACAGTTGCGCTCGCCTCGCGGCTTGGCCGCAGCGAGTCGCTGGTGGTGCGCAATGCTGCGGGTATTGCCGCGCCTGCCGATCTGGTCGGTCGCAAAGTGGCGGTGCCGTTCGTTTCCACATCGCATTACAGCCTGCTGGCGGCGCTGAACCACTGGGGCGTCGATCCCGCGCGGGTGCAAGTGTTCAACCTGCCGCCGCCCCAGATCATCGCAGCGTGGACGCGGGGCGATATCGATGCCGCCTATGTGTGGGAACCGGCGCTCAGCGCGCTTAAGGCGCAGGGCACTGTGCTGGCCGGATCAGACCAAGTGGCCGCATGGGGTGCGCCGACATTCGATGTCTGGGTCGTGCGGCGCGATTTCGCCGCGGCCAATCGCGCGGTGGTCGATGGGTTCGTGCGCGTCACGCTTGCGGCGCAAGATACCTACCGCCGTGAAGGCGCGCGCTGGACCGCTAGGTCGCGAGAGGTGCGCGCCATTGCCGCAATCACCGGATCGCGCGCCGAAGACGTGCCGAATTTGCTCGCCAGCAACGATTACCCCACCGCTGCGGAACAGGCCTCGCCCGCGCTGCTTGGCGGCGGCTTGGCCACGGCGCTGGCACAGACCGCCGCGTTCCTCAAAGCGCAGGGCAAAGTGGACCGCGTGCTGATCGATTACCGCCCGTTTCTTTATCCCGCCGCCGTGCGCCGGGTGGCACAGGACCAGCACGATGCCCACACTGTCGGTTGATCGCGTCAGCCTTACCTATCGCAGCAAGCGTGGCCCGGTGGCGGCGCTGGCCGATGTGTCGCTGGCCGTGGCGTCGGGCGAAATCGTGGTTGCGCTCGGCGCGTCGGGCTGTGGAAAATCCACGCTGCTTGGCCTGATGGCGGGTTTCCTGAAACCCAGCGGCGGGGCGGTCACGGTCGATGGCGTGCCGGTGTCTGGCCCCGGCACCGACCGCGCGGTGGTGTTTCAGGACGATGCGCTGATGCCGTGGCTGTCCGCCGAAGACAATGTGGCGTTCGGCTTGCAGATGCGCGGGGTGGCGCAAGCAGAGCGGCGCGCGGCGGCGCGTGATATGCTGGCGCAAGTGGGGCTGGCAGGCTGTGCCAGCCATGCCATCCACGAAATGTCGGGCGGGATGCGCCAACGCGTTGGCCTTGCCCGCGCGCTGGCGGTCAAACCGGATTTTCTGCTGATGGACGAACCTTTGGGCGCGCTTGACGAATTGACGCGCGAACGGATGCAGATGCTGGTGCTCAATCTGTGGCAGACCAGCGGCAAAGGCATCTTCCTGATCACCCACAGCATCGAAGAGGCGCTGTTCCTGTCCACCCGGCTCGTGCTGCTCAGCCCGCGCCCCGGGCGCATCGTCCAGCGCTATGACACCGGGTTTGCCCGCCGCTTTATCGCTGGAGAACCGGTGCGCACGATCAAGGCCGATCCTGATTTTCTGGCGATGCGCGATGACTTGTCCAGCGCGATCCTCGCCAATGCCGCAGAGGATGCGATCGATGTCGGCTGATCGCGCCAGCGGCCACGGTGCCGCCACCGCATTGTCGCTGGGCGCGGTGTTCGCGATCTGGTGGGGCGCAACCGCCAGCGGGCTGATCACGCCGCTGTTCTTGCCCGGGCCGGGTGATGTGGCACTGCGGCTGATCGATCTGGCCCAGCACGGCTTTGTCGGGGCAACGCTGCTCCAGCACACCGGGGCAAGCCTGGCGCGGGTAGGGCTGGCGATGCTGTTCGCGGTCATCACTGCCGTGCCGGTCGGGATGGCGATGGGGCTCTATCCCCGGATCAACGCCGCCATCGACCCGCTGATCGAGTTTTACCGCCCGGTGCCGCCGCTGGCCTATCTGCCGCTGATGGTGATCTGGTTCGGGATTGGCGAATTGACCAAGATCCTGCTGATCTATCTCGCGATTTTCGCCCCGCTGGCCATCGCCACCGCCAGCGGCGTGCGCCGTGTCGATCCCAACCGCATCCGCGCGGCGCAATCGTTGGGTGCCAGCCGCGACCAGATCGCGTGGCTGGTCATCTTCCCCAGCGCGCTACCCGACATCCTGACCGGCCTGCGAATCGCGCTCGGCGTCGGCTGGTCCACGCTGGTCGCCGCCGAACTGGTCGCAGCCACACGCGGGCTGGGCTTTATGGTCCAATCCGCGTCGCAAATGCTGGTAACCGACGTGGTGGTCGCGGGCATTTTCGTCATCGCGCTGATCGCCTTGCTGATCGAATTGGTGTTGCGCTGGGTGGAACGGCGGTTTGCGGGCTGGGCGAGCGCGGGGTGATGGCTGCTCGCGGGGTTCGGCATCCGCTGATTCACCAGGCTTTGCTTTGGCCAACATGTTTCTAGAGCGGAATGCGATTAGATTGAATCGCATTCCGCTCTGGAGTCTTTGTTTTCGCGTGATTTATTGCGAGCCGCAGGCCACCGAAGGTAAAAACCGGTTCCCACCTTTTCTAATCACGCTCTAGCGCGGTGACGTTCTCCAGCGCGGCTTGCGCATAGCCCCCGCGCACCGCCACCGAAACGCCCCATGCCCCAATTCCTGCTTGCCCCGCAGCGCACCGATAGCGCAAGGGCACCATCACGCGGCTTGCGTGAATCGAACAGATCTGGAACACGAACCGGCATGGCGCTCAATGTCCTATCCGTGCGCGGTGCGCGCGAACACAATCTCAAAGGCTTTGATATCGATCTGCCGCGCGATGCGTTGATCGTGATTACCGGACTGTCGGGGTCGGGCAAATCGAGTCTGGCGTTTGATACGATCTATGCCGAAGGGCAGCGGCGCTATGTTGAAAGCCTGTCGGCTTATGCGCGGCAGTTTTTGGAAATGATGCAAAAGCCCGATGTCGAACATATCGACGGGCTGTCGCCAGCGATTTCCATCGAGCAAAAAACCACCAGCCGCAATCCGCGCTCGACCGTCGCCACGGTGACCGAAATCTATGACTATATGCGGCTGCTGTGGGCGCGCGTGGGCGTGCCCTATTCGCCCGCGACCGGGCTGCCGATCACCGCGCAAACGGTCAGCCAGATGGTGGACCGGGTGATGGCGCTGCCCGAAGGCACGCGCGCCTATCTGCTTGCCCCGGTGGTGCGCGGTCGCAAAGGCGAATATCGCAAGGAATTGGCCGAATGGCAAAAAGCGGGCTATACCCGTGTGCGCATCAACGGCGAATTTCACGAGATCGAATCCGCGCCCGCGCTCGACAAAAAGCTGAAGCATACGATCGAAGTGGTGGTTGACCGCATCGCGGTGCGCGCAGGGATCGAAAGCCGGCTGGCCGACAGCTTTGAACAGGCGCTGAAACTCGCCGACGGGCTGGCCTATATCGATCTGGTCGAAGGCGTGGTCCCGGGGCGCGAGGATGACGCCAAAACGCGCGGCAAAAACCTCAAAGGCGCAGGCCTGCCGCCCAACCGCATCGTGTTTTCCGAAAAGTTCGCCTGCCCGGTCAGCGGCTTTACCATCGAAAGCATCGAGCCACGGCTGTTTTCGTTCAACGCCCCACAAGGCGCGTGCCCCGCGTGCGACGGGCTGGGCGAAAAGCTGTTGTTCGATCCGCAATTGGTCGTGCCCAATGAGCACTTGTCGCTCAAACAGGGCGCTATCGTGCCGTGGGCCAAATCAAACCCGCCCAGCCCGTATTACATGCAAGTGCTCGCCAGCCTAGCGGCGCATTTCGGTTTCAAGCTCGATATGCCGTGGGACACATTGCCCGGCGAAATCAAGCTGGTGATCCTTTATGGCACCGGCGGCAAAGCCGTGCCGCTGACCTTCATCGACGGGCGCAAGACCTATACCGTCGAAAAAGCGTTCGAAGGCGTGATCGGCAATCTCAACCGCCGCCTGCTCCAGACCGACAGCGCGTGGATCAAGGAAGAGCTGGACAAATACCAGACTGCGCAACCGTGCGAAACGTGCCACGGCGCGCGGCTGAAACCCGAAGCACTCGCCGTGCGCGTGGCGGGGGAGGATATTTCGGCGGTCACGCATCTGTCGGTCGCCGCCGCCGCCGCGTGGTTTGGCGCGCTCGATGCGCAGTTGACGCCGCAGCAAAGCCAGATCGCGCGCGCAATCCTCAAAGAAATCAACGAACGCGTCGGCTTTCTCAACAATGTCGGGCTCGATTACCTTAATCTCGACCGCACCTCGGGCACGCTGTCGGGCGGGGAAAGTCAGCGTATCCGGCTCGCCAGCCAGATCGGTTCGGGGCTGTCGGGCGTGCTCTATGTGCTCGATGAACCCTCGATCGGGCTGCACCAGCGCGACAACGACCGCTTGCTCGCCACGCTCAAACGCTTGCGCGATCTGGGCAATACGGTGATCGTGGTCGAACACGATGAAGACGCGATCCGCAGCGCCGATCATATCGTCGATCTGGGGCCGGGCGCGGGCGTGCACGGCGGCGAAATCGTCGCGCAAGGCACGCTGGCCGATATTCTCGCCAGCCCCGCCAGCCTGACCGGGCAATACCTCAATGGCACCCGCCGCATCGACGTGCCGCGCAAACGGCGCAAGGGCAATGGCCTGGCGATCACGGTCAAAGGCGCGCGCGCCAACAATCTGCGCGATGTGACCGCGCGCGTGCCGCTCGGCCTGTTCGTCTGCGTGACTGGCGTGTCCGGGTCGGGCAAATCCTCGCTCGTCATCGATACGTTGCAGGCGGGCGCATCGCGGCTGCTCAACGGCGCGCGCGTGATCGCCGGGCCGCACGATGCGATCACCGGTCTGGAACATTGCGACAAAGTGATCGAGATCGACCAGTCCCCCATCGGCCGCACCCCGCGCTCAAACCCTGCGACTTATACCGGATCGTTCACGCTGATCCGCGACTGGTTTGCCGGGCTGCCCGAATCCGCCGCGCGCGGGTACAAACCCGGCCGGTTCAGCTTTAACGTCAAAGGCGGGCGGTGTGAGGCGTGCCAGGGCGACGGGCTGATCAAGATCGAAATGCACTTTCTGCCCGATGTCTATGTCACCTGCGAACAGTGCGGCGGGCGGCGCTATAACCGCGAAACGCTGGAGGTAAAGTTCAAGGGCCATTCCATCGCCGACGTGCTCGACATGACCATCGAAGACGCGGTCGAATTCTTCAAGGCGGTCCCGCCGATCCGCGATCGGATGCACATGCTCGCCGAAGTCGGGCTGGGCTATGTCAAAGTCGGCCAGCAGGCCACCACACTGTCGGGCGGCGAAGCCCAGCGCGTGAAACTCGCCAAAGAACTCGCCCGCCGCTCCACCGGCCAGACGCTCTACATCCTCGATGAACCCACCACCGGGCTGCATTTCGAAGACGTGCGCAAACTGCTCGAAGTGCTGCACCGCCTGGTCGAACAGGGCAATTCGGTGGTGGTGATCGAACACAACCTCGATGTCATCAAAACCGCCGACTGGGTGATCGACATGGGCCCCGAAGGCGGCATCCGAGGCGGCGAACTGATCGCCGAAGGCACCCCCGAAGCCATCGCCAAAAACCCCGCCAGCCATACCGGGCACTATTTGCGGGCGCTGTTGAAGCAGGGGTGATGGAAAGGAGCGGACCATGAAGCGAATGATGCGCCCGGTGCACCCCGGCGAAGTTCTGCGTGAGGACGTTATTCCCGCGCTTGGCAAGTCCAAGACTGAAATTGCCCGTCTGCTCGGTATTTCGCGCCAGACGCTTCATGACGTTCTGTGCGGAAAGCAGCCGGTGACGACCGGTCTAGAGCGTGATGCGAAAAAGTGGGAACCGGTTTTTCGCAATAAATCACGCGAAAACAAAGACTCTAGAGCGGAATGCGATTCAATCTAATCGCATTCCGCTCTGGCACTGCGTTTCGCCAAATTGACTGGAACGACGCCAGAATCTTGGGCGAAGATGCAACTTGCCTACGATTTGCACGTGAACACTGCCGCAATGGCTGACCAATTGGCCGCAATCCCGACCCTGCAGGTGGCGTGATCGCTCGGGGGCTTGCGGGCCTATGACTTTCTGGAACCGGCCCGCAAGCGGCAGAAAGAGGTTGAAAATGGCTGATAACAAACACCGTGGCCCAACGCTCGACAGTGTCCTCGATGAAGCCCGGGTCCTTGCGGAATTCCAGGCCCAAGCCATCAAGGAAGTCATCGCATGGCAACTCGCCGAAGCCATGCGCGAGCGCAAGTTGAGCAAAAAGCGATTGGCAGCGCTGATGCACACCAGCCGAACCCAGGTCGACCGCGTGCTTGACCCCGCCAACGGCAATGTCACGATCGAAACACTGCAACGCGCCGCCGCCGTTGTGGGGCGCAGAGTCCAACTCGCACTGATTTGAGCGCCAGATAGGTGGTTGCGCGGGCAAAGAGGGAGATCCGCCACTTTCTGGCAATTCGCCGCGATCCGGACGCCATATGCGCGCCTTGGTCTGCGGTGAATTACGTATACTGGCCCCGGAATTCCCCGGAATTCCTACTGGCCCCGGAATTCCTAGCCTAGCGAAATCTGTCCCCAGCCTCTGACACTTACTTTTACGAAGATCTTAGGGCCGACACTATGCGGCCCCAGGGGCCTATGAAGGGGAATGAGGACCGAGAAACTTATCGCCATTAAAGTGTATCATGTGGTCAGGCTCTTCGGCTATCCAAACTTCAGTTTCCCATGCGATCTGGGCAGCAAATTTCCTAAATCCCGCCCTATTCAAAAAGGCAGTAACGAAGACCAAGTCCGCCGTACAATTTGCCGCCAACCTCTCAATGGTCATTTTCCTCAATGAATCGATCGGGTTGGCTGAGTGGACCGCCTCAACAACAAACACCCAATTTTTCTCCGTCGAATAAGCGAGTACATCGGGTAGTTTATCATGGCTAAGTTCAAAAAATCCAAGGCTTTGAATTGCTTCATTATTCATATATAGGCCCTTGTCCTCGGTATCGCCTACATACAAGATTTCTGAAGAGTACCCAAATCGAGGAAAAAATTCCTCGATTATAGCCTTCTGAATTTCATTATGATCACCGGGCCCAAGTTTTATTTCTTCATTGTTGACCTTCACTGGCATCATCAGCATCTGTCGACGTTGTCTTAACTGTTCAGCGAGGAGTTCTCGGCCTTCATTAAACTTTTCAAGTTCCAAACGCCATTTATGGGTGCCAAATGCTTTAATTAGATCGGCGAACTCAGGGTTTATGGTGTAACCACGGGTGCCGTCATTGGTCGCAGCAGCTTCATTACCGGCAGATTTTAGGACAATCCCAACCTCAACCGCATGGAGTAAGTCCTTTCGACGAATGTCGTCATATGAACCCGATGAAATCTTTTCGCCGAGATGCTCATTCATCCATCTGATGATATCCCGTGATCGTGGCTGATGGCTCCGGTCTTTCAGAATAATGTCAGACCAATGAGAGCCGGGTTTAAGCCCACATACCGAGATGAAGGCCTTTGCCATTTTGATTTTGCGGCGGGGGCTGACATCTGTTGGAACGCCAACCGATCCTAGGATGTGGATTGCTTCATCAACCAGCTGCTCAATTGAAGTCACCCGCTCTATCCTCCATTCAAAAATTCAAAACACCCTGTGTTTGAAGACGTGTAGGCTCTATATTGGAATTCGACACTTTGCCGCAGAGATACTCCGCACACGCTTGGGCTAAAGCATTGGCAAAGACCGGCGCCACGGCGTTGCCGATTTGGTAAAACTGGCTCGTTTCACCACCGGAAAACTCATACCAGTCTGGGAACGATTGGAGCCTAGCCGCTTCCCTAACTAAAATACGACGACGTCTTCCGTCTGAAAGTCGGACCCTTAGCATATCTCCCGTTGCCCCTGCTAAATTGCGGCAAGTCAAGGTCCGAGAAGGTTTATGTAAATTCAAATCCCTTGGATTAACGCATTTCGAAGCCCGTTCATATTTTTCGATATAAAGATCTTGGCTCTTGGTCAGAAACTTGGACCCTTCGGGTTCCGCAGTGGCCATTGTCCCCAGCGCATCCCCCGCTGTAACCAGCCTGTTGATCGGGTTAGGAAACCTAAAACCGCCCTTGTGCCCAACCACAATCATTCGCTCCCTGTTTTGGGGAACACCGTAATGAGATGCGTTTAGAAGTCGAAAATCAACCTGATATCCGAGGTCCTCAAGGCTGGTGATAATCTCTTCTAAATACCATTTATTTTTATAGAGAATTCCTCGAACATTTTCGAAGAGCCATAACCTCGGTCGAACTTGCTCAACGGCCGAGATGAAGGCCGGGAAGCCATCCCTTGTATCCTTAAGCCCCATCTGATTGCCACCGACGCTAAATGGTTGGCAAGGAGGGCCTCCGACTACGATGTCAGCGGCGGGGAACTGAGTGGCTGGGGAGAGCGTGGCCTCTTCACATTTCCCTGACAAGTTTTTGTTATATGTATCGCAGCAGTCGCTATTCATCTCGTAGCCGATGGTTTCAAAACCTGCGGCCTCAAAACCCAAGGCCAAACCACCGCAACCCGCAAACAGATCCAAAGCTGTAGCAAATGGGCGGACCGGTCGCAGCGACTTTCCAATTTTGTCCATGTAATGAGTAGGATATTTCGAGGCCTCTAAGGTCAAACTTCAAAACCTTCCTAGTCTGGGCCACCCCACACGGGCTGACACTGGCTTAACTTTATCTCCCATATATCAGGTCGATCAAGTGTCAATCGTTCCGTTTATGTTCTAATTTGACTGGCTAGGCTGCGACTGCCCATTTGTTGTGTTTGCGGACGAGAGCCGAAACTCTCCGCATAAGTAGGATACCCCTGTGAGCCACATCTTTGGATTGCTTAAGCCGTCCGTTTCCACTGATCTCGTTGTTCTGATCAGTTACCTTCACAAACTGATGGATTGTTTCGTTCCGAGCATTCCCCCATTCTCGTATCGCCACATATGCGGCTCTGAGTTCGGTCTGATCCTTAGATTCGATATCCTCGACCTGTTTCAACAGGCGACCTAGCCCGTCTTATTCACCGAGGGGCACCTGACTGGTTGGCGGAAGTGGCATAAAGCATTGGCTTATTGTAGGAAATTGGCGTCCAAACCAGTCCTGCAACGAGGCACAACAATTCCGAGGACATTGCGTAATTGCAGTAGCCACCCACCTTGTTGGCACGGAGTCGCATGAGCGCTCCAAACGAGGAGGGTGACCAATGACACTGTATGTCGGATTGGATGTTAGTGACAAGACCACGCACATCTGTGTGGTTGATGGCGAGGGCAAAGTTCTGCGGCACGACGGCGTGGCGAGCGATCCGGATGTTTTGGCCAAGTGGCTGAAGCGGCGCTGTGCGGGTGTTGCGCTGGCGCGAGTCGCGCCCGCACGGGGGCGTGGATCGAAACCGCAATCAGAAACGCGTAATGCGCCCCGAACTGAGTCGCCCCCGCACGCGCGGGGATAGTCCCACGCTCGCGGCCCGTGCCGAAGCTGAAGAAGCCGCGCTCGACCGTCTAAAATAATTTCCGCATCTCCATTTATCTTGACGCGCCGCATTTCCGCATCTACATAAATCCTCTGCGGATCACTTACGACCCTGCCAAGCGCGCCGCCACTCTCGCCAACCGGGGGCTGGATTTCGCCGATGCCGCCGCAGTGTTCGCCGGGCCGGTTTTTGAATTCGCCGATGATCGGGTTGATTATGGCGAACCGCGCACGATCACCGTCGGCTTGTTGGTGGCGCGCATGGTCGTGCTGGTTTGGACCCCGCGTGGCGCGGACCGCCACATCATTTCGATGCGAAAGGCCAACGCCCGTGAACAACGCCGATACCAATCCCGATTGGGTTGATTCCGATGATGCGCCCGAACTGACCGACGAATGGTTTGACAAGGCCACGTTCAAGATCGGCGAAACCGTCATCCGTCGTGGCCGCCCGCCCGGTTCAACCAAACAGCAAGTTGCCTTGCGCATCGATCACGATGTCCTGGCCCATTTCCGCGCCACCGGTGCCGGATGGCAAACCCGCATCAACGCCGCATTGCGCGAATGGATCGCCACCCACTAAGCCACCCGCATGGAATTTCCGAGGACAGAGGGAATTCCAACAACAGTATATCCAATTGACAATGTCCACCACCGCGAGGTTAGCGGGCGGCGGGTGATCGTTGCGATGTGGACCATGCGACTACTCGGGGCACGCCAGACCCAATAGCCTTCGCGCGAGGGGTGTAGGCTGTCGTTGAACAAGTTGCGCCGCTGCCGTTGTGGGGCGCAGGGGCCAACTCGCGCGGATTTGAGCGCCAGATGGGTGGTTGCACGGGCAAAGTGCAACATACACGACATTCTGGCAATTCGCCGCGATCCAGACGCCATATGCGCGCTTTGGTCTGGAGTGAATTGCGTATTCCGGCCCCGGAATTCTTTGGCCTCGGAATTCTCTTGGCCCTGAAAGTCGCTTATTATTGCCGAATGGGAGCGCGGCGTCAAATGGCCCGGCGGGACAGCGATACGGTTGCTGTCCATCGTCAGCCGAGATGGATTGGCGGCCATAGTCTGAAAATCGGCTTCGCTTGCCAACATAGGGTGGTCTGTCAGCCCCGCTGATCTATAGGCCGTTATTCCTCCTCTACTCCCGCCGAAGTACGAATTACGATTGCACGTTGCTTTTTCCCCAAAAATGCACGCTGAAGTATCGCAGGTGCTTAGCCAGTAAGAAAGGGGTTAAGCAAAGCGGTACAGTAATCCCCCTGGGGTATGGGCGGTCTGATGCTAACCAAAAATCTCGCTATGCGATCCCAATCGCGCCAAGCTCAACACGCCTTCCTGCTTAGCATGGATCAACACGAGGTCGGGTTTAACATGGCAGTCGCGGAAGCCCTTCCAATCCCCCTGCAAGGAGTGATCGGATAGCCTTTCCGGCAACTCCGCATCGGCTGCCAGCAGCTCGATTATGGGAGTGAGCTTTTTCGCCAGCTCGGGGTCTGTTTTCAGCTCGCGCTTATAGTCACGCTTGAAGCGGCCCGCTGTTTCAATGGCACGCATCACAGCAAATCCTTGGCAGGGTCGTCTGCCTGCGGCGGCGGAACCACGTTCACTGCTGGGGGCAGCGGGACAATAGAGCATGATGCGAAAAAGTGGGCACCGGTTTTTCGCAAAAAATCATGCGAAAACAAAGACTCTTAGAGCATGATGCGATTCTTTCTTATCGCATCATGCTCTAGATGCGGGCATGGGCATCAATGGAATTGGGGCAACAGATGCCGCCCCCGCTATAGGTCGCGCGGGCATGGGCTGCACGGCCCCGGCTCAATGTCCTATTTGTCCTGCTACGTGCTAATGTGCTGCACGTGCTGCTGGATGGTACGGAAGGGTTGACCCAATGAATTTAATCCCCCATTTACACTGCGTAGCTACAATGTGGCTACTGATTGATAAAGGGACGAATGATGGCTGCTGCCGAAGTTGTACGCGCCCGCGTGGAATCGGAATTGAAGAAGGAGGCAACTGCCGTGCTTTCGGGCATGGGCCTGTCGGTGTCCGACGCAATCCGTTTGCTGCTCGTCCGTGTTGCCGCCGATAAGGCTCTGCCTTTCGATCTTCGCATACCCAATGCCGAAACGCAGGCGGCTATGCGCGACATTCAGGCGGGCAAAGTCACGCGCTTTGATAGCGTGGCCGACCTCATGGCCGACTTGAACGACTGACGCCCGCGTACGCGGGCGTCTCGCTGGGCGGAATCGCCTTGAAGTTAAGAGTGTCAGGACAGACGCTATGCATTACCACCGCAGACCCTGTCGAATCTTGTGCGCGCTTGCCGGTGGCTGTGCAACGCTGTTCATGGCGGGCAGCGCCTTGGCGGCCCCGGCGGCGGTGCCGTACAATGAACCCGCGTGGAGCCGCCCGGTTGCGCCATTTCGCATCGTGGGCAATATCTATTATGTCGGCACCGCGGGGCTGGCCGCTTATTTGATCCCTTCGGACCACGGCGCGGTGCTGCTCGATGGCACGCTGGCAAGCAATGCGTCGCTGATCGAGCGCAATATCCAAAGCCTGGGGTTTCGCCTTGGCGATATCAAAGTGCTGATCAACAGCCATGCGCATTACGACCATGCCGCCGGGTTTGCGCAGATCAAGCGTGATAGCGGTGCCCGGCTGTGGGCGAGCGCGGGGGATCGTGCGGCGCTGCAAGCCGGGCGGCAGCATGGCGACATGGATTACGGCGTGGTGACATTCCCCCCGGTCACCGTCGATGGCGTGGTGCGCAATGGGCAAGTGCTGCGCGTCGGCACGATCCGGTTGACCGCCTTGATGACCCCCGGCCATACGCGCGGCTGCACCACATGGCTGATGACGGTGCGCGATCATGGCCGCACGCTGCGCGTGGTGTTTTTGGGGAGCATTTCGGTCGCGGGCAACATTCTGGTCGGCAACCGCAGCTATCCGGGCATTGTCGCCGACTATCGCGCCAGCTTTGCCCGGCTGAAGGCGGTCAAGGCGCACGTCACGCTGCCGGCCCACCCCGAACTCGCCGATGTGCTGGTCCACGCCGCGCAGCGCGATGCCGGATCGGCCGATGCGTTCGTCGATCCGGACAGGCTTGGCCAGATTGTCGCTGCGGCCGAGGCTGATTTTGACCGCCAATTGGCGCAGCAAGTGGCCAAACCCCTTGCCGTGTCGCACACCGTGCTGATCAGCCCCTGATCGGCGCGAGCGATTTGGCGAAGGCGGCGTCGATGCTGCGGCGAATTTTGGGGACAGCGAATTCCGGGGCCAGTGTAATGAATTAATGACGCTCGAAATTCATAGATGGAACCTGTGTATAATTAGAGCGTGATGCGAGCCGCAGGCCACCGAAGGTAAAAAGTGGGAACCGGTTTTTACCTTCGGTGGCCTGCGGCTCGCAATAAATCACGCGAAAACAA